>DASYLW010000001.1:0-2894 GCA_036009385.1 Caballeronia sp.
CCACAAATCAGGCACATCCAGCTTCTGTATTCCATACTTATGTCGCGTCGGGCAATCGGTTAAATGAGTGCATGATGGTACCGGTTTGGCGGCGCGATGCCTAGCAATGCGGCAGCGCTGGCCGATCGGTCAGGATTCGGACGGTTTTCCGGCTTCGTCTGGAGGTTCGTCGGCTTGGTCCGCCCCCGCCGCCGGAACCGCCCATGCGAGCGCCACGCAGCCTGCGACGCCCTTCCAGCAAGTATCGGTCCTTCGTTGCACCGGTTTCCGCACAATGATTCATCCAACTTTGGCGCGAAAAAAAGGCCATCTCATGTGCCGGCGTGACTTTAGGCCGCATAATCGTGCCGTTTGAGCCGACTCATTGTCCGGCCGCTTGAATAGCCGATTAGATTGAACCCACGAATAATCCGATGCCCAGCGACACCCCTCCTATTGTTCTCACCTTTGGCCTGTCCGATCCCACGGGCGGCTCCGGCCTGCAGGCAGACCTGCTGACCCTTGCCAGCATGGGCTGTCACGGACTCACTGTCCTGACCGGCTACACCGTGCGCGACTCGGCGACCTGCGACGAAGTCACCGGGCTCGATCCCGACACCGTCGGCACTCAGGCCCGCATGTTGCTGGAAGATATGCCGGTGGCGGCCTTCAAGATCGGCGCGGCGACGCGTGCTGAAGTGGTCAGCGCAATTGCGGAAGTGGTCGCCGATTACGACGACGTGCCGCTGATCCTCGCGCCCGACTTCACGCTCGACGACGAACACGTGCTGGCGGCGGACGAATTGCGCGAATCGATTGCAGATTTGCTGGTGCCGCAAACCACCATGCTCGTAGCCGATCACGCCACGCTCCTGCAACTCGCGCAGCCCGATGGCGACGCCGAAGCGCCCACGCTCGACGCCGCGATCTCGCATTTGCTGTCGCAAGGCTGCGAGTACATCCTGGCGACGGAAACGGGCACGCACCGGCATGTGAATACGCTTTACAGTGAGGAAGGCCAGATCCGGCAGGACACGTGGGACCGCATCGAGCACCGCATGATGGGTGTTACCGACACGCTCGGGTCCGCCATCGCCGCGTTGCTCGCCAACGGGCAGGAACCCGCGGAAGCCGCGCGCGAAGCTCAGGAATACGTGTTCCAGGCGACCCGCGCAGCGTTCAGGCCCGGCATGGGCGCGTATTTGCCGGACCGGTTTTTCTGGGCGCGTTCAAACGATGACGACGAGACACCGCCCGTGGTGATAGATCCACAGGCAGATGCACCACCCGTTACCCCGGGCGAAGCCCGCCACTGATATTTCCTGGAGCGAGACTGACACATGCCGCTGCGCAAACCATCGCTCCCCCCACTCAAGCACAGTTCCGGCCCTGTACGGATCGGCTGCGCTGGCTGGGGCCTCACGGACGCGGTCGCGGAACATTTCCCCGGCGAGGGTACTCATCTCGCCCGCTATTCGCAGGTGCTGACCTGTGTCGAAATCAACTCCAGCTTTTACCGGCCGCATCGGGCGGAAACGTATGCACGCTGGCGCGACAGCGTGCCCAGCACGTTCCGCTTTTCGGTGAAGGTCCCGAAGGCCATTACACACGACGCACGCCTCGTCAATTGCGAGCCGCTGCTCGACGCTTTCCTCGAAGCCGCGACTCAACTGGGCAGTACGCTTGGCTGCTGGCTCGTGCAACTGCCGCCGAGCCTGGCGTTCGATCCCGATGTGGCCAAGTCGTTTTTTACGTCGATGCGCGAACGCACGGACATTCCGATCGCGCTGGAAGCACGCCACGAGAGCTGGTTCGCGAAAGGCGCGGCCACGATGCTCAAGTCGAAAGAGATCGCCTACGTCGATGCCGATCCACAGCCCGATGATTGTTTCATCAGGTATCGGGCGGATACGTCGCTGGTGTATTTCCGGCTGCATGGCTCGCCGGAGATGTACCAGTCGTCGTACGAATATCCCTACCTCGATGCCCTCGCGCTCACGCTGCATGACCGGGCGAAAAAAGCGCACGAAGTATGGTGCATCTTCGACAACACCGCCGCCGGCCACGCCCAGTTCAATGCCCTGCGCGTGAAAAGCCGCAGGGCATTGAACGTGCGCCCGAAACGCGCCGCCGTCAGGGAGAAAGCCGATGCGTGAGTGTAGAAAATGGCTGATTGCGGGAGCGCTAGTGGTAATCAGTTCTGCAGTCGGTTCCGCCGCGTTGTTCGCGCAGACGGCCCCCGCCTCGCCCGCTATTCCCGCTCCTGCTGAAAACACGAATCCGAACGCGACGCCCGTCGGCGACGGAACATTTCTGCTGACCATTTTCCTGAAGCACGATCAATCGAAGACGCTGCCGAAAATCAACGAACAACTGAAAGAGCAAGGCTTCTTCAAGGCGTTCCCGCCACCGGGCGTTCAGGTGGTTTCGTGGTACGTGATGATGGGCATCGGTCAGGTGGTCACGCTGCGCGTCCCCGCCGATAAACTGCGCGACGTGAATCGCGCGATCGAAAACACCGCATGGGGCGGCTACCGGACCGAGTTCTATCCGACCTACGACTACAAGGCAGTCGCCGAGCAGATGCGCGCACAGAACAACAAGTAGCCGCGCGTTTCTTAACCGGAAAAATAGGCCGACAAAAAAACCCGCATCGTTGCCGATGCGGGTTTTTTCTTTTCGGCAAACGCCGGACTTCCGAAGAAGCCCGCGTTGCCCTGTAATTTCAGGCCAGGCCCGAAATTACATGTCCATGCCCATACCGCCCATGCCGCCGGGCATACCGCCGCCCATCGGAGCATCGTCCTTCGGCAGTTCCGACACAGCGCAGTCGGTCGTCAGCAGCAGGCCTGCCACCGATGCCGCGTTTTGCAGTGCCGTACGCGTCACCTTGGTCGGGTCCACAACACCGGCTT
>DASYLW010000002.1:0-36623 GCA_036009385.1 Caballeronia sp.
TCTGTTCAGCGGGCTTCGACGCGGCGGCTTCCTTCGGCGCGGGTGCGTCGGCTTTTGCCGCGGCGGGCTTTTCAGCGCGCGCCGGTGCGGCAGGCTTTGCGCTGGCGGCGTCGGCTGTTTCCACCAACGCGATCACGGACCCTTGCGAGACTTTATCGCCAGCTTTTACCTTGACTTCCTTGACTGTACCCACGAGGTCGCTGGGGACTTCGATAGAGGCTTTATCGGATTCGAGGGTGAGGACGCCCTGTTCTTTCTCGATGGCGTCGCCGGCTTTGATATTCACTTCGACGACATCGACGTCTTTGAAATCGCCGATATCGGGTACTTTAAGTTCGGTGAGACTCATGTTGTCCCCTAAGAAGGAAGCAGGCGGAACCAAGAAACAAGAACGCAACGCGTAGCCCTTGGTTCTGCCGTCGGCAGACTTGCCTTTCTTTGCTTATCTTTCTTTGGCAACGCAAAGAAAGTAAGTGCCGCCCCGCACAGGGGCGACTGGCAAAATGCAGTGCAAAGCAAGTTCAATGAGGCGGCTGGCGGACCAACATCGGCGGCCCGCCGAGCACAAAAATCAGAGACTCACGCGACGGAAATCCGCCAGCACAGCAGAAAGGTAGGCATTGAACCGCGCGGCTTCGGCGCCATCGATAACCCGATGATCGTACGACAGCGACAAAGGCAAAATCAGGCGGGGTACAAACGCCTTGCCGTCCCACACCGGCTTCATCGCGCCGCGCGACAATCCCAAAATTGCCACTTCAGGCGCATTGATGATTGGCGTGAAATGCGTCCCGCCGATACCGCCCAGTGACGAAATCGAGAAACAGCCGCCTTGCATCTGGTCGGGCTTGAGCTTGCCTTCGCGCGCCGCCTTCGACAGATCGGCCATTTCCTTGGCAACATCCACAAGGCCCTTCTTGTCCGCGTCGCGAATCACCGGAACCATCAAGCCGTTCGGGGTATCGGCGGCAAAACCGATGTTGTAATACTGCTTGAAGACGAGGTTGTCGCCGTCGAGGCTCGCATTGAACGTCGGGAATTTCTTCAATGCGGCGACCACCGCCTTGATCACGAATGCGAGCATGGTGAACTTCACGCCGGCCTTTTCGTTTTCCTTGTTCAGCGCCACGCGCAGCGCTTCGAGGTCGGTGATATCAGCTTCGTCATTGTTCGTGACGTGCGGAATCATGACCCAGTTGCGATGCAGGTTCGCGCCCGAAATCTTCTTGATACGCGATAGCGGCTTCGGATCGACAGGACCGAACTTCGTGAAATCGACCTTTGGCCACGGCAGCAGGTTCAGCTCGCCGCCACCGGCCGGCGCTGCGGCGGCTGCAGCCGGCGCTTTACCCTGGCCGCTCATCACGCCCTTGACGAACGCGGTCACGTCGGCTTGGGTGATGCGATCCTTGGGGCCCGTTCCTTTGACGGACGCAACATCGACACCCAGTTCGCGCGCAAATTTGCGCACGGACGGCGATGCGTGGCTCGACGTACGCGAGCCACCTTCGCCCGCCGGAATAGCCGGTGCGAGCGCGAGTGCGGACGGCGCTTCTTTGTGAGCCGGCGCGGACTTCGCAGGTGCTTCCGAAGGTGCTTCCGCCTTCGGTGCTTCCTGCTTGGGCGCAGCGGCAGGCGCGGCCGCTCCTTCACCGCCTTCCAGCACAAGAATTAATGTGCCTTCCGAGACGTTGTCGCCTACCTTGACCTTGAGTTCCTTGACCGTGCCCGCTGCGGGCGACGGCACGTCCATGGTGGCTTTATCGGATTCGAGCGTAACGAGCGACTGCTCCTTCTCGACCTTGTCGCCGACCTTCACATTCACTTCGATGACCGGAATGTCCTTGAAGTCGCCAATATCCGGCACCTTCACTTCAACCGATCCGCCGCCCGACGATGCGGCAGGCGCAGCCGCAGCAGGAGCTTTTTCCTCGGCAGGTGCTTCGGCAGGCTTTTCAGCGGCCTTCGGCGCAGCAGCCGCGCCGCCCGTTTCAGCCGCTTCCAGCACGACGATCAACGCGCCTTCCGACACGTTGTCGCCAACCTTGACCTTAACTTCCTTCACGACGCCCGCTGCCGAACTTGGCACGTCCATGGTCGCTTTATCGGATTCGAGCGTGACGAGCGATTGCTCCTTCTCGACGGCGTCCCCGACTTTCACCAGCACTTCGATCACCGGAATGTCCGTGTAATCGCCGATATCCGGTACCTTGACTTCAATCGCTTGACTCATTGTTTGTTGTCTCCTGGGTCGCGACGCGAAAATCGCCCTGCCGGGAAGCAAGGCGACTTCGCGCAACAACACTCGGGGGCCGATGCGTTAAACCGTCATCGGGTTGGGTTTAGCAGGGTCGAGCGCGTACTTCTTGATCGCGTCGGCGACAATCTTGCGGTCGATCGTGCCTTCATCGGCCAGCGCATTGAGCGCCGCGACGGTGACCCAGTAGCGGTCGACTTCGAAGAAATGACGCAGTTTTTCGCGCGTATCCGAACGGCCGTAGCCGTCGGTACCGAGCACGACAAACTTGTTCGGCACGTAGCCACGAATCTGGTCGACGAGCGCACGCACATAATCCGTCGATGCAATCACCGGACCTTTCGCGTCCTTCAGCAGCTTCGTCACGTGCGAGACCTGACGTTCTTCGGTCGGGTGCAGCAGGTTCCAGCGCTCCACTTGCGCACCTTCGCGCGCCAGTTCCGTAAAGCTCGGGACGCTCCAGAGATCGGCGGCGACGTTCCAGTCATTCTTCAGCAGGTCAGCAGCAGCGATCACTTCGTTGAAGATCGTGCCCGCGCCCATCAGTTGAACGCGCGGCGTTTTTGCGTCGGCATCCGATTTGCGGAACGAGTACATGCCCTTGATGATGTCGGTGGCTACGCCTTCACCCTGCGGAATCGCCGGGTGCTCGTAGTTCTCGTTCATCACCGTGACGTAGTAGTACACGTCTTCCTGATCCGCCACCATGCGACGCAAACCGTCCTGCATGATCACCGCGAGTTCGTAACCGAAGGTCGGGTCGTAGCTCACGCAATTCGGCACCGACGCCGCCCACATCAGTGAATGCCCGTCTTCGTGCTGCAGGCCTTCGCCGTTGAGCGTCGTGCGTCCAGCCGTGCCGCCGAGCAGGAAGCCGCGCGAACGCATGTCGCCTGCCGCCCACGCCAGGTCGCCGATACGCTGGAAGCCGAACATGGAATAGAAGATGTAAAACGGGATCATGATCTCGCCGTGCGTCGAATACGACGTCGCGGCCGCGATCCAGTCACACATTCCGCCGGCTTCGTTGATCCCTTCCTGCAGGATCTGGCCAGTTTCCGATTCACGATAGAACATCAGCTGGTCGGAATCTTCCGGCACGTACTTCTGCCCGTCCTGATTCCAGATACCGATCTGGCGGAACAAGCCTTCCATACCGAACGTACGCGATTCATCCGGGACGATCGGCACGATGCGTTTGCCGAGCGCCTTGTCCTTCAGCAGGATGTTCAGGATCCGCACGAACGCCATGGTCGTGGAGATCTCGCGGCCCGGGCCCGTGCCCTTCAACACCGGCTCGAACGCCGACAGATCCGGCACCGGCAGCGACTCGGCCTTCTGACGGCGCGCCGGCAGATAACCGCCGAGTTCCTGGCGGCGAGCACGCATGTACTCCAGTTCCTTCGAGCCTTCGTCGAACGTCAGGTACGGCACGTCGGCGATCTGGTCGTCGGGAATCGGCAGCTTGAACTGATCGCGGAATTTCTTCAGCTGATCGGTATGCAGCTTCTTCTGCTGATGAGTGATGTTCATTGCCTGACCGGCTTCGCCCATGCCATAACCCTTGATGGTCTTGGCGAGGATGACGGTCGGCTGGCCCTTCGTCTTCGATGCTTCCGTGTACGCTGCGTAGATCTTGTGCGGATCATGGCCGCCGCGATTCAGGTTCCAGATGTCCTCGTCGGACCATTCCGCCACCATCGCCTTGAGTTCCGGCGTGTTGAAGAAATGCTCGCGCACGTAGGCGCCCGACTCCGACTTGTAGGTCTGGTACTCGCCGTCGACGACTTCCATCATCCGGCGCATCAGCGCACCGGTTTTATCGCGGGCAAAGAGCGAGTCCCAGCGGCTGCCCCACACTACCTTGATCACGTTCCAGCCGGCGCCGCGGAATTCGCTTTCGAGTTCCTGGATGATCTTGCCGTTGCCGCGCACCGGGCCGTCGAGACGCTGCAGGTTGCAGTTGATTACGAAGACGAGGTTGTCGAGCCGTTCACGGCCGGCCATGCCGATCGCGCCGAGCGATTCCGGTTCGTCCGTTTCGCCATCGCCGAGGAATGCCCAGACCTTGCGGCTTCCCGCCTTGATGATGCCGCGCGCATCCATGTACTTCATGAAACGCGCCTGGTAAATCGCCATGATCGGGCCGAGGCCCATGGACACGGTCGGGAACTGCCAGAAGTCGGGCATCAGCCACGGATGCGGATACGACGAAATACCTTCGCCGCCCACTTCCTGGCGGAAGTTATCGAGCTGACTGGCTTTCAGCCGGCCGAGCAAAAAAGCGCGCGAGTACACACCCGGCGACGAATGGCCCTGCACGAACACGAGATCGCCGCCATGTTCGGGCGACGGTGCGTGCCAGAAATGGTTGAAACCAACGTCATACAGCGTGGCCGCCGACGCGAACGAAGCAATGTGCCCGCCCACGTTCGTGTCCTTGCCGGCGCGCAACACCATGGCAATGGCGTTCCAGCGCGTGTACGAACGGATCTTGTGTTCGATGTCCTGGTCGCCGGGAATCTTCGATTGGGCGGCAACCGGAATGGTATTGATATACGGCGTGTTGGCTGAAAACGGCAGATGTTCGCCGTGAACGCGCGCGAATTCGATCTGCTTTTCGATCAGGTAATGGGCGCGATCCGGGCCTACTGCCGAAATCACGCCGTCGAGGGCTTCCAGCCACTCTGCGGTTTCCTGGGGATCTTCGTCGTCCTTGGCGTTGGCGACATATTTCATCACTTCGTCGGGTACAGCGGACATGCTCGTCTCCTGATTTGAGGAACGCTCTGTGAACAGACGACGCGAGCCTTTAAGCCATCCGCAAGACACAGTTGCGGAGAGCAATGAGGGACAAGCGCGCGTGCGGCAATTCTAAAGAGCCTCCGAACAGTAGTGCAAGCAATATTTCGAATCATGAGACTCAATCTCATAATGCGGAAAAATGCTGCAATGCACCGTGGGGCAAGGACTTTTTGATGGTCGCGTTGGTGTCCTTGCGATCAATTGCGGGCCTTTTCAAGACTTTTTACGCCATTTAACAGTGTGGCGCTGCGTTACAATTGCGCGCATGTTGACCGAACGGCTTTTCGCACGCTCGGCGCGATCGCGGGGCAAACCCAACGACTCGGCGCCGACCCGCTGGCACCACGGACCGTGGTGGTCGAACTCGTACTTGCTGACCCCACTGATCTCGATCCTGGTGTTCCTCGTCGTGATGAGCCTGATTTTGTGGAGTCTCAACCGGCGTGAACAGCAACAACAGGAAGACACGCTGTACCGTAACGTGGCTTGGGCGCAGCAGCAAATCAGGCTTTCCATGACTGGCGCGCAGGAACAGATCCAGGCACTGGCGCGTGACATTGCGAGTGGCCACGGGGATCCGGCGTCGTTCCAGAGTTCCACGGGCGACATCATGCAGGGGCATCCCGAGATCCTCTACATGAACTGGTACACAGCACAACACAAGCCGCGCTGGCCCAATACGCCGCTGCCGGTGCTGGGTTCTCGACTCGCCAAGCCCACCGACGCGCAGATGGACGACGCCGTTCAGTCAGCCTTCGATGAAGCCCGCACCAGCCGCCGCCAGGTCTACTCCCCGCTTCTATACGACGATTTAGGCAACGGCTACATCACGTTGCAGACACCGGTTTATCGCGACCGCGATTTTCTCGGGTCCATTGCGGCGGTGTTTTCCATCGAAGGGATTCTCAAGCACGACATCCCCAGCGAACTCTCCGCGAAGTACAAGATTTCCATTACCGACCTGAACAATCGCGAGCTCGCCACTACCTCCAGCCGACCGCGCTTGCCGCGCGACATGTTCTATGACCTGCCGCTCGATCCGCCGGGCCAGGGAGTATCGGTACGCGTTTATTCGTATCCGCAACTCACGAATTTCACGAACAACACGCTCGTCTGGCTCGTCGCCGGTCTGTCATGTTTTGTGTTGTGGAGTTTGTGGAGCCTGTGGAAACACACGCGGCAACGCTTTGAGGCCCAACAGGCGCTCTACGCCGAGGCGTTCTTCCGCCGCGCGATGGAAAACTCAGTGCTGATCGGTATGCGCGTGCTCGACATGCACGGCCGGATCACGCACGTGAATCCCGCGTTTTGCCGGATGACCGGCTGGGACGAAAGCGACCTCGTGTCCAAAGTAGCGCCCTTTCCGTACTGGCCGAAGGACGCGTATCCGGAAATGCAGCGGCAGCTGGACATGACGTTGCGAGGCAAGGCGCCCTCGTCCGGCTTCGAATTGCGCGTGCGCCGCAAGGACGGTTCGTTCTTCCACGCGCGGCTTTATGTGTCGCCGCTGATAGATAGTTCGGGCCGGCAGACCGGCTGGATGTCGTCGATGACCGACATCACCGAGCCGCGCCGCGCCCGCGAAGATCTCGCGGCCGCGCACGAACGCTTCACCACCGTGCTGGAAAGCCTCGACGCGGCGGTTTCCGTGCTCGCCGCCGACGAAGCCGAACTGCTGTTCGCCAATCGTTATTACCGGCACCTGTTCGGAATTCGCCCGGATGGCCATCTCGAACTCGCGGGTGCGGGTTTCGATACGGCGCAAACGTCGTCGGACTCCATCGACATGGTCGATACCTACGCCGGCCTGCCCGCCACCGCGCTGACGGAAAGCACCTCGGACGCGCAGGAAGTGTATGTGGAAGGCATCCAGAAGTGGTTCGAAGTGCGTCGCCAGTACATTCAATGGGTGGACGGCCATCTCGCGCAGATGCAGATTGCGACCGACATCACCACACGCAAGCAGGCGCAGGAACTGGCCGATCAGCAGGAAGAAAAGCTGCAGTTCACCAGCCGTTTGATGACGATGGGCGAAATGGCGTCATCGCTGGCGCACGAGCTGAACCAGCCTTTGGCCGCCATCAACAACTACTGTTCGGGTTGCGTCGCGCTGGTCAAATCGGGCCGCATGACGCAGGACGCGCTATTGCCGGTGCTCGAAAAAACGGCGCAGCAAGCGGTGCGCGCTGGCATGATCATCAAGCGCATTCGCGAATTCGTGAAACGCAGCGAACCGAAACGCCAGCCTACGCGCGTGGCGGATATCGTCGCGGACGCGGTCGGCCTGGCTGAGATTGAAGCGCGCAAACGCAAGATCCGAATTCTTACCGAAATCCGCTCGCGCATGCCCGTGATCCATGTGGATCCGGTGCTGATCGAGCAAGTGCTCGTGAACTTGCTGAAAAACGCAGCCGAAGCCATGCACGATGCCAAGCCGAACGCCGTCGATCCAGTGATTCGCGTGGTTGTGCAGCGCGTGGACGGCGGTTTCGTTTGCGTGAGCGTGGTGGACCAGGGGCCGGGTGTGGACGAAGCCACGGCGGAGCGCCTGTTTGAACCCTTCTACAGCACCAAGTCCGATGGCATGGGCATGGGCTTGAACATTTGCCGATCGATCATTGAATCGCATCGTGGACGTCTTTGGGTGGTGAACAATATCGATGCCTCCGGCAACGTGACGGGCGCCACATTCCATTGCAGTTTGCCAATCGGAGAAGCCGATGGTCCGGGCAGTAACGGACCGGAAGCTCCCAGTCATCAACCCACACAACAAACTGTTACGGGAGAGCTATGAGCACAGTCACCACTCAGGAAACCGTCTTTGTCGTCGACGACGATGAGGCCGTGCGTGATTCTTTGCGCTGGCTGCTTGAAGCCAATGGCTACCGCGTCTCGTGCTTTGCGAGCGCTGAAGCGTACCTCGATGCGTACCTCCCGATCGCCCATTCAGGCGCGATCTCGTGCCTGATCCTGGACGTACGGATGTCAGGCATGAGCGGTCTCGAGTTGCAGGAACGGCTGATCGCGGAAAATTCCCTGCTGCCGATCATCTTCGTGACGGGTCACGGCGACGTGCCGATGGCCGTCTCGACCATGAAGAAGGGCGCGATGGATTTCATCGAGAAGCCGTTCGATGAAGCCGAGTTGCGCAAGCTCGTTGAACGCATGCTGGATAAGGCGCGTACCGAGAGTTCCAGCGTGCAGCAGCAGCGTGCCGCGGCTGAGCGGCTGGGCAAGCTGACGGCGCGGGAGCATCAAGTCCTGGAGCGCATCATTGCGGGGCGCCTGAACAAGCAGATTGCTGATGATCTTGGTATCAGTATCAAGACGGTGGAAGCGCATCGCGCGAATATCATGGAGAAGCTTTCCGTGAATACGGTTGCGGATTTGCTCAGGCTGGCACTTTCCAACAAACCGCAGACGCAAGCTCAGTAAGATCTCGTCGTTTTCTCTGCGCGCCGAGGGGCTTTTTACTCCTCGGCGTACGCGGTTTGGTTTCGGCCGCAGGAGCGCGGCTCATGGTTCATGGGCGACTCTTTCTGCCGCTCGGGCGCAAGCCAAACCGACCATTGCCCTCCAGTACTCCCGGTGACTCCCCGCTCGTCGCGCGCCAGCAAAAATCCCCGTCCGGTATAATTAAAAACCGACCGCAACGCCGCGCCACACTGGCGTAACAGGCCTCCTGCGACCCTGCGCCCTCAAGAAAATCAGCGGATTTCTCCTCCGCCCAGACCTCCTATGACTGCCCAAATCATCGACGGCAACGCCCTCTCCAAGACCCTTCGCGCCGATGTCGCCACGCGTGCCGCCGCCCTGACCGCCCGTGGCCAGCAACCCGGCCTGGCAGTCATTCTCGTCGGCGAAAATCCGGCCAGCGAGGTCTACGTCCGCAACAAGGTAAAAGCCTGTCAGGACAATGGCTTGCACTCCGTATTCGACCGTTTCCCGTCTACGCTCACCGAAAGCGAATTGCTGACCCGGCTTGACGATCTGAACAACGATCCGAACGTACACGGCATCCTGGTGCAACTTCCGTTGCCGAAACATATCGATAGCCACAAGGTGATCGAAGCCATTGCTCCCGCCAAGGACGTAGATGGCTTCAACGTCGAAAACGCCGGTGCGCTGATGACCGGCAAACCGCTGTTTCGTCCGTGCACGCCCTACGGCGTCATGAAGATGTTCGAAGCGCATAACATCCCGCTGGAAGGCGCCAACGCAGTGGTGATCGGACGCTCGAACATCGTCGGCAAGCCGATGGCCATGCTGCTGCTCGAAGCCGGCGCCACGGTCACTATCACGCACAGCAAAACCCGCGGTCTGGCAGCGCTGACGCGAAATGCGGATGTGGTCGTCGCGGCAACCGGACGGCGCAATATCCTGACCGCTGACATGGTCAAACCCGGTGCAACAGTGATCGACGTAGGCATGAATCGCGACGAGAACGGCAAACTTTGCGGCGATGTCGATTTCGCGGGCGTTAAAGAGGTGGCCGGTTTCATTACGCCCGTGCCCGGTGGCGTCGGACCGATGACGATTACCATGCTGCTGGTGAACACTATTGAAGCGGCCGAACGCGCGATGCAGCAAGATCGGGATTAAAACGTTCGGGCCAGCGCCCTTCAGCGCTCATTTTCAACACCTGCACTTTGAACACTTACATGCATGATGGGCGGACCGGCTGTCGGATAGCCGCACTGACACGCACAGCTGGCACGCCGATCGTGTAAATCACCGCCTTAGCCAGAATCGATTTGAGAATCGGCGGAGGCGTCCCCACAATAGAGAAAGCGCCGCCGCTGAAATCGCGTGCTGTGTCAGACGCTGCGTCAGGCGCGGCGTCACATTCATCGTCGCATCCATTTTTATCCGAGACCGGGAGAGTCATGTCCAATTCGACACCATCGAATACCGCGAATCAAGCGAATCAGGCTCAGACCCAAGCCCCAGGCAACCCGCTGCTCGACTTCTCCGACCTGCCCCGTTTCAACGACATCAAGCCCGAACACGTCACGCCGGCGCTCGACGTTCTGCTCGCCGATGCAAGAGCCGCCGTCGATCACGCCAGCGCGGCTGAAACACCCGCAACCTGGCGGGACATCGTGGAAAGCGTGGAGCGCGCGAGCGAACGGCTGTCGCGTGCGTGGGGTGTGATCGGCCATCTGAATGCCGTCGCCGATACCCCCGAGCTGCGCGCCGCCCACGCCGAGAATTTGCCGCGCGTGACGGAGTTCTCCGCGAGCGTCGGGCAGAATCTGGCGCTCTATGAGAAATACAAGGCGATTGCGGCGAGCGAAGAACACGCAGCGCTTTCCGTCGAGCAGAAGAAAATGCTCAGCAACGAGTTGCGCGGTTTCCGTTTGTCGGGCGCCGAGTTGCCCGAAGACAAAAAACCCCGTTTCGCGCGCGTTCAGGAAGAACAGGCGGCGTTGTCGAAGGCATTCTCCGATCACGTCCTCGATGCCACCAACGCGTTTTCGTATGTCGTAACCAAGGAAAGCGAACTCGCGGGTTTGCCGGAAGACGTGATTGAAGCGGCGCGCGAAGCCGCGCAGAAAGAAGGCCGTGAGGGCTGGAAGTTCACGCTGCATTTCCCCTCGTATTTCCCGGTGATGCAGTACGCGGAGCATCGGCCGCTACGTGAAGCGATGTATCGGGCGTATGTGACGCGCGCGTCCGAACTGGGTGCGAACTACGGCAACGGCAAGCCCGACTGGGACAATACGGCGAATGTCGTCGAACAGTTGAAACTGCGTGCCGAAGAAGCGCACGCGCTCGGGTATCAGAACTTCGCCGAGGTATCGCTTGCGCCGAAGATGGCCGAGTCGCCGGCGCAAGTGGTTGCGTTCCTCGAGGACCTGGCCGTGCGCGCACGCCCGCACGCCGAGAAGGACTGGATGGAATTGCGTGCGTTCGCCGCGACGGAGCTCGGTATGCCGGAATTGCAGCCGTGGGATTCGACCTTCGCCGCCGAACGCCTGCGCCAGCAGCGGTACTCGTTCTCGGAAAACGAAGTGAAGCAGTATTTCCCGCAAGAGGCCGTGCTGAAGGGTTTGTTCAAGGTCACGGAGACGCTATTCGGCGTGGGCATCCGTCGCGATGAAGCCGCGGTCTGGAATCCGGAGGTTCGCTTTTTCCGCGTCGAAAACAAGGACGGTTCGCTTGTCGCGCAGTTCTATCTGGACCTGTATGCGCGCGAAGGCAAACGCGGCGGCGCCTGGATGGACGACGCCCGCTCACGCCACAAACGCCGGGAAGGCGGCGTACAAACGCCCGTCGCATATTTGACGTGCAACTTCTCCGCGCCCGTTGGCGGCAAGCCCGCATGCTTTACACACGACGAAGTCATCACCCTGTTCCATGAATTCGGGCATGGCCTGCATCACATGCTGACGCGCGTTGATGAACTCGGGGTCTCGGGTATCAACGGTGTGGAATGGGATGCCGTCGAACTGCCGTCGCAGTTCATGGAGAACTTCTGCTGGGAGTGGGACGTGCTCACCGACATGTCCGGCCACGTGGACACGGGCGCCACGCTGCCACGCGAATTGTTCGAGAAGATGCTGGCCGCGAAGAACTTCCAGAGTGGTCTGGGCACGCTGCGCCAGATCGTGCTCTCCATGTTCGATATCCAGCTTCACAGCGACTACGATCCGGCCGGCGCGACCAACGTCAACGACTTCGCTCGTGAGATCAACGAGCGCTTCCATGTCGTGCCGCAAGCGCCCTTCTCCCGTTGGACTAATACCTTCACGCATATTTTCGCGGGCGGATACGCCGCAGGGTATTACAGCTACAAATGGGCGGAGGTGTTGTCGGCGGATGCGTATGCCGCATTCGAAGAGGCCGCAAAACTCGGCGGTGGATCAGTGCTCGATGCGACAACGGGTATTCGGTACCGTCGCGAAATTCTTGAAGTGGGCGGCAGCCGGCCTGCGATGGACTCGTTCAAGGCATTCCGTGGACGGGAACCGAATATCGATGCGCTGTTGCGGCACAACGGCATGTCGCCGGAGGCTGCGCATTGAGGTCATGACGGCGGCGACGCCGTTTGCATGATCGAAGAAGACCGTTCCAGCGCGAGTTGGAACGGTCTTTTTAATGCGGCCTTCTTGCAGTCTTGTTCAGGCTACTCCTCTTACCGATCCAGCCGGAATCTTACTTCCTCCGGGCGCCCTTCCAGGCTGAGTTCCGCCCGCATGGCCGGCGCGCGGCTGATCACCTTGCCACGCCGAAGCACAGCCGTACGCGCTGCACGCAATCGAATGGCTTCAATCGGATCGCGCGCGTCCAGCACCACGCAATCCGCATTGTTCCCCACGGCGATCCCGTACGCTTCGATACCCAGGATCTTCGCCGGCGTTGTTGTCACCGCTTCGAATGCGGCACGCATTGCGTCAATGCCCGTCATTTGCGCGACGTGCAAACCCATGTGCGCAACTTCCAGCATGTCGCCAGAACCCAGGCTGTACCACGGGTCCATCACGCAGTCGTGGCCGAACGCTACGTCGACGCCCGCTGCCATCAACTCCGGCACGCGGGTCATGCCTCGACGCTTAGGATAGGTATCAGCGCGGCCTTGGAGCGTGATGTTGATCAGCGGGTTCGCGATCGCGGCCACGCCGGAATCGCGAATTAGCGGAATCAGCTTGCTCACATAGTAGTTGTCCATGGAATGCATCGACGTGAGATGCGACCCGGTGACACGTCCTTGCAAGCCCAACCGATGGGTTTGCGCCGCCAATGTTTCTATGTGGCGAGACATCGGGTCGTCTGACTCATCGCAATGCATGTCTACGCGCAGGCCCTTCTCCGCCGCGAACTCGCAAAGAATACGCACGGACTCGGCGCCGTCGGCCATCGTGCGTTCGAAATGTGGAATCCCGCCAACCACATCCACACCCATTGATATCGCACGCTTGAGGTTCTCCAAGGCACCCTTGCTGCGTAATACGCCGTCCTGCGGGAACGCGACAAGTTGCAAGTCCAGATAGGGCTTCACGCGGCGCTTCACTTCCAGCAACGCTTCGACAGCAAGCAGACGCGGATCGCAGACGTCAACGTGCGAGCGAATCGCGAGCAGGCCACGCGCGACGGCCCAGTCGCAATACTGCATCGCCCGGTCGACCAGTGCTTCCTGTGTCAACTCGGGCTTCAGCTCACCCCATAACGCAATTCCCTCCAGCAGCGTGCCCGACGCGTTCACCCGCGGCAAACCATAGGACAGCGTGGCGTCCATGTGGAAATGCGCATCGACGAACGGCGCGCTGACAAGACAACCCTCCGCATCGATTTCCTCAGGGGCGCTCGCCGCGAGATGCGGTTCGATCGCAGCAAAACGGCCTCCTTCGATTCCGATGTCCATCAGATCGCGAGAATCCGCGAGCACCGCGCGTCGAATGATCAGGTCCATGGGGTTGTCCTATTTCCAAGTGTTTCGATGATTGTAGCGGGACAGAAAGCACGATTTTCGGCGTGCTGACGTCGTTAGCCATTTGGTCGACTGCAGCAAGCTCCGTCGATCGATCACAGTTGACAACTCCACTGGCCCAAAGGATGGCCTGTGTCGCACCGTTCGTGTCACTCCGACGCTGATTTGCCTGCCAATCAAGATCGCATCACCACATTCCATTGATGCCTTGAATTTTCGTATCCGATAGGATACAGTTCATCCAGGCATCCCACTTAACGCTATCTGGGATCCACACGCATGACGAACACAATCAATCAAACGCACGACTTTTCGGTCTGGCTGTTGGGCGTGACTGATGTGTTAGCAAGAGCCGCCATCCTGGTTCGGATCAAACGCGCCGCATTGGGAAATTTCGGCGATTGTCAGGACGTCGGCGGCAGTGTGTGGGAAATGCGGATTCACACAGGCGCGGGCTACCGTGTGTATTACGTGCGTGACGGCTTGACGGTTTATCTACTGTTGGCCGGAGGAAGCAAGCAAGGGCAGGTATCGGATATCGCCCGAGCGAAGACCATGTGGCAGCGAATCAGACAGGAACGAAAATGAACTCGACTCAGATTTCGACTTTCGAAGCATCCGACTATCTCAATAGCGAAGAGGCCATCGCGGCCTATCTGAACGAGGCGCTTGCCTCGGGGGACTCCGACATTCTCCTGTCCGCTCTTGCCGATATCGTGAAAGCGCGCGGCATGTCGAAGGTCGCCTCCGAAGCCGGCGTGCAACGTGAAAGCCTGTACAAGTCGCTGGCTGAAGGCGCGAAACCCCGATTTGAAACCATCCAGAAAGTTGCCGCTGCGCTGGGAGTAAAACTCGTCGCTGTGCCGGTACATCACTGACGCCCTTCGCGTTGAGCGCTTATGATCTGCGGCTCAGGCAAGCTGCGCCGCGCGTCAATCAATCGGGCCAATAACACCGAGGCCGACAAACGGCTTGGTACTTGCGGTACAAATTTACGGCTACCAATTCCACGCCTACGGCCGATCACTGACGAGAGTCAATCTCCGCACTAATGAAATGAAAATTGCCACTTGGAACGTCAACTCCCTCAAGGTCCGCCAACAGCATGTGATCGACTGGCTGGCAACGAGCGGCGTCGACGTGTTGTGCTTGCAGGAACTCAAACTCACCGACGACAAATTCCCCGTCGCTGAACTCGCGGCCGTTGGCTACAGAAGCTGGTTCGCCGGTCAGAAGACCTATAACGGTGTCGGCATTCTGGTACGCGACAGCCTGACGATCGACGAGACCACGATAGTGCGCAACATTCCCGCGTTCGAGGATCCACAGCAACGCGTGATCGCCGCGACCGTCGAAGGCGTGCGGATCATCTCGGCCTATTTCCCCAACGGCCAGGCGCCGGGGACGGAAAAGTTCGCCTACAAGATGCGCTGGCTCGAAGCGCTGCGGGACTGGATCGAAGGCGAGATGAAGGCGCATCCGCAACTTGCCCTTCTCGGCGACTACAACATCGCACCGGAAGATCGCGACGTCCACGACCCGAAAGCGTGGGAAGGCCAGAACCTTGTCTCACCCGACGAGCGCGCGCACTTCGTGCAGTTGATCGAACTCGGACTCACGGACACCTTCCGCATTTTCGAGCAGCCTGAGAAGCTTTACACATGGTGGGATTATCGAATGCTTGGATTCCGTCGCAACGCGGGACTGCGCATCGATCACATTCTGGTCACGGCGGAACTTGCCGCTCGATGCACTGCGTGCGAAGTGGACAAAGTGCCGCGAAAGTGGGAACAGCCGTCGGATCACGCACCGGTGATCACGACGATTAGCTGAGTAGGGAATGGCTAACAGCGATGTCGATGTGTTCACGCGGAAGCTATGCCAAGCGCGCAGGCGACTGCGTTGTGCCTCGCCCGGATCTTGAGGCGCGAAGCCTTGAGGCTGCTCTCTCAAAGCCATGCGTCTATAAACCACATCCGCAGAACCGCGGTGAGGGCGTCGTCAGACGCCCTCCACTACTCACCTCAAGCGTCCAGGTGCAACTCCTGAATCTTGCGTGTGATCGTATTGCGCCCGATCCCTAGCCGCTCGGCCGCTTCCACTTTCCGGCCCCGCGTGAAGTCCAGCGCCTCGCGAATCACCGCAGCTTCAAAGCGGCGCGCGAGTTCGTCCATGACATCAGCGGTATTCTCGCGCAGTAATCGCGCGACCTCGGTCCGCAAGCCGTTTTCCCAAACGCTCGGGGGAACGCCCGCAGGCGGCGTACCAAGCGAAGCAGGCGAACCGCCTGCACCGCCAGAAAGCGCCGAATTCGACCCACCGCCAATGTCCGCCGCCGAAGCTGTCAACGCAGTGCTCTCACCGGCATATTCCTGAGTCGGCGTGAGATCCGGCGGCAAATCCTTTTGCTCGATCGTTTGCGCTGGCGCCATCACGGTCAGCCAGTTACACAGGTTTTCGAGTTGCCGTACGTTGCCGGGAAACGGCAGCGATGCCAAAAAACCGAGCGCATCTTCCGACACGCGCTTCGGCTCTACGCCCAGATCACGCGCGCTTTTCTGCAGGAAATGCCGCGTGAGTAACGGAATGTCTTCACTACGCTCGCGCAACGCAGGCAAGCGCAAGCGAATCACGTTGAGCCGGTGATACAAGTCCTCCCGAAACAACCCTTGCCGCACGCGGGATTCAAGGTTCTGATGAGTCGCCGCAATCACGCGAACATTCGCCTTCAACGGATTGTGACCGCCTACGCGATAAAACTGCCCATCGGATAACACCCGCAGCAAGCGCGTCTGCAGATCGAACGGCATATCGCCGATTTCATCGAGAAACAATGTCCCGTTTTCAGCTTGCTCGAACCGCCCCTGCCGCATCGCCTGCGCGCCCGTGAACGCGCCGCGCTCATGACCGAACAACTCCGACTCAAGCAGGTCCTTCGGGATCGCGGCAGTATTCAACGCGATGAAGGGTCCGTTCGCGCGCGGGCTATGTCGGTGCAGCGCACGCGCGACAAGCTCCTTTCCGGTGCCTGATTCGCCCGTGATGAGCACAGTGGCGGCGGAATGTGACAGGCGGCCAATTGCGCGAAACATGTCCTGCATCGCTGGCGCCTGGCCGAGCATCTCAGGCGTTTCGGTGACGCTATTGTCGTAAGCCGCTTCGCCGCGCATGCTTTCATCGACGGCGCGACGGATCAGTTCAACCGCCTTGTCGACATCAAATGGCTTCGCCAGGTACTCGAACGCACCGCCCTGGAATGCAGCCACGGCGCTGTCGAGATCGGAGAACGCCGTCATGATGATGACAGGCAAACCGGGCAGCTTGTCGCGCACGGTTTGCAGCAATTCGAGTCCCGAACCGCCCGGCATGCGGATGTCGGACACAAGTACTTGCGGACTCTCCTGTTCAAGCGCGGTCAGCGCGTCCCGGACGCCGGAAAAACTGCGCGTAGCGAAGTTCTCTCTTGCGAGCGCTTTTTCAAGCACCCAGCGGATGGATTGGTCATCGTCTACTATCCAGATCGGCTTCATATAGTTCGGCGAGATGTCTTCGTGTGGTTCGGTATAAGCCCGTCGAAACGGTCAGGCGTACTAGCGCTTTTCAAAAATATCGATGAACCCTCGTGATCGATCCTTAACTCCACATACCTCGGTGCTTCGATCCTTCATCGGTGTCCGGTCAGGCTTCGAACGGCAACAAGATGGTGAACTCAGTGCAACCCGGCTTGCTTTCCACCTCGATCAACCCATCGTGCTGCTGCACGAAAGTCTGCGCGAGCGTAAGACCCAGTCCACTGCCATCTTCCCGCCCGGACACAAGCGGATAAAAAATCCGGTCGCGTATCTCTTCCGGGATGCCGGGACCGTTGTCAGTGACATGCAAGTCCAGTGCCAGTTTGTGCAGGCGCTTGCCGATTGTCACTTTGCGCGCAATACGCGTACGCAACTCGATACGCGCATCGCCTTGTGAAATGCGTTCGCGCAGCGCTTCCGCCGCATTGCGCACGATGTTGAGCAATGCCTGGATAAGCTGCTCTTTGTCGCCACGCAAGTCGGGCACGCTTACGTCGTAATCTCGATCGAGCGTGAGGCCACGTGGAAACTCGGCGAGAATCACAGCGCGCACGCGTTCGCATACTTCGTGAATATTCACGTCGCCAACAATATGCGGATGCCGGTGCGGCTCGAGCAACCGATCCACCAGAGTTTGCAGGCGATCCGATTCCTTGATGATCACCTGCGTGTATTCCCGCAATTCGTCACGTTCACGCGCACCCAGCTCGAACTCGAGCAGTTGCGCTGCGCCTCGAATGCCGCCGAGCGGATTCTTGATCTCATGCGCGAGGTTGCGAATCAGTTGCTTGTTGACCGCGGTCAGATCGTGAATACGCTCTTCACGGTCAGTCTTCAAATGCCGCTCGTTCTCGAATAGCTCGAGCAGCACGTAATTCGGTGCGACTTCCAGATACGCCACAATCGCGTGAACGTGCAGCGGCTCGCGGCCGGGACGTTCGAGCACGGCGTCGAGGTGCGTTGCGTTGAAACGATGATCGGCAATCGATGCAATGGTCGTTACCAGTTCGTCCGCATTGGCGAACAGTTCGGGCCATGACGTTTGAGCCAGTTGTTTGCGTGAGCGCTCAAGCATGGCTTCCGCCGACGGATTCGCGAAAGCGATCTTCAGGCTCAACTTGTCGAGCACAAGCACAACCGTGGGCAGCGCTTCCATGCCCGGCAGCAAATGTGTGGCGACAAGCGCGGCGTCGTCGGACAACGAATTGTCGGGAGGACTCTTTCTCGCCTTGATGAGATTCTTGAGAACCATCGTGCAGTGAGACCCCGTCTATAAGACCCCGTCTTGAAACTTGTCAGGAGAAGCGCCGGCGATTAAAAAAAGGGACGGCACGCCGTCCCTTTTCGATCATCCGATACTCCTGCTTCGCGTCATGCAACGCACTTCTCCGCAAGACAGCAGACGAAGAAGCACGTGCGTCATGCAACGCGCTTTACAGCGAGTAGTACATTTCGAACTCGATCGGATGCACAGCCTGGCGATAGCGCTGCAGTTCATTCGTCTTCAGTTCGATATAAGCGTCGAGCATGGAGTCGGTGAACACGCCGCCAACCGTCAGGAATTCACGGTCCGCGTTGAGCGCGTCGAGCGCTTCGTCGAGGCCGGCACACACGGTCGGGATCTTCGCATCCTCTTCCGGCGGCAGGTCGTACAGGTTCTTATCGGCTGCTTCGCCCGGATGGATCTTGTTCTGCACGCCATCCAGACCGGCCATCATCAGTGCCGAGAAGCACAGGTACGGGTTCGCCATCGGATCCGGGAAACGCGTTTCGATACGGCGGCCCTTCGGGTTCGACACGTGCGGAATGCGGATTGAAGCCGAACGGTTCTTCGCCGAGTAAGCGAGCTTGACCGGTGCTTCGAAGTGCGGCACCAGACGCTTGTACGAGTTCGTCGACGGGTTCGTGATCGCGTTCAGCGCGCGAGCATGCTTGATGATGCCGCCGATGTAGAACAACGCGAATTCCGACAGGCCTGCATATCCGTCGCCGGCGAACAAGTTCTTGCCGTCCTTCCAGATCGACTGGTGAACGTGCATGCCCGAACCATTGTCGCCCACGATCGGCTTCGGCATGAACGTCGCCGTCTTGCCATACGTGTGCGCTACGTTATGGACGATGTACTTGAGTTGTTGCGTCCAGTCGGCGCGCTGAACCAGCGTCGAGAATTTGGTGCCGATTTCGTTCTGGCCCTGGCCCGCCACTTCGTGGTGATGGACTTCGACCGGAATGCCGATCTGCTCGAGCAACAGGCACATTTCCGAACGGATGTCCTGGAATGTGTCGACCGGAGCGACCGGGAAATAACCGCCCTTCGTGCCCGGACGATGACCCGTATTGCCGCCTTCGAATTCCATCGACGAGGACCACGGTGCTTCTTCCGAACCGATCTTGACGAAGCAGCCGGACTGATCTGCACTCCAGCGAACCGAGTCAAAAATGAAGAATTCAGGTTCCGGGCCGAAGAAAGCAGCGTCGCCCAGACCGGAGCTCTTCAGGTAGGCCTCAGCGCGCTTTGCCAGCGAGCGCGGATCGCGTTCATAGCCTTTGCCATCTGCCGGTTCCACCACGTCGCAGGACATCACGAGCGTCGACTCTTCATAGAACGGGTCGATGAACGCGGTATCCGCATCCGGAATCAGCAGCATGTCCGACGCTTCGATGCCCTTCCAGCCGGCGATAGACGAACCATCGAAAGCGTGGCCGCTTTCAAACTTGTCTTCGTCGAATGCCGAAACCGGCACCGAAACGTGTTGTTCTTTACCGCGCGTGTCGGTGAAACGGAAGTCGACAAACTTGACGTCCTCGTCCTTGACGAGTTGCATGACGTCGGCCACGGATTTACTCATTACCTATCTCCTGATTAACAAAAGTCGACGAACTCAGTTCGCCGCCTAACCGATTCGAAACCATCGGCAGAGTCAAAAGCAGCTTCCATGCCAAGTGCACCAATGTTGCGCTAAGCAGTTGAAGCTACGCGCTTTTTCGGGGAAGCACCGCTACCCTTCAAGGGGCTTACTCGATCAAAACCGCATAGTCATGCACATATTCGGTGCATTCGAAACTATGACCTATAACGTTAGCACTGATTCGGGGCAATTCAAACGCTTCGCACCAGTCCGATGCGTTCCCCCGCCTCACCCGGTCACGACGATCCAAGCGCTGCCAGCGAGCTAGAATGCCTGATTAAATGTCCGATTGGAGACCTCCTTCATGAGCACGCTCGAACAGTTGTACGCCCAGGCTACACTTCGCGCCGATCAAAACCAGTTGCCTTACGCGGGCGCCATTCTGCCCGCCGAGGCTTTCGAACTTCTGCAACTCGATCCATCCGTTCGCCTGGTCGATGTGCGCACCCACGCCGAACTCGATTGGGTGGGGCGGCCGGCCATTGACACCGCACAGTATTCGCACGTTGAGTGGATTCGGTACCCGGGTTCTGTCCCGAACACGGCATTCATGGAGAAGTTGCGCGAAGTGGCCTCGCCTGACACCCCCGTCTTGTTCCTCTGCCGCAGCGCAGCGCGGTCAAAACTGGCCGCGGTCCTGGCTCAGAAGGAAGGTTTCACGAAGGCCTTCGACCTGCTCGAAGGCTTCGAGGGCGACAAGGACGGACAGGGTCACCGCAAAACCGTTTCCGGTTGGTGTTTTCGCGGCCTACCCTGGATCGGCGCTTAAATCCTCCTGATGGCGGGGCGAGTTCGTCGCAGCTTAGAGCGCTGCGCCCGGTTCGATCTCCACTATCTCGCCACCGAGCGCGGCCACGCCCTCGCGCAACCGGGAGAACGCGGCATTCGCTGCTTCGGGCTCGCCTTTGACCCCGAGATCAATGTGCGCGCGCCCGAAGATCTCCCCGCGCGTCGCATCGCCTACGCTTGGCAGGCTGAAGACACGCACCCCGGGGAAATCGCGTTCGATTGACTCCATCAGCGGCGTGATACGCGACTCCGGCAACCCGAAGACCAGCACCGAACGCTCTACATAGGGCGTTGCATGATGGAGATCCGCGAATTTGGTATCCAGCACCCATTCAATCATTGGCCATGCCATGACAGGAAAACCAGGCACGAAGTGGATGTTCCTCACCGAAAAACCAGGGATCCGGTTATAGCTGTTAGGAATAATGCTCGCACCCTTCGGGAACGTGCCCATGTTCAACCGATGCAGGTTCTCCGGCAGATCAAGATCCACCGGCTTGTCGCCCGCCGTCTCCCTGATCCGCGCCCGGATCAGTTCCGCCGCTTCCGCGTGCAACTCAAGCGGCACCCCAAGCGCTGCGGCCGCGCATTGGCGCGTGTGATCGTCGGGCGTCGCACCAATCCCACCCGTTGAAAATACGACATCGCCCGACGCGAACGCGCGCTTGAGTGTAGCCGTGATGCGTTCGCGGTCGTCGCCAACATATTCCGCCCAGTCCAGCGACAATCCCCTCGCCGACAACAATTCGATAACTTTTGGCAGATGCTTGTCGGTCCTTCGACCGGACAATATCTCGTCGCCAATGATGATCATGCCAAAGCCCATGAATGCTCCCTGATCTTGAAATTAGCCGGAAATTCGGAACTCGTCCGCAGCGCCGGGACCGCTCAACGGAGGCAACGCAGCGGCGGTTTCGGTCCGCAGGCGCTCCAGCGCATGCAGGCAATAGTGCGCGAACCAAAGCGCCGAAAAGACGAGGATGAATGCGTAAATCCAGATGGTTGCCGCCGCGACCACTGGAAACAAGGGCAACAGCCAGACCGACCAAGCCCAAAGCATGGTCGGCAACGAGCCCAGCAGCCCGCTGATCACGCCGATCCCGAACAACGGCCAGCGCGCACGACGCACAATAGCCCGGCGCTCCTCTGCGCTGGCATGCAACGCGAGCGCGTCATACGTCATGACCCGGTAAGTCAGCCATCCCCACAACACGGGTGGAATGATCGCGAAAAACGGCGGGATCAGCCACAGCGGCAATGTCACGACCAGCAGAACGAGACACACGACGGTGGTGATCACTGAATGCCCAAGGCTCCCGTACCAGGAGCCTCCGCGCCGCATTTCAAGCGATGCGTACTGACGCCGCGTCAGCAGCTTGATTACAGAAGGCATTGATAGCGTCGCGATGAGCAACAAAATGGTCACGACAATCAATGGAATCGCCATGATCACGATAAAAAACGGCGCAATTACCGCATGTAGCGACGAAAATCCGATCGAATCGAAAAGCCGGTACATGGCGGAAGTGAGTGCCCAGCCATCAAGCCAGCTACGCGCGGCGCCTGTCAGGGCTTGCCAGAAAAACCACAGGAGGGCGCCCCACGCAACGGTCGCCACAGCAAACGGCATGAACGTCAGCCAAAGCATTCTCGGGTGAAAAGCGTTCGCGAGCGCGCGCACGAACGAACGCAGCAAGTCATTCATGCAAAAGGTCGTCTGAGAGGGAAAGAAGACAGGATAAACCACTGAGCGCACGACGCGCTGCTCGTCCGTTTGGCTAACGCTGCCAGTCAAAACAACTTCGCCGGCTGGACGCCGGCGAGAAGAACTGAAACGCTACAAACTGGGCAGGTTCAAACAAAAACACATGCGCTCGGACAGGATCTCCTGAACGAGCCGTTTTTGATCAAGCACGACTGCTTAAACGGCGGTTGCGTCCGAATCCGAACCCGGCGCACGGGTCGCCCGGTGCGACACGATGCGCTCGCCAATGCGCTTGAACGCAAGCCAGTGCTGCTCGATGAAACCATCGCCATAATTGCGTCCGGGCTTGTCGGCTGCCGCCAGCTGATCGCGAATGCCCGTCGGCTCGAGCTCTCGGTTCCACGACACGCTTCGGAACATCATGTCCCACCATGGCAGCAGAACGCCGAAGTTGCATCCGTACGTGGTGCCCTCGTGACCATAGCCAATTGCATGGTGCCGCCGATGGAACGTTGGACTGACAAGCAAGCGCTCGCCAAGCCAGCCGAAGTGCATCCGGATATTCGCGTGCTGCACGCTTTGCATCAGGTTGGTGATTGCGACGAGCACCACGAACTGCGACGGTTGCACGCCGATCACCAACGCCACAGCGGCGAAAAAGCCCGCTTGCATGACGTTGTCGAGCAGATGATTCCTGTCGTCGGTCCACAGCGACATCTTTTGCTGGCTGTGATGGACCGCGTGCAATTCCCACCAGATGCCGATCCGGTGTTCCATACGGTGATACCAATATCCGGCGAAATCAAGCACGACCAGGTAAATCAAGAACGCGACGATCGGCTGAGAAGTAACCCCTGGCCAAAGATTGTCGAGTTCGATATTGGCGATGTTATGCAGCCGCAGCCAACTTTGAAAACCGTCGAAGAATGGCTGGAACGTGAAGAAAAAGAACAGGTTCAGGATGCCTAGCTTGACGATCCACGTATACAGCGCGTCCACGTGCACGCCTTTCCTGTTTTGCCACTTTTCGGCAGGCCGCAAGGCCTCAAGCGGTCGCAGGATTGCGTACATGACCAGCACTTCGAGCACGCCCACGATCACCCAATAAAGCGCGTCATAAGTGTCTTCGTCGTAACCCATCAGGCCGACCTTGAACAGGAACGGCTGCACAACGTCGATGTACAGCCATGTCTGCAGCGTTGAAACGAACGTGTCGAACAGGGAAAAAATGGAATGAAACATGGTGCTCCGTTACTGTGACCAGGCACCGCCGCCTACCCTGGCGGCGCCTCAACCTTCAATTCAGCTCTTCTTCGTCCGTCGATCTTAGCCGCCATTCGGGCCTGTCACCGGCGCGCGATCGAAAAAGTAAATGCCGTGCGGAGAACGGCCCACGGCGATTGTCTGAACAAGCTTACGATTTGTCAGATCAATAATGCCAACCTTCTTCGCAAACCGGAACGTAACCCAAAGATAACGTTTGTCAGCGGAAAGTTCCATATCGTCGGGACCTGGCAGTAAACCGGTGATGTCGCCGACATTCGTCAACGAGTCTTGATCGATGATGCTGATCGTGCTCGCGACCCGGTTCGACACCACCACATGCTTGCCGTCCGCCAGCGAGCGGAAGTTGTGCGCGCCATTGCCCGTCTTGATCGTCTTCACGATCTTCTGGTTGCGCCAGTCCACCACCGCGACGTAGTCGGCGCCCGTCATGCCCACCAGCATGTATTTGTCATCCGGTGTCATCCAGAGGCCAGCAGGCACCGGGCCGACCTTCATCTTCCATTTCACCGTTTGCGTTGCCAGGTCGATTGCTGCAACTTCGCCGGATACCTGCAGCGAGATGAACGCAGTCTTGCTGTCATTCGTGAACGCAATGTGGCTAGGCATGACCGCCAGCGGTATGCGCTTCGCGATCGAGATATTCGCGCCGTCATAACGGTAGATATCCAGCCTGTCGAGCCGCAAGCCGGTTGACACGAACCACTTCTTGTCCGGCGAAAAACCGACCTGATACGGATCCTCGATGTTTTCAACCCAGCGTTGCGGCTTGCCCGTTTTCGGGTCGACGAACATCAGATTGTTCGACACCGAATTCGCCACGATCAGCGACGCATTGTCAGGCGTCGCCATCAAGTGGTGCGGTTCCTTGCCGGTCGGAATGGTCGACACGACCTGGCGGGTCGCCTCATCGATAAGACTCAGCGTGGCCTCGCCGGAATTCAGCACGATCACGTTGTTGGCGTGAACCGGTGCGGTAATGGAAAAAGCAGCGATCAATGCAGCAGTAGCAGCAGTCGCGCGAGAGAAACGAGTACGGAAAGGATTGCGCATGAAAACCCGGGTCGGAAAACAGCCGCCATTGTAGATCGTTTGCGCCAACGAGAGTGTTGATCCAGAACGGGGTTTTGGCATTTCCCGGCGCTGATAGCGCGAACGCTCTGGAAGCCGCGCCGAAGCCGCGCCGAAGCCGCGATCAACCTGCGCTCGACACCAGAAGCCATAGAAAGAAAACGTACGGTTAAGAAAACTGGACAAAAAACACACGACAAAAAATGACATTTTTTTAAATTATTTTGCATTCCAAACTATCCTTTTCCTCGTTAAACCCAATTTAGGAAAGATCGTGTATTTCGAAAACGCGATAACCGCGATCATCCCTCCCTTCTGAGTCCGAACGTAGCAATGCAGGAAGGCTGTCCGACGCCCGAGCGGGCCAGAACTTACGAGGCGGGAGATCCTCGTTCCAAGGAACCGTCACGCCTAAATGCGTCCCCATCATGTTGGCCGGGCGTCAGCGCGACGCTTTCCATCGATCAACCCGACATGTATTTGTCAAATTGTTAGACATCCTTCTTTCATGAATAGAATCTTTAAAGCAGTCTGGAACGAATCAACCGGCACGTGGGTCGCCGCTTCCGAGACGTCTAAATCGAAGACCAAGCGGTCTTCGTCGGCGAAGCTCGTGATGGTGCAAGCAGCAATGATCGGCATTGGCGGCCTTGTTATGTCCTCTGGCGCTCATGCTGACGACTGGGCGGCTTCCGGAACGGGTCAAAACTCCATCATCGTTGGACCTAATGCCTCGACGGCGCCGAGCAATGCTTCAGGTGATCTTTCGGTCGCGATTGGCCTCAACACACTCGCGAAAGCTAAAGGCGCGACGGCCACAGGTTCCTTCGCCAGCGCAAATACGGGGGCCAGCGCATACGGTCTTGGGGCAAATGCGTCGGGAAATGCATCCACGGCGCTGGGCGGAGGAAGCTACGCGAGTGGCGACAGCAGTGCCGCAGTAGGCGCATTGGCCGAAGCAGACGGCGCCAGATCCGTCGCATTTGGTGCCGCGTCGACGGCCGTCGGAAGCAGCGCAATTGCGCTCGGCGACACTGCATCGGCTGCTGGCGAACAGTCGACCGCTATCGGCGCGAACGCGGTTGCGGCCAGTGACGGATCAAATGCCATCGGCGCATCCGCACAGGCGCAAGGAAACAACGCTATTGCTTTCGGCACCGGAGCAAACACGCGGGATACTGATTCCGTCGCCATTGGTACTGCTTCTGCCGCCGAAGCCGCGAGCGCGATTGCGCTGGGTGCAAACGCGACGGCATCCGGAACCGCATCTAATGCAATCGGAAATTCCGCTATCGCTTCCGGCGTACAGTCGAACGCTATCGGCGCGTATGCCGATGCGGCTGGTTCCAACTCGGTAGCGACCGGCGCCTATGCCGTGGCAGGCGGCAACAGCTCAGTCGCCGTGGGCGCAAACTCCGCAGCTACAGACCGGGCGACGGCCGTGGGTTCGAGCGCACAGGCCAGCGGTGTCACTTCATTTGCTGCGGGCTATCAAGCCACTGCATCGGCCGAAAACTCGATCGCAATCGGTACGCAGGCGTTAGTCGGAATCGATCCGGCGGGGGCCGCAGCGGCAAATCCAGGCGCGAACCCCGCAACCGACGCCATCGCGATCGGTGCCAACGCGAACGCAGCCAATGTCGATACCGTCGCGCTCGGACATGCGGCGACAGCTACCGGTGTGGGCTCGGTTGCCATTGGCAAATTGGCCCGCGCCTATCAGGACGGCGCCACTGCCGTTGGCACCAACGCGACTGCGCAAGGTGTCAACACAACGGCGGTTGGCAATTTTTCCACGGCGGCAGGCGTCAATTCGGTCGCCACTGGCGCTGAAACCTTCGCGTCAGATAACGCCGTAGCCGTCGGCTACGAGGCCCGTGCCAACGAGCAAGCCATTGCAATTGGCGTCAGCTCAAACGCGTCGGGACTCGCCGCCACTGCTATTGGCGAAACCGCACAAGCGTCCGCGGATGACGCCGTCGCAGTCGGTCGTAGCGCAGTTGCAGCGGGTACGAGCAGCATCGCGCTTGGCGCCCAAGCAAACGCCGCGTTCGCCAACTCGATCGCTATTGGCAACAACGCTATCGCGAACAACGAGAACAGCGTAGCCCTCGGCGCGGGATCGGCCACCACTACCGGTGCACAGATCGGCTACAGCGCTTACGGCTTGACGGCAGCGCAGACATCGGCGGGCGAAGTCAACGTCGGCAACCGCACGATCAGCGGCGTTTCAGCAGGCGCGCTGGACACAGACGCGGTCAACGTTGCCCAGTTGAAAGCGGTCAGCGACCAGACCGCAGCTGCCGTAGCAACGGCAACGGCAGCGTCCGACGGCGCGGTTAAATACGATCGCAACGCCGACGGCTCCGTCAATCACGACAGCGTGACGCTTGAAGGCACCGGCGGGACGGCACTTCACAATGTCGCAGCAGGCGTGGATACAACCGACGCGGTGAACGTAGGTCAGCTTAACGATGCAATCGGTCAGGTCAACGCGTCAGTCGGCGAGGTTGTCAACAACGCGGTGAACAATGCAGTCACTGCGGCAGTGAATAACGCCGTGATTGACGCGAAGGATCCCTTGTTCAGCGCGGACGGCGATCGTGACACGGATGCGGCATCGGCAACCGGCACGCAAGCGGTCGCGATAGGCGCGAAGGCGGTGGCTACGGGCGCTGGCTCGGTGGCAATGGGCAATGGCGCCCAGGCTACCGCCGACAACGCTACGGCAGCGGGCCAAAACGCACTGGCAAGCGGCGCGGGTTCGGTTGCAATGGGCAACGGCGCACAAGCTTCCGCCGTCAACTCCATGGCGCTCGGCCAAAATTCAGTCGCGTCGGGCACTGGCGGTGTTGCCATGGGTAACGGCGCTCAAGCAACTGCAACGAATTCAGTCGCACTGGGCCAGAACTCGGTCGCAGATCGTGCGAACACGGTTTCGGTTGGAGCAGCAGGCAGTGAACGTCAGATCACGAATGTCGCAGCCGGCACGCAAGGCACCGACGTTGTTAACCTGAATCAGTTGAACCAAAGCGCCGGCAGTACGCTCAAGTCGGCCAACGACTACACCGACTCGAAGACCGAAGGCACACGTCGTGACGCTTATGCCGGCACGGCATCGGCGCTCGCGGTCGCAGGTTTGCCGCAAGCAGTGTTGCCAGGCCGAGGCATGGTGGCACTGGGTGGTGGCACGTATGGTGGCCAATCAGCGGTTGCTGTCGGAATTTCGCAACTGTCCGAGAACGGCATCTGGGCCTACAAGGTCAGCGGCACGACGAGCACGCGCGGTAACTTCGGCGTGTCGGTTGGCGCCGGAATGCACTGGTAAGCCAGAGCAGTCAGGCAGAGGTAGTGTCGCGGGCAAGCTGCAAATGCCCGCGACATCGAGTTAATGAAAACAACGGATCCGATCAAGAGATGAACTTCACCCTCCGCAAACCATCGCGTGCACTTCCTTTCGCCGCTTCGCTCGTCGCGGCCCTTTTGTTGTCGGGCTGTGGCACGGGAAGCCGGTTGTCCAGTAATGGCGGCCAGGACGAACTGGTATTTCCGGCTCCGGAATCGGCATCGAATATCGGTGGCAGCTTTCCGATAACGGAAGCGTTGCGCAAGCTCAAGCCCGGCATGAACAAGAACCAGGTCGCGTCCCTGCTGGGCCGTCCGCAGTTCCAGGAAGGATTCTTCGGCGTTCGTGAATGGGACTACGTCTTGAACGTAACGAACGATGCTGGCACACCGCAAATGGTCTGCCAGTTAAAGGCCGTATTCACCTCGCAGAATTTAGCTCGCAATTTCTATCGGAAATGTGGCGACAACGTGGAAACGCTTGCCGACGGAAAATGGCAGAAGTATGCGGCCGCCCCTGTCAGCACGCAGGCTAGCGGTCCGGTGAACTCCGACGCCAGTGTTTTGACAGCAGCACCTTTAAGTCTCGAAGTCGTCGAGACCCCGGGCGCAACAACGAAGTAACGTTGTAGAAGCCCTTGAAGCGCGAGCCGGCTAGCCGCCGAGTCTCGCGCTTTTTCGCATGCCTTTTTCACATGCACTACCGTTGCATCGATTCCCATACTTTGTACAAACGCTTCACCGAAATTGGCATCGGCGTCCGAAGCTCCTGCGCAAACAACGACACACGCAATTCTTCCAGCAACCATCTGTATTCGCTTAATCGCGCATCCGCCACTCCGCCGCGTTGCGCAATCGCTCGCTGATAGTTTTGCAGCAGCGGCGCGATTTCCGCCGACAACCGTGCATCCCGCACAGCGTCCGCCTTCAACTTGTCGATACGTAACGCCATCGCGTTCAGATAACGCGGGAAGTGGGACAACTGCGTATAAGGCGTATCGATAATAAATCGCTTGCCGATCAACGCGTTTAATTGCCCGGCCATATCAGCGTACGGTGCACCGAACGATTTAGCCTGCGCCAATTTCTTCGACACCATCGCGTAATCCGCCAGGATCTGTCCGGCCAGCCGAGCGATTTCCTGTGCCAGCAGTGTCAACCGACTCTTGCCCTGATCGCGCCGCGCATGGAAATCAGCGTCGTTATCGGGGAGCGGATCCTGCAGGCACGCACGATCCAATGCCGTTTCTATGATCTGGCTGCCCAACTCTTCCTGTGAACCCAGCGCCATGTATTGCAGCGACATCTCGCGCAATCCGCCCAGATTGCGCTCGAGATAGCGAATCGGCTCACGCAGTTGCAATGCAAACAACCGACGCAAACCGGCCCGATGAATCCGTGCCGCTTCTTCCGGCGAATCGAATACTTCAACGTCGCAATGCGTTCCGCGATCGACCAGCGCCGGATAGCCGAACAAGGTCTGACCGCGCCGCCGGATTTCAAGCAATTCAGGCAGCTTTCCGAAATCCCATGTTGTGAGGTTTTCGTAAAGCGCGGTACCCGAACTGCCACCCGTAGAATCGGATGCCGAAGCGTTTCGCGTCACTGGCGCGGCCGCGTCATTGCCGATATCCAATGTAGCGCCCGCAGCGAGCTTCTGGAAATGCTGTTGTGCCTGGCCCCCTAATTCAGTACGCAATTGCGCGAGATTGCGGCCCATCGCGAGTTGCCGCCCATGTTCGTCGATGACCTTGAAGTTCATGAACAAATGCGCCGGCAGCGTTTCGAGCTTGAAGTCCGACGCTTTCATCGCTATTTGCGTCTGCTCGCGAATGTCGGCAATCAGCGCTTCAAGCAAACCGCCCGCGCCGAACGTCTTGCCGCTGTACCGCTCGACCACGCCCGCAGAAAACTCGGGCAGCGGCACGAGATGCCGCCGTAATTTCTGCGGCAACGACTTCAGCAACAACTGAATTTTCTCTTTCAGCATGCCGCGAACCAGCCATTCCGAGCGGCGGGCATCGACTTGATTCAGCCCGAACAGCGGCACGGTCAGCGTCACGCCATCGCGAGGAGAACCCGGCTCAAAGTGATAAGTCAGCGTCATTTCGATGCCGGCCATCGTCATTCGCTTCGGGAACAGATCGGTTGTGACGCCAGCGGCTTCGTGGCGCATCAGGTCATCGCGTGAAAGGAACAACCGGCGCGACGCGCCTTCTTTCTTTTCCTCGTCGCGATACCAGCGCTCGAATGCCGCGCCCGAGTAGATGCCCTTCGGCACGAGCGAATCGTAGAATCCGAAGATCAATTCATCGTCGACAAGGACATCCTGCCGACGCGACTTGTGCTCCAGCTGCTCGATATCCGCCAGCAGCTTGCGGTTGTGCGCGAAAAACGGCAGCCTGGTCTCGAACTCGCCGTCCACGAGCGCGCCACGAATGAACAACTCACGCGCCCGTTCCGGATCCTGTTTGCCAAAACTCACCCGCCGACGCGCATAGACAGTCAAACCATGCAGCGTCGCGCGTTCGAACGCCGCAACTTGCGCGGCCTTCTTTTCCCAATGTGGTTCGGAAATCGATTTACGCAGCAAATGCGCGCCGACTTGCTCTAGCCATTCAGGCTCGATCTTCGCGATACAGCGTGCATACAGCCGGCTCGTTTCCACGAGTTCGCCCGCTACAACCCAGCGCCCCGCTTTCTTTAACAGAGCCGAACCCGGCCACAGATAAAACTTGATACCGCGTGCGCCAAGGTAATACGGCTCGTCATCGGCCTTGAGGCCCACGTTGCCGAGCAAACCGGTCAGCAACGCGAGGTGGATCTGCTCAAACGTCGCCTCCGATTCGTTCAGACGCCAGCCATGTTCGCGCACGACGGTCAACAATTGTGAATGCACGTCGCGCCATTCACGCAGACGCACGTGATTCAAGAAGTTCGCGCGGCACGCATCGGTGAGCTGCTTGTTCGACTTTTTGTGCGTGATCGCATCTTCGAACCACGCCCAGATTTTTGTCCACTGCAGAAACTCGGAGCGCTCATCGGCGAATTTCTTGTGCGCCAGATCCGCTTGTTCCTGCGCCTCGATCGGCCGGTCTCGCGGGTCCTGAACGGACAACGCGCTGGCGATGATCAACACTTCGCGCAACGACTGATGATCGCGCGCGGCAAGAATCATCCGGCCGACGCGCGGATCGAGCGGCAAACGCGCGAGTTCGCGGCCAAGGGGCGTGAGCGCGTTGTCGTCGTCGACGGCACCGAGTTCGTTCAGCAGTTGATAACCATCGGCGATTGCACGACCCGGCGGCGGTTCGAGAAACGGAAACGTTTCGATGGCCGTCAGGTGCAGCGACTTCATCCGCAAGATCACCGCGGCCAGCGATGACCGCAGGATTTCCGGATCTGTAAAACGTACGCGAAGGTTGTAATCGTCTTCTTCGTAGAGACGAATGCACACGCCGTCGGCCACGCGCCCGCAACGCCCGGCCCGCTGGTTCGCCGAGCTTTGCGAGATCGGCTCGATCTGCAACTGCTCCACTTTGTTACGGTACGAATAGCGTTTCACGCGCGCCAAGCCGGCATCGACGACGTACCGGATTCCCGGCACCGTCAGCGAGGTTTCTGCAACATTCGTCGACAGCACGATGCGCCGTGCGTTCGACGTCTTGAACACACGTTCTTGCTCGGCCGCGGAAAGACGCGCGAACAGCGGCAGGATTTCCGTGTGCGGCGGATGGTGTTTGCGCAACGCTTCGGCGGCGTCGCGAATTTCGCGTTCGCCGGGGAGGAACACGAGGACATCGCCGGGACCTTCGCGGCAGAGTTCATCGACGGCGTCAACGATCGCTTCCATCAGATCGCGATCGTTTTCACGCTGGTTTTTCGGCCGATCCGGCCGATCTTTTTGCTGCGTGCCGGGCGTGGTTCCCTGCGCGGCTTTTACCGCCGGGCTGTCCTGTTCGACCGGGCGATACCGCACCTCGACCGGATACAGCCGCCCACTCACCTCAATGACGGGCGCAGGTTTTTCGTCACTGCCGAAATGACGGGCGAACCGATCGGCATCAATCGTCGCCGATGTCACGATCACCTTCAGATCCGGACGCCGCGGCAGGATTTCGCGCAGATAGCCGAGCAGGAAGTCGATGTTCAGGCTGCGCTCATGCGCTTCGTCGATGATGATCGTGTCGTAAGCGGCGAGCAGCGGGTCGGTCTGGGTTTCAGCCAGCAAAATGCCGTCGGTCATCAGTTTCACCGACGCGCCCGGCGACAAGTTGTCCGTGAAGCGCACCTTGTAGCCGACCACTTCGCCGAACGGTGTGCCCAGTTCTTCAGCGATCCGCCGTCCAGTCGCCGATGCCGCGATGCGTCGCGGCTGCGTGTGACCGATCAGCCCCGAACCGCCTGCGCCAAGACCTCGGCCGAGGGACAGACATATCTTGGGTAGCTGCGTTGTTTTTCCGGAACCGGTCTCGCCGCTGACGATCACGACCTGGTTTGCCTGGATCGCGGCAGCGATTTCATCGCGTCGAGCCGAGACGGGCAGCGTTTCCGGGAAACGGATCGGCGGAATTGGATTTGGCTCGACCACTCGGCGCGGACGCGGTGTGTCGCGACGCGGCGCGCTTGGGGCGTTGGTTTGCGCGTTCGGGCGTTGCTGAGCGTTTTGGGATGCACGTGCTTCGTTATGTGGTCGGGCGACCTGAGCTGCGGGCCGCGCAGCGGCGTTGGCGGCCTCTGTCGCCACGTCTGGTGGACCGCGACGCACGCGCTGCCCGGCGCTCGACCCAGCTTTTTCAGGCGCTTCCTCCCAGCGCTGCGCCGCCGCCGAATTGGATGGGACCGCCTCAACGCCCTTCGGGAAATCACGCATGCGCGCCTGAGCATTCAAGTCGGCGTGTTCAGGTTTGCTCGCTGAATGCTTTGCCGCCGGCGAACTGGTCGCGTCCTGCGGACGACCAGACGCGCGATGCTGGCTAGCTGCCACTGTATGTTCGGTTTTTCGCGCTGAATGGGATGCAACCGCCGCGCGTTTAACGTCCGGCACCCGTTCCCGACCACGCGCGGCTTTCACGTCCTGAGCCCGGCGCTCTTGCGCCCGAGTTCCGGTTGCCGGTTGCTGTCCTGCGACAGCGTCAGCGGCTGGACGACTACGGGCCTTGGATGCATCAGTAACTGGAACCTTCACGCCGGCCCGTTTCGCCACCGATAACTCGCCTTGGCTCAAAACGCGTGCGTTCGCACCCTGGTCACGCCGATCGCCGGAATTCGATGAAACGACGGGACTCACCGCCTCTTCGGACAATAAAGTCGATAACAAGTCCAGACCGCCGCGCTCGTCTTTTCGCCGCGTGGGCTCCGGGGGGGACGCAGCCGCACTCAAAGACCCTTTCGATCGATCGCGGGAAGACAGAGTCGAAGGCGAACCCCCAGCGCCCTTCTGAACATTTTTCTTCACGGTCTGCGAGGAAGTCGAGCTTGCGCCCGCACCTCCCGCCGACGCCTTCGAAGCGCCCCCAGCAGAACCGCCCGAGGTCCCCGCAAATCGCCGCGCAGCCGCTTCCTTCTTGCGGTTGACGGCGTTATCGGCGGATTCCTCCCCCTCATTTTCCCCATCGCCGTCGCGCGCCGCTGCATCGCGCAGCAGCGCTTCACGCAGCTTTTTCAACTGGTCCTGGGGGTCAAGCTTGTCCGCATCGGCGGGACGTTTGGAAACATTCGGCATAGCACGGCATTATAATCCCGGCATGAATTCTCAAACCGACCTCCCCGCCGCGCCACCGCCGGTTATCGCCGAGCCTGAAGCGCCTGATCAACACGGCCAGTTCGTGGAATGGATGCGCTCCGTCGCGCCCTATATTCACGCGTTCCGAAATAAGACCTTCGTGGTCGCGTTCGGCGGCGAACTGGTGCAGGAAGGACGTCTGAACGCGCTCGTTCAGGACGTCGGACTGTTACACGCCATGGGCATCCACGTCGTGCTCGTACACGGTTCGCGACCCCAGGTGGAAGAACAACTGAACCTGCACGGCGTGGAATCCGAGTTTTCGCACGGCTTACGCATCACCGACGCCCGCGCGCTCGAATCCGCGAAGGAAGCGGCCGGCGAAGTGCGCCTGGACATCGAAGCGGCGATCAGCCAGGGTTTGCCGAACACGCCGATGGCGCACGCGCACATCAGCGTGGTATCGGGCAATTTTGTGACGGCGCGGCCGGTCGGCATTCTGGACGGCGTCGATTTCCAGCACACGGGGGTGGTCCGCAAGATCGATGGCGATTCCATTCGTCACTCGCTGACCAGCAACAAACTTGTGCTGCTCTCACCCCTCGGCTTTTCGCCGACGGGCGAAGCGTTCAATTTATCGATGGAAGATGTGGCGTCGGCAGCGGCGATTGCATTGCGCGCCGACAAGATCATTTTCCTGACCGAAACGCCCGGTCTTGTCGATGAAAACGGCGCACTGGTGCGTGAAATGTCGCTGGACGACGCGTACAGGCTGCATGAAAGCGGCGAACTGCAAGGCGACGCCGCCTTCTACCTGAAGCACACCATTCGCGCGTGCCGCGGCGGCGTGGCGCGGGCGCACATCATTCCCTACGCGCTCGACGGCAGCATCCTGCTCGAATTGTTCTTGCACGATGGTGTTGGCACGATGATCTCGTACGAGAATCTCGAGAGCCTGCGCGAGGCGACGCCGGATGACGTCGGCGGGATTTTGACGTTGATCGAACCGCTGGAAATGGACGGCACGCTCGTGCGGCGCGGCCGGCACCAGATTGAACGGGATATCGACCATTTCTCGGTGATCGAGCACGATGGCGTGCTGTTCGGCTGCGTAGCGTTGTATCCCTACACGCAGGAACGCATTGGCGAAATGGCCTGCCTGACCGTCTCGCCCGAAGCGCAAGGTTCCGGCGACGGCGAGCGCTTGCTCAAGCGCGTCGAGCAACGGGCGCGGGCTCGTGGCCTCACGCATATCTTCGTGCTGACCACGCGCACCGAGCACTGGTTTCTCAAACGCGGCTTCGTCAAGGTCACTGTCGACGACCTTCCCGAAGACCGCCGCCGGCTCTACAACTGGCAACGTAAATCGCTTGTGTTGATGAAGCAGCTTTAAGCTTATTTCGAGACGTCCGTCCGGCTGCGAGCGCGATCGATGATGACCCGATCGCCTGCCCAATGCGAGGCGTCCGGTTACCCCGCTACAGGAGAAATACAGATGGCCCGAACGATTCAATGCGCGAAACTCGGCAAGGAAGCCGAAGGACTCGACTTTCCGCCCCTGCCGGGAGAACTCGGCAAGCGGATCTATGAAACGATTTCGAAGGAAGCGTGGCAGGGCTGGCTCAAGCAGCAAACCATGTTGATCAACGAAAATCGCCTGAACATGGCCGATCCGCGTGCGCGCCAGTACCTGCTGAAGCAGACGGAGAAGTACTTTTTCGGCGAAGGCGCCGATACCGCGCAAGGCTATGTGCCGCCGACGCCAAGCTGACCGGACAAGCTGTTTTCCGGCAATGAAAAGCCGGCCTTTCCAGGCCGGCTTTTTCTTTTTGAGAGGGCAGTCCGAACGGGCGCGAGAACCCTTGTCAATGCCCCGGTTTGCGCATCGTCTTGCATTCTGCTATCATCTTCGTCTTTCCAACTGCAATTCAAAGTCAATTTCTTAGCAATGACGCGCCTGAAGCTTTTGTTCAAGCGCTAGTTCGAGATATCGGCGAGTGGTTGTGGAGGCTTCCACAGGTCTGGATTTGCCCGTGGACAAGTTGCTCTCAAGCCTTCCCAATCCGTGACACAGCACGCAACCCGGACTGCAGCGCTTTCATGCGCTCCACGCGCCTCCGTTGCTCAATTTAGCTGCGTCCAGCCATCTATCCCCGTAGCACCGAGTAGTACTTGTGCACCTGTGCACCATCCACGAAGTGCCATTTCGCGACATCGCCGCGAGGCGTCAGCATTTGCTTAATGCACCGAGGCCACTGTCAACGCCTTTTCCGCGCGTTCACTGTGCGGGCAATCGCTTTCATTGCACGCACTGACACTCGCCTCGTCGCGAAACTGCACTTTCCCGGCAATGTGCGCTCATGCGCACGCCGAACCGTCCCGTGGGCGGCTCGGCAACAAACCTGGAGCTTCTCTTCATGGCAACACCGAACGACGGCCTATGGCGACAACCCCAATCGGGAAAAGACCTGTCGCTCGACGACATCACCATCGTCGATAAATCGCTGCTCAAGCGCGCAGTCGGCGCGATGGCGATCGGCAATGCAATGGAATGGTTCGATTTCGGCGTCTACAGCTATATCGCGGTGACGCTCGGCAAAGTGTTCTTCCCGTCGGCTAATCCCGGGGCGCAACTGATCGCCACGTTCGGGACGTTCGCCGCGGCATTTCTCGTGCGCCCGCTTGGCGGCATGGTGTTCGGACCGTTGGGAGATCGCATCGGCCGCAAGC
>DASYLW010000003.1:0-53780 GCA_036009385.1 Caballeronia sp.
CAAAGTGACCATTCTTGTAATTGCAGAACACGACAACGCATCTGTCAAACCGGCGACGTTGAACACCATCGCGGCAGCTCAGAAGATCGGTGGCGATATCCACGTGCTGATCGCGGGTTCGAACGCGCAAGCAGCGGCCGATGCAGCAGCGAAGATTGCGGGTGTAGCGAAGGTATTGCTCGCCGACGCCCCGCAACTCGCCGATGGCCTGGCCGAGAATATCGACGCAACAGTGGTCCTGATCGCGAAGAACTACTCGCATATCCTGGCGCCCGCGACCCCGTACGGTAAGAACATCGCCCCGCGTATTGCAGCGCATCTGGACGTGGCGCAGATCAGCGACATCACCGCAGTGGATTCGCCGGATACCTTCGAGCGTCCGATCTACGCAGGCAACGCAATCGCCACCGTTCAATCGAGCGATGCGATCAAGGTCATCACGGTGCGCACCACGGGTTTCGATCCGGTGGCGGCAGAAGGCGGCAGTGCATCGGTGGAGAAGATCGAAGCCTCGGCCGATACGGGCATCTCCAAGTTCGTGAGCCGCGAGTTGACGAAGCTGGACCGGCCGGAACTGACGTCGGCGAAGATCATCGTGTCGGGTGGACGCGGTTTGGGCAGTGGCGAGAACTACACGAAAGTGCTCGAGCCGCTCGCGGACAAACTGGGCGCGGCGCTGGGCGCATCGCGTGCGGCAGTCGACGCAGGGTTCGTTCCGAACGACTATCAGGTCGGTCAAACGGGCAAGATTGTGGCACCGAACTTGTATGTTGCGGTCGGTATCTCGGGCGCGATCCAGCACTTGGCCGGGATGAAGGACAGCAAGGTCATCGTGGCGATCAACAAGGACGCGGAAGCGCCCATCTTCGGCGTAGCGGACTACGGCCTTGTGGGTGATCTGTTCACGGTCGTACCGGAACTTGTGAAAGAACTGGCATAAAGCGACCGTTCGAGTTGCGCCCGCTGCACGACTCGAACTTACCCTCATCTGCCGCGAACGTTGCCGCCCTCCCGACATGCGCGCAATAGGCGCTACGGATAAGAAAGCACGGCTTGCGCTGTCGCCGCACAAAGCCGCCGAACCATCGCTGCGCTGCGCGCTTCTTGATAAGAAGATCGCTCATGCCGTCCTGCACGATCTCCTCGCGTTGATTCACCATGACGAAACGTCGCCCGAGCCGCCCGACCCGCTCGCTTTTTCGCGGGTCCAGTTCGGTGATTTCGAAGCGAAGATGCAAGGTATCGCCCACCAGGATCGGTGCGACGAACTTCCACTGATTAATCGACATCATCGCGACCGCGCTCTCATGGAAGATGCCGAGTTCGTGCAGCATCCCGGTCGCAATCGCTATGCCGAGCGTGCCATGCACCAGGCGTTGGCCGTAGCGCGTGCTCGTCGCGAACTCGGAGTCAGCGTGAATCGGATTTAGTCGCCGGAGAGCATCGAAAAGAATGTCAGGTCGGTTTCGGTGATGGTCGTGCCACCGCTTTCAAACGACTGCCCGACTTCGAAGTCCTCGAAGTAGAGTGAATTCGCCACGCTGAACCTCTAATAAAAGATTGACTGAATGGATTCGGCGAGCGCGTGCGTAACCTTGTCTCGCGCAACCTGCGCCCGCAGATATTCATGCCATCATGACATTCGCGACGTTCCCTGCTCATTGCACGCCGGCAATGCGCCGTGCTTTCAGGATCACGGGCATATCGACCATCTTTCCATCGACCGCGATCGCTGCACCGCCGCTGGCTTCCACCGCCTGCAGCACACGTGCGGCCCATGCCTGCTCCTCGCTTGTCCATGCATAAGCGCGATGCACAGCGGCGATCTGCTTCGGGTGAATACATAGCTTCGCGCCATACCCGAAACGGCGGCCGCGCCGCGCTTCGAACTCGACAGCGGCGACGTCGTCCAGCACGGTCGAAACACCGTCGACTGGCGCGGCAATGCCTGCCAGGCGCGACGCCAGCACGATCTGGGAGCGGAACAGGTGAAGTTCCTCGCCGTCGCCTCCTATATTCAGGTCGATCTGAAAATCCAGCGTGCCGAACAGGATGCGTTCTACCCGCGGTGCCGTGCAAATCTGCGTGAGATTGGCAAAGCCGAACGCGGTTTCGACGATTGGCAGGATCTTGAGCGATGCGTGCACATGCTCGAGCACTGTCTCGATCTGCCCGCGCGTATCCGCCTTGGGCAACACGATGCCCGCCACGCCCGGATGGTTCGCGAGTGCCGCGATGTCATCTGCGAACCACGAGGTATCCGCGGCATTGATGCGCACGAAGGCGGGACGGGCGGGGTCCATGTGCCTGAGCACGGTATCGCGCGCGGCCGATTTTTCAAATGGCTGAACCGCGTCTTCCAGATCGAAGATCACGGCATCGGCGCCGGCTTCGCGCGCTTTCTCGAAGCGCTCGGCGCGGTTTCCCGGCACGAACAGATAAGAACGGGCGCTCATGCCCGCACGTCCGTTTCGAACAGTGTGCCGACCCGCGTTTCCGACGCGATCTCCCAGGCCGCGTCGAGCAAGCGCGACGCTTCTTCGTCCGAAGCCGCGCCCGAAAACGCGGCGAGCCGGCGAAACTTGGTCGCGATCTCCTCGCGAGAGAGCGTATTGCCCGGATCGCCCTTCGGTTCGTCGACACGGCCCGCCAGTTCGCGGCCATCTCGCGTATATACCGTCACCTTGCCGATCCAGCGCTCCGGATACGCCCGGTCCACTTCCTCGTCGACGACCATTTCCACCTTGTCGCGAAAGTCGACGACCGCAGCCGCGGCATACCCGTGCTCGAACTCCAGGACGCCCGCATAGCCGTGATGCGCGGCGAGCCCGAGCACGGTGCCCATGTGGAACTTGGCCTGGTGCACCGTGGCGGGCGACACCACGGCGCCGAGCACGTCGATCGCGCCCTGATGGACGCGCGCCGTGATCCGCTCGATCTCGTCAGGCTTCAGCCCATGCTCCGCGATTACGGCCAGCAATGCATCCGCGGCAGGATGCGTGTGGCGGCATGCAGCGTGATATTTGAACGAGGTTTCGACGATCGCCCAACGCTCGCCCAGCCGGTCGGTGAGACGCGCCGGGTCCGCGTCGGTGGACATCCCCGCAGCCATGCCCTTCTCGCCCTCCAGAATGCGCGCGGCGCCCTTGAAGCCATCGCCGGCGAGCGTTGCCGCCATGAGGCCGTTAGCGGCCGCCATCGCCGTGTGGAGCTGTTTGGAATCGGCGGCATCGCGCAGGAACTCCCACAGGCCGCTGGCTTGCGTGCCCGCCGAGCCGAACGCATCGAGCATCTGCACCGGCGACAGCCCGAGCATTCGTCCAGCGGCGGCCGCAGCCGCCACGGTTCCCGCCGTGCCGGTGGTATGAAACACCTTGTAGTGCGAGCGTCCCAGAAATTCGCCGACCCGGATCCCCACCTCATAGCCCGCCACCGCCGCGGCGATAAATTCACGTCCCGACGCGCGGGTGGCCTGTGCCAGCGCCATCACGACCGGGAACACGACGGTTGCCGGATGGAACACGGAGCCGTTGTGCACGTCGTCCTGCTCGACGAAATGCGAGGCGGCCGCATTCACCATCGCCGCAAAATACGGCGTGGCGCGCGTGCGGTCGATCAGCACTTCCGCCGGCCCATTGCCGTTCGCCGCGCCCGCCATGCTCGCGAACAACGCGATGCTCTCGACAGGCCGCGCGCCCTTGCCGCCAAGCGCGGAGCCGAGCCAATCGACGTACAGGTTCACCGTACGCTCGACGACCTGCTGCGGGATGTCGTCAAAAGCCAGTTGAGCTGCGAAGGCGGCAAGCGCCCGGCTAGGATGATCCGTCATGTGTCGGCCTGAATGAGAAGGTTAAATGATGCCGGCGGCGCGCAAGGCCTGGATCCGCTCCGGCTCGTAACCGAGCTCGCTCAAGATCGCATCGGTGTGTTCGCCGAGCGCTGGCACCGGGTCCATACGCGGCTCGAAACCATCGGGCATGCCAGGCGGCGACAACGCGGGAACGCGGCCCGCGGACGTGCCGACTTCACGCCAGCGCCCGCGCGCCGCGAGCTGCGGATGCGCCCAGACATCGGCGACCGTGTTCATCTGCGCGTTCGCAATGCCGGCGGCATCGAGCCGTTGCAGCACGGTTTGCGCCGTGAGCGAACTGAACGCTTCGACAATGACTGCGCGCAATGCGTCACGCGACGCCGAGCGCCTCGAATTCGCATCGAAACGGGGATCGGCGGCAAGCGATGGCTGCTCCAGCACGCGTTCACAAAAGACCTTCCACTCGCGCTCATTTTGAAGTCCGAGCATGACGGTCTTGCCATCGCCGGCGGGAAACGGGCCATAGGGATAAATGGTAGCGTGCGCGGCGCCAGAAAGCGTTGGCGGACTCTGGCCGTCGATCGCGTAGTACAACGGATAGCCCATCCATTCGGTCATGCTCTCGAGCATCGATACATCGATCCGGCAGCCCCTGCCGGTTCGCCCACGCAGCATCAGGGCGCTCAGGATGTTCGAATACGCGTACATGCCAGCCGCGATATCGGCAATCGAACAGCCCGCTTTCGCCGGCTCGCCGGGTGAGCCGGTGATCGACAGGAAGCCGGATTCGCTCTGGATCAAAAGGTCGTACGCCTTCTTGTCGCGATACGGTCCATCGGCGCCATAGCCAGAGATGTCACAGACGATCAGCTCGGGGTACAGCTTGCTCAGCGTGTCGTAACCCAGGCCGAGCCGGTCGGCCGCCCCGGGCGCGAGATTCTGCACAAGCACGTCGGCGTCGGCGATCAGCGCCCCGAGGATCTTCCCTGCTTCCGCCTGCTTGACATCCAGCGTCAAGCTTTCCTTGGAGCGGTTGGTCCAAACGAAATGCGATGCGAGCCCATGCACGCGTTCGTCGTAGCCGCGAGCGAAATCGCCGCTGCCCGGCCGCTCCACCTTGATCACGCGCGCGCCCAGGTCGGCCAGCTGCCGTGTACAGAAAGGCGCGGCGATGGCGTGCTCGAGCGTGATGACCTTGATGCCGTCGAGAGGTCTCATGACTTTAAAAGGACCGTGGCAGGCCGAGGATATGCTCGGCGACGTACGAAAGGATCAGGTTGGTCGAGATCGGCGCAACCTGATACAGGCGGGTCTCGCGGAACTTGCGCTCTACGTCGTATTCGCAGGCGAAACCAAAGCCGCCGTGGAACTGAAGGCAGGCGTTGGCCGCTTCCCACGAGGCGTCCGCTGCCAGCAGCTTCGCCATGTTCGCCTGGGCGCCGCAGGGTTCGTGGGCATCGAATCGGCGGGCCGCCTCGAAACGCATCAGGCTGGCCGCTTCCACGTTGACGAAGGAGCGCGCGATGGGAAATTGCACACCCTGGTTCTGTCCAATGGGCCGTCCAAACACAATGCGGTCTTTCGCGTAAGCCGTCACCTTGTCGACGAACCAGTAACCGTCGCCGATACACTCCGCCGCGATCAGCGTGCGTTCCGCATTGAGCCCGTCGAGGATGTACTTGAAGCCTTGCCCTTCTTCGCCGATCAGGTTTTCAGCGGGAATCTCGAGGTTGTCGAAGAACAGTTCGTTGGTCTCGTGATTGACCATGTTCAGGATCGGCTGCACGGTCATGCCGTTGCCGATCGCTTCACGCAGATCGACAATGAAGATGGACATGCCTTCGGACTTGCGCTTCACATCGGCAAGCGGCGTGGTCCGGGCCAGCAGGATCATCAGGTCCGAATGCTGGACCCGCGAGATCCAGACCTTCTGGCCGTTGATCACGTAACGATCGCCGCGGCGCTCGGCCGTCGTCTTGATCTTTGTCGTGTCGGTGCCCGTGGTCGGTTCGGTTACGCCCATCGACTGAAGACGCAGGTCGCCGCTTGCGATCTTCGGCAGGTAGCGACCCTTTTGTTCGGTCGAGCCGTGCCGCAGCAACGTGCCCATGTTGTACATCTGTCCATGGCACGCGCCCGAATTGCCGCCGGCGCGATTGATCTCCTCCATGATGACCGACGCTTCGGTCAGGCCCAGTCCCGAGCCGCCATATTCCTGCGGGATCAGCGCCGCAAGCCAGCCCGCCTTTGTCAGCGCGTCGACAAAGGCTTCCGGATAACCGCGTGCTTCGTCGATCTTGCGAAAGTAATCGCCGGCAAATTGCTGGCACAGGTCGCGAACCGCTTCGCGAATGTCCTGGAACGAGTCGGATTGAATGGTTTGCATGAGTCTCGTTTAAGTGAGTTCAGTCGAGCGTCGCGGTGGCACGCATGGTCAGGTAGCCGTCGTGGTCTTTGGCCCACAGATCAATGGTCTTGCCGTCTTTCGAGGGCTTGCCGCACACGGTGAACGGATTCGGCACAAAGGTGGGCCGCAATGCGCGGAAAGCGAAGCTGGCGAGCGTGGCGCCGGGCAGCTCGCGGCGCACGAGATCGACCAGCATCGTGGCGATCAGCGGACCGTGCACGATCAGTCCCGGGTAACCCTCTTCCTGGGTCACGTACGGCTGATCGTAGTGAATCCGGTGGCCGTTGAAAGTCAACGCCGAGTATCGGAACAGCAGCACCGGGCTTGTTTCGACGATGCGGCTGAAGGCCTCGCCGCCAGGCGCCTTTGCCGGCTCTTTCTCAGGGGCAGTTGACGCGGGCGCGTCGCGATAGACGATGTCGTGTTCTTCCTCGATCTTCAGTTCGCCGTCCGCGTGCACTTCATGCTGCACGGTCACGAACACGAGCCGGCCCGTACGCCCGGTCTTGTCCTCGATGCTCGCAATGGTCGACGTCCGCGTAGCCTGCTCGCCGATTTGCAACGGCGCATGAAACGTCAGGCGTCCGCCCGCCCACATGCGACGCGGCAAGGGAACCGGAGGCAGGAAGCCGCCTCGCTCCGGATGGCCATCCGGGCCCACTTCAGAAAGCGGTGCGACCGGCAAGAAATAGAGCCAGTGCCACAGCGGTGGCACGATCCGGGTCTCGGCTTCGCGATCGAGCGTGGCCGACAGGGCAGCGAGCGGGAAGGCGCTAACGAGGTCGTGGACCGTCTCGGTCCTGCCTAGCCAATCGTCAAATTTATCAGTGGATTCGGGCACCGCTGCCTCGTGTTGTAAGTTGTTTCGTTAGATTCGACTATGAGCCCGCTGCCCGGATTCGTGAAGTCACGATTTTTGAAGCGGGGATTCAGCGTTGCTTAATGCCGTGTTCGATGGCGCTTCAAGGACCCATCAGCAGTTCAACGCAGTTCAGCTCGCCCGCTGTTCAGCACGGCCACGTCACGTTCGACCACGCGCGAGCGAAACCTCACCGCAGTGCCGTCGAGCCATAGTTCAGTCCGGATCGTCTCGCCCGGGTAGACCGGCGCGGAGAAGCGCGCATAGAGCACGGCGAGACGCTCGGGCTGGCTGTCGCAGACTGTCTTCAACACGGCATGGCACGCCACGCCGTACGTCGCGAGGCCATGCAGGATCGGGCCCTCGAAACCCGCGGCCCTCGCGGCGGCGGGATCGGCGTGAAGCGGGTTGTCGTCGCCGGAGAGACGGTAGATGAGCGCGCCTTCGGGGCGCGTCGCTCGGCTGGCCGAGCCCGCTGTAACCGCCATCGCCGCGGAGGAACTTGAGTTGCTCCACCGTCGCGAGCAGCTGGCTGGTGTGCTTCTCCTCGATGGTACGTTCTATCAGCAGCAGCGCGCCCTTGCCTGCGCCTTTATCGACGATACGCGCCACCCGCGACCTGCCGATGATCGTCGCCGCCGACGGCAGCGGGCTATGGATGCGCAAGGTCTGCTCGCCCTGCAACAGCTTGACCCAGTCGATACCCGTGCCCGGATGTTTTGCCCAAAATCCCGGACAACCGGGCACGTTGGCAAATGTCGGCGATACCCGCAGATTCTTTTCGTAGACATAGGCAGGCGGCATCTTGTCGATGGCGGAACTGCTCGAGTCGCCAGGCCGGTTGAAAATGGAAGAGTTCATCGCAAAGCGGGTCGAAAAAGGTATCGCACTCAAGGTACTCCGATCGCCCTCGAACGACACGGACTCCATCTGGCCAGCGGCGACGACAGAGCTGCGCGAGCTTCGGCATGCACCATCACACATTACACTCGCGATGACCGCCTACGTGTACGACGACAAAGTAGCAATAATCTCGTCCAGGCGCGAAGACTACGGCTTGATCATCCAAAGTCAGGACTTCGCTAACCTCTGTGCTGCATTGTTCCACGGCTTATGGGCAATCTCTGCTCCCACTACGGTGGATTGACGCCCTTGGGTACCAGGCGAACGCTGCATGCGGGAGGCCGGGAATCCTCGATGCAGCCGGACCGATCCGGGTGTTCCGCGACGCGCCCTACCTCCCCCATCTCAGCGCCGCCGTATGCACCGCACTATCCCAATGCGCTTTCATCTCTTCATCGAGAACACAGAGCGTGATTGACGCTCCCGCCATCTCAAGCGACGTCGTCAACGCGCCGACCAGCACGCGCCCGATCCTGAGCCCACGCTCGCCAAGCCACACTCGCGTAGAGTTGAACAACAGATAGAGCTCCCCAAGCGGCGTTCCACCCAGCCCATTAACCAGCACAAGCAATTCCGCATCCCCCTCCGGCTTCAAATCATCAACAATCGCACTCAACAACTCCGCCACGATCGCATCGGCCGGCGCCAACTTCGCCCGTCGCCTGCCCGGCTCGCCGTGAATACCCACCCCCACTTCAATCTCATCGTCGCCGATCTTGAACGTACGCGTGCCCGCCGCCGGCACGACGCAGCTCGTGAACGCAACGCCCATCGACGCGGTATGCTTGTTAATACGATCCCCAAACGCCTTGCACTGCTCAAGACTCGCACCGCTTTCCGCCATGCTGCCCACCAGTTTCTCGACAATCACCGTTCCCGCCACCCCCCTTCGCCCGGTCGTATAACTCGAATCCTCGACCGCGACATCATCGTTGATCAGCACGATCGCGTTCGGCACCTCGGACATCTCGGAGGCCATCTCGAAGTTCATCACATCGCCCGAGTAGTTCTTCACGATGAAGAGGACGCCCGGACCGGTATCGACTGCCATGGCGGCGGCCATCATCTGGTCCGGCGTCGGCGACGTAAATATCTGCCCCGGGCACGCGGCATCGAGCATGCCGTGGCCGACAAAACCACTATGCAAAGGCTCATGCCCCGACCCGCCGCCCGACACCAGCGCCACCTTCCCGGGCGTCAGCACCTTGCGACGCACGAACAAAGGCTCGTTGTTCAGGACGACGAGATCGGCATGCGCGGTGGCGAATCCCGCCAAACTTTCGGCAAGAAAATCGTCGACGTGATTGATGAACTTCTTCATGGCCTGTGCTCCTTCACTTGATGTGTTGCGCGAGATGCGCGCACACCGCCGCAATCATGAGCTCGCTGGAACGCGCGCCCGGATCGATATGGCCGCGCGAACGCTCGCCGAGAAACGACGCCCGTCCTTTGGTCGCGAGCATGTCGCGGGTGGCAAGCATCTGCGTTTGCGCCACGCGCGGCAGCTCGTCGAGGACCGCTTGCGCGGACGCGCCCGCGGCCGCCAGTTCCCTGAAACGATTTGCGACCGGGATCAGCACGTCCATCATCGTCTTGCTGCCCACGCCCGTCTTGCCCCGCTGGCCGACCGCATCCACGCCCGTGGCAAAGATGGCGGCAAACCCGGGCACGTCCATCCCCTGCCCCTTCGCGCCCTTAGACATGCCGCTCAACAATGAATAAAACAGCGGTCCCGACGATCCTCCGACTGTCGATAACACTTTGGCCGCCACCGCATCGAGCGACGGCCCGAACGCAGCGGCTTCGATGTCACCGCGCGCGGCGAGCAGCGCCTCCATGCCGCGCAACAGGTTGAAGATGTGGTCGCCATCGCCGATCTGCTGATCGAGCAACGCGATCTCATCCATGTTTTGCTTGAGCGTTGCATGCGCGGCTTCGATGCACGCCATGACCGTCTTGCCATTCATGTCGGGATCCTCCTGCCGTCGGCGCGAAAATAGAGAAGACTGCGCGCGGGCAGCGACACGCCGACCGATTGCCCCGCGTTGAAATTGCGTTCCGTTACGGTCGTCGCGACCACGGCCGTGCCGTTGCGATCCAGAATCAGCAGATGACGCAGCGGCGAGTATTCGAGCACCTTCACGTCCATCACATTGCGCTCGCCATGCCCGCCTGACTCGCCTGTTTCCGCGACAACAATATCCTCCGGGCGTATCGCAACGGTCGCCGTGCCTGCCGGCATGACCGTCGGATCGAAGAGCGTCGGCGGCAGCAGGTTGATCGGCGGCGAACCGAGACGCCGCGCCGCGCTCACGCATGCAGGATTGCTATAGACCTCTCGCGGCGTACCGAGCTGCACGAGCCGCCCATGTTCAAGAATGCCGATGCGATCCGCGAGCGTGGTCGCTTCCACCTGATCGTGCGTGACATACACAATAGTCGCGCCGATATTCCGGTGCAGGCGCTTCAGTTCGATCCGCAGTTCCTCGCGCAGCTTGGCATCGAGCGATGACAGCGGCTCGTCCATCAGGAACACGCGCGGCTCGCGAACCAGCGCGCGCCCGATCGCCACTCGCTGCATCTCGCCGCCCGACAGATGCGTCGCCATGTTGGCAAGCTTCGATTCCATATGCAGCATCGCGGCGACCGCCTGCACCCGCGCGCGTACATCGGCCTCGCTGATGCGACGGCGCGGTGAACGCAGCGGGAACGCGAGGTTGTCGAATACCGTCAGGTGCGGATAAAGCGAGTACTGCTGGAAGATGAACGCGACATCGCGATCGGACGGATGGACGTTGGTTGCCAACTTTCCGTTGATCAGGACATCACCGGTATCGGGTTTTTCCAGGCCCGCGATCAGGCGCAAGGTCGTGGTTTTTCCTGCGCCGCTCGGTCCAAGCAGCACGACGAATTCCCCGTCCTTTACGTCAATCGACAGCTCGTCCACCGCCAAGGTCGCGCCAAAATGCTTCGAGACGTTTTGTAGTTGCACCTCAGCCATGAACATCTCCCGTTTGCGCGCTCGCCAGCTCAGCCGCCGGAAGCCTGCGACCCGACACCGCGTCATAGAGCAACGCGCGCTCCTTGCGAAACGACAGCCTGACCGGCGATCCGGCAGCGAGCCTCACCTCCTTGCCCACGCGCGCCCGCACGATGCCCGCAGCCGTTTCTATCATCAGCACCTGGTGGGAGCCCAAGAACTCGTCGGCGATCACCTTGCCGCGCAGCGCCCCGTGTTCATCGACGACAACATGCTCCGGGCGAATGCCCAGCAGCACGCTCGTGGCCGCAGCGTCGCAACGCGGCACCGTGATCGTCGCGCCATGCACTTGTACTTGCGTCGCACCAGCGGCGACGGGTCCGTCGACGGGCAGGAAATTCATCGGCGGACTGCCGATAAAATTGCCGACAAACACCGTCGCCGGAAAATGATAGATCTCGTGCGGCGCACCCGCTTGAAGCACCTCGCCGTGATTCATCACGACGATATCGTCGGCCATTGCCATCGCTTCGCTCTGGTCGTGCGTGACGTAGACGGTGGTCGCATTGAGCTGGTCGTGAAGCTTGCGCAATTCGAGGCACATCAGTTCGCGGAAGTCGGCATCGAGCGTGCCGAGCGGCTCATCCATCAGGAACGCCTTCGGCTGGCGAACAATGGCACGGCCCAACGCCACGCGCTGACGGTCGCCACCGGAAAGGCCACCGGTCTTCCGGTCGAGTATCTCTTCAATGCGCAGCATGCGCGCCGCCGCATCCACCCGCGCCGTGATATCGCGGCGCGGCACATGCTCGTTCTTCAGCGGAAACGCAATGTTGTTGCGCACCGTCATATGCGGATAAAGCGCGAACATCTGGAACACGAAGGCAATGTCGCGCTGGCGTGCGCGCAGCGCCGTAACGTCCTCGCCGTCTATCAGTATCTGGCCTGAAGTAGGCAGCTCCAGCCCGGCGATCATGCGCAAGGTGGTTGTCTTGCCGCAGCCCGACGGACCGAGCAGCACGACGAAACGCCCGGCGCCCACGACGAGATCCGTGTTGCGCACCGCGACGAAATCGTCGAAGCGCTTGTGCAGGTTGACGAGCGTGATGGCGGACATGGATCAGCCCGGAAAATGGCTGGTGACGAGAAACGCCAGCGCGCCGGCGAGGATCACGGGAAACGACCACGTGAAGAGCGCAAGCGAAAACGGTTGCACGAGCATCGCGATGCCGGCGCCGATCACGACGGTCGCCGCGGTTTCGCTATGGCCGCGCCGCAGGAAACGCTGGCGCGGCGCGACGAGTTGACGTTTCATTTGCGTACCGCTCCGAAGGTGATGCCGCGCAACAGGTGCTTGCGAAGCACGACGGTGAAAAAGAGGATCGGCAGGACGAACAGCGTCGTGGCCGCGGCAACGGCGGGCCAGTCCTGCCCGCCCTCACCGATGATGAACGGTATGAACGGCGGCATGGTCTGCGCGTCGCCGCTCGTCAGGAGCGATGCGAACGCGTACTCGTTCCACGCGAAGATCAGGCAGAAGATCGCTGTCGCCGCGATCCCGGTAATGGCCTGGGGCAGCACGACCTTCACGAACGCATGCAGTCGCGTATAGCCATCGACGAGCGCGGCTTCCTCGTACTCGCGCGGTATCTCGTCCATGAAGCCCTTCAGCAGCCACACGGCGAGCGAAACGTTGACTGCCGTATAGAGCACGATCATGCCGACATAGCTATCGCTCAAACCCAGCGCGCGATACATCAGGTAGATAGGAATTGCGACCGCGATGGGCGGCATCATGCGCGTGGAGAGAATAAAGAACAGCAGGTCATCCGCCAGCGGCACTTTGAAGCGCGAGAACGCATAGGCCGCGAGCGTGCCGAGAAACACGGCGAGAAAGGTCGAGCCGAAGCCAATCACCAGCGAATTGACGAAGCGCGGCAACACCTTCGATGCCCCCGCGATCACCATGCCGCGCTTGCGCACATCGCGTTCATACCACGTCGTCGCAGGCGGCAGGCTCGCGATAAATTCGGGTGTCTGCCGAGAGTGGATCGTAAAGAGATTGACGTAGCCTTCGAGCGACGGCTGAAACAGCACGACCGGCGGATACGCAATCGCATCCTCCTGCGTCTTGAAGCTCGTCATGAAGATCCACGCTATCGGCAAGGTCGTCACGAGCGCATACACGATCACGACCATGGCCGCGAAGGTCTTGCCGCGAGGCGACGCGGCCACCACCGAATGAGCATTGCCGGGCGGTTTCATCGCTGTTTGATCCGGTTGAGCGCCTTGATATAGATGTTCGCTGCGCCGAACACCGTGACGAAGAGAATGATCGCAAGCGCCGACGAATAACCGGTCTGCCACTTTTCGAACGCGGCGCGCTTGAGCGTGATCGAAACGGTCTCCGTGACCGAGCCAGGACCGCCGGACGTCAGCAGGTTCACCATATCGAACATCTTGAAGTTTTCGATGCCGCGAAACAGCACGGCCAGCATCAGGAACGGCATGGTCATGGGCAGTGTGATTGACCAGAACTGGCGCCAGGGTGTCGCGCGATCCACTTCCGCGGCCTCATAGATATAGTCGGGAATCGAGCGCAGTCCCGCGAGGCAAATCAGCATCACGTAGGGCGTCCACATCCAGGTATCGACCATGACGATGGTCCACGGCGCGAGCGGCACGTCGCCGATCATCTGGAACGAGGCCGGTGAAATGCCGGTGACAAGGCTGACTACATCGTTGAACAAGCCCGTCTGCGGCTGAAGCAGAAAGGTCCAGAAATTGCCGACGACCGCAGGCGACAGCATCATCGGCAAGAGGATCAGGGTGGTCCAGAAGCTGTGGCCGCGGAATTGCCGGTTGATCAGGAGCGCAAGGCCGAAGCCAAGCAACACTTCGAGGCTCACCGACCAGAACACGAAACGCGCGGTGACCTGCATGGCGTACCAGATGTCTTCGTCGGTCAGGATATCGATGTAGTTGTCGATGCCGATGAACCGTGCCGGCACGCTCGGCATGTTCGATTTGAAATTCGTGAACGACAGCCGCAACGCCCAGATCAACGGGAAAATATTGATCGCGAGCAATAGCAGAATGGTCGGAAGGATGAAGAGCCATGCAATGGTGCGATCCGACAGGCCGCGCAAGCTGCCGCCGCTGCGCGTCCCTCGCCCGGACTCCAGCTCCTGCGAAACAAAAGGCTTGTCTGCCAGCATGCCCGCCTCCTCGTGGCGTACCGGCGCGGCCATGTGACCGCCGCCAGTACTGATGCTTGAACGCCCTACTTGCCTTCCTGCTTGAACACCTTGTTCCAGTCCTTGACGAGCAGATCGAGCGCCTCCTTCGCCGAGCCCTTGTCCGCCACGACGTAGTCATGCACGCGCTTTTGCATGTCGAGCAAGAGTTCCGCGTAGGCAGGCTCGGCCCAGAAGTCCTTGACGATTTCCATCGATTTCAGGAACGCCGGTGCGAACGGTGCGCTCGTCGGGAAACTCGGGTCCTGTACGACCGATTTCGCCGCCGAATAGCCACCGATTTGCCACCATTTCTTCTGCACATCGGCTTGGGCGAACCACTTGATGTATTCGAGCGCGTCCTCCTTGTGGTCGGAGTAAGAGACGACCGATATCCCCTGCCCGCCGAGCTGCGTGAATTGCTGAAGTTCTTTTGGCGTCACAAAGAAACCGATCTTGTCGCCGCCGACGTTCGGGTCTTTATAGAGTCCCGGGAAGAATGCAAACCAGTTCATCTGCATCGCGACCTGACCCGACTTGAACGCGTCGAGGCCTTCCTGCATGTAGGCGTTCGTCATGCCCGGCGCCGTGCAGCACTTGTAGAGCGCCTTGTAGAACTCCAGCCCCTTGACTGCATTGGGCGAATTGACGAAGCCGTCGAGGTGATACGGCTTCTTCGGATCTTCGTACTGGAAGCCCCACGCGTAGAGGGCGTTCGTCACGCCCATGGTGATGCCCTCGGACCCACGTTCGGTGAAGATATAGACGCCGTACACGGTCTTGCCGTCGATCTTGCGGCGCTGGAAGAACTCGGCGGTCTGCTTGAGTTCGTCCATGGTGGCGGGCGGTGCCAGTTCGCGTTTGTATTTCTGCTTGAACTCGGCGCGCAACTCGGGCCTCGCAAACCAGTCCTTCCTATACGTCCAACCGACGGCATCGGCCATGGCCGGGAGCGCCCAGTAGTTCGCTGTGTTCTTCGGCCATTCCGCGTAGCCGACGACCGTTGCCGGCATGAAGTCGTCCATCGATATCTTGTTCTTCGTGAAGAAGTCGTTGAGCTTCACGTAGTGGCCGTTGACCGCCGCGCCGCCGATCCACTGACTATCGCCGATGATCAGATCGCACAGCTTGCCGTGCGCGTTGAGCTCATTGATGAAGCGGTCGGCATAGCTTGTCCATGGCACGAACTCGAACTTCATCTGTATGCCGGTCTTGGCTGTGAAATCCTTCGATAACTCGACGAGTGCGTTCGCCGGGTCCCATGCGGCCCAGCACAGCGTCAGTTGCTTCGCCTGCGCCTGCGCGCCCGAAGCCATGCCAAGCCCCAGCGCCAAGGCGAGCGCTGCAGCCACCCTTTTTGATGTAAGCCGTAACATGTTTCTTCTCCTTTTATTTCGGTCTCCGATCATTTCGACGATTGGCGCTCATGCGCTGGGCACCGTGTTTCGGCTCTGCGGATTCAGGCATTGGTCCGCGTGTCGCGAGCGTCAGGCATGCGCATTCTCACGAAGGTAAATCCGGGTTTCCGGCGTCGGAATGGCGAGCGCGCCCCGCACGTCGTTCAGAAAATTGAGGGCAGCGAGTCCCGCCCAGTGCACGATGCCGCGCACGTCCTGATCGAGGATCACGTCAATCGCGCGCTCGGCGAGCTGGGCGCGCGTCTGCGCCGTGCAGCCGTGGCCGATCAGGACCACGCGCTCCTTGTCTCCGAACTCCTGGAGCGCCGACGCAATGCCGGCGATACCGCCGCCCGTTACATAGACGCCCACGAGATCCGTATGGCGCGCGAGCAGGCCCTGCGCCGCGAGGCCGGCGCCGTCGTCATCTTCGGTAAAGTCGGGTTCTGCGACCCAGCGCAGATTGCGAAAGTCTTCTTCGAGGACTTGCGAAAAACCGGTGCGCCGTTCGAGTTGGTCGTGCAGGCGCGACGATCCCGATAGCACCGCAACCGTGCCGATGCGCGCGCCCAGAAAGAGGCCCACCAACAGTCCGGCGGTGCGTCCGGCAATGCGGTTATCGACGCCTACATATGCTGCCCTGGCGCTGCCCGGCAGGTCGGAAAACACCGTGACGACGGGTACGCCGGCGCTGCTCAGTTCGTCGATGAAGTGGGCGACCCATGGGTAGTCCAGAGGCGCCATGACTACTGCGTCGTATGTGATCGCTTGCTCCGAAAACGATGCGGTGTCGCGTTGAACCGCGAAATCGCAGCGGTAGAACGACGAGGTGATGCGATGCTCACGAAAAAAACTCGCGGACAACGCAATGTCGCGTTCCACGTGATCGAAGAAGCGGGAATTGATTTGCGGAAGAACGAACGCAATGCGCAACGAGGTGGCTTTCGCGGGACGGCCACGGCTTGCACGATCATCGCGCAGATTGGCGAGTGCAAGATGAACGCGTTCGGCGGTCTCGGGACGCACCGCCAGGTCGTCGCGCAGGACGCGATCGACAGTCGCCACGCTGACGCCGGCTCGCCGCGCAATCATCATCCGTGTAGCCGGCATAGTCTCCTCCGCCGCGCTGCTGAAAACCTTTTTTGTTTATCAAAGATAGATTTTCCGGTGGAAAATGCAAGCTTATTTATTGCGATAAAGCCATCATGGCGGTTTTCAATGATGGCATTCATTGATATGGATAACTTACTTAATAGACGACCATGCTTGAGGAAACACTGCAGCTACGCGGCGAGGAACGCGTGCACGGCAACCAGGTAACGCTTGAATCCGGCATCCCGAAGTACCTCGCCGACGCGCTCAAGTTCGCGGCGCGTGGCATTGTCAGCGTGGCCTTGCAGGCAGAGGGCAAGCACACGGCCACGCGCCGCGAATAGTGCCGCCCAAGGCAGCGGCTCGAGTCGCGTATATTCCTCAAGGCCCGTCACGTAGCGCAGCGCGCCGGACGCGTCGCCAACCGCAAGCATCGCTTCGATGGCGTCGCGGTAGAACCACAGGTGATTGTGACCAACCGCGCCGAGACGCAGCAGTTCGGCACCCTTCGCCAGGAAACGCGCCCGCTCGGCGTCGTCCTCGACCGCACGGCACAACGCGCCCACGGCCTTGGGAGCGCTGAACTGCATGCCGACCTCGCCACAGATCGCCAGCGCTTCATGCAGCAGGCTTGCGGCGTCTTTCCGGCGACCGCAATCAAGCAGCACGCGCGCCTGCATCTCCATGTTTTGTGCCTCGAAGCGGCGCGCTCCCAGTTGCCGGATCAGCTGCATCTCCTGCTCGAGATGGACTTGGGTCGCCTGCACGTCGCCCATTTCGAGGCAGGCAAAGACACCTAGCGTCTCGCCCAGCATCTGCGCGCGTGGCTGTCCAACAAGCGTTGCCGCACGCACTGCGGCAACCGCGTCCTCACGTGCTTGGTGCGCCTCGTTGAGGTACATCCGGCTGAAACCCTGCATCGGACGATTCGCGACCTCGATGCGGCCGAGACCGTGTTCGCGACTCAACGTAACGCAACGGCTGAAGTGTTCGAAAGCCGTCCGCATTCGCCCTTGCGCATAGGCTGCGTCGGCAAGGCCGCCGAGAGCGCGCGCCTCCGCTTCGGGAAGGCCCACGCGCCGCGCATACGATAGCCCTCGCTCATGCTCGGCGCGGCATTCCTCGATCTTGCCGAGAGGGAAGAGGATATTTCCACGCAGGTGGTGCAGGCGCGCGAGTTCCGACACCATGTCATCGCGTTCCGCCACCTTCTGGGCCGCTTCCAGCAGAACGAGGGCCTCAGCAAGACCTTCATTGACGCGCAAGCCCTCTGCCAGCCCGAGCTGCGACCGGCATACGCCCGGTTCGTCCGGCGCAGCGGCCAATGCCGCCCGGTACGTGTCAAGCGACGCCGCAATATCACCGAGGTCCCGTTGCAGTTCGCCCTTGAGGCAGATGAGCGCGTGACGATTCGTGTCCGTCTTCGCGAGTTCGAGGCCTCGTTCGATCAGGCGTACCGCCGCCTCGATAAAGTAGGCCGTGCGTTGCGCGACAGCCGCGTCAAGATACGCCTGCGGGGCGCGGTCATCGTCGGCGCGATCGAGATGCTGCGCGTACAGCACCGGGTCGGTAGCCGCGAACCAGTCGGCGGCTCGCCGGTGCAACTCCCGCCGGCGTGTTCGCAGCAGCGTCGAGTAGGCACCTTCCTGAATCAACGCGTGCGCGAACAGGAGATCGTCGCCTTCCGGCACCACAAGCGCATTGGCGACCAGCGCATCGCAGACGTAGTCAGGTTCATCAATGAGCCGGCGCAACAACGCCATGTCGAAGCGCTGCCCGATCACCGCGGCCGCCTGAAACGCCTGGCGGTCGCGCAGGGTCAGCCGGTCCATGCGCGCTAGCACCAGGCATTGGATCGAGGCGGGGACAGCCTCACCACTACCTTCTTCGGCGTTGCGCAGGAGCTGCTCGAGGAATAGCGGATTGCCGCCCGCCCGCTCGATGCAGGTGAGCGCTACACGCTGGCTGGCGTCAATGAAGGCTCCCGCAAGGCTCAAAGCCTCGTCTCTTCGCAGCGGCCCGAGATCGAGGGTGGCAAACGGCGTACCGCGACAGCGCGTTCGCCAAGCGGCGTCGAGTGGATCTCCTTCCACGCGCGATGTCATTACGAGCAGGCCCGCGCCGTTGGCAACGCCCGAGGCGAAGGCCGCGAGGTCGTCGAGCACCTGCGGGTCGGCCCAATGGAGGTCCTCCATGACGATCATGACCGGCCCATTCCGGCATGCATTTTCAGTCAGCGTCGCGATGAGCGCTTGCTTGCCGCGTTTGCGCGCGCCGTGTGCCATCGCATCGTAGAGGGTCCGCCACTCACCGGATTGCGGCAGATCCAGAAGATCATGGAGGAACACGATCTGCTCAGGCTTGACGACGCCGGCCGAGACGACACGCTCGACGGCGATGCTTAACTCGGCGCCACCTGCGGTGGGCGACAGGCCGAGCAGGCTGCCAATGACAGCTCGCACCGGATCCTGAGCTCTGCCGACCCCGAAATCCAGCACGAGGCCGCGATGGATCTCAAATCCCTGCGTCTGCGCGACGCCGCGCATCTCGTTGACAAGCCGCGTCTTGCCGATTCCCGCATCGCCACGAATATAGACGACATGGCCTGCCGGCCCGGCGAGACATGCGCGGACAATCCCGTGGAATTGTTCGAGTTCAGCCTTTCGTCCGACGAAATGACCGCGGCTGGCAGTCAACGGCTCGCCCGCCATGCTGCGCAGCCGCCATACTCGCAGCGGCGTATCGATACCCTTGAAGCGCATGTCGCCGGCCGGGTCGCAGACTGCATAGTCGCCGAGCGCGCGGCGGACGCCGTCGGAAACCAGGGTTTCACCGGTCTTGGCCGCTGCCACGAGCCGCGCGGCGAGATTGACCGGATCGCCGTGCACTGTGTAGTCCTGCGCGTCGGCACGTCCGAGCGCGCCCGCGACAACCTCACCACTGGCAATTCCCACGTGCGCCTGCAAAGGACGCGATGCCTGCGCGTCAAGCTGAGCCAGCGCATCGTGAATTTCCAGCGCGGCCCGCGCCGCGCGCACGGTATCGGAATCGTGTGCGCGCGGAGCACCGAACAGCGCCATGACGGCATCGCCGATGTGCTTGTCGATCGTGCCGCCGTAAGCGAGCACGATCCCGTCTACAAGCGCGGTATAGCGGCCCACGACTTCGCGCAATTCTTCCGGATCGAGCGACTGCGACAGCGCGGTAAATCCGCACAGGTCAGCAAATAGAATGGTGACCTGTCTGCGCTCATCCGCTTGCACGTCGACCACGGACGGCGTCGCGCAAGACGCTGCCGTGGCGAGTTCGGAAATGGAACAGAGCATGCGCTTGCGGTGGCCAAGGGAATGAACCCCGAGCTCCTTGAGATCCGCGTCGGTCAGTCCGGGCAACATCGCGAAGTCGACGTCGTTGTCGGCAAATGTGCGCGCGTATTGCTCAAGCCCGAACAGGCTCAGCCATCGTTCAATATCCATGACCGTCACCGAAAGCCGTTTCCCGAAACGGCGATCCTCGTTACGCCGGAACGCGGCTCGGTTCTCCTCGCTGCTCAGAACGCATCTGTCCGCCGGACCAGAAATCAGACGAATTGACGCCGAACGTTTTTGCAGTATCGAACCCACACGGGCTGTTCGCTGTTCCGACGTTTGCCCGTGAATACACAGTGTAGGCGTCACGCGGCCAAGTGTAAGCAATTTGACACGACCGAAACCCGCGGCGGATACTAAGTCGCTCTTCCAGCGACGTCCAAAGCACGACCACCTGCATTCGTCGGGGAGTACCGTGAAGCCAGACACGACCGGTTCAGCCTCCGGCGTTCGCACCAGCTCCCGCCTCTCCGGTCTGCTCGGCGACCTGACTGGCGGCGCAGTATCGACGCTCGTCATGCTCTGCTATGCAATGAGCCTGGGCACGATGATCTTCAGTGCGGATCTTGCCCGTTATGCCGAACTGGGCGTGCCCACCGCGCTCGTCAGTTGCGTGGTGACCGCGCTGGTCATCGCGCTCATGAGTTCGATGCGCCTGAACATCGCGGGGCCCGACAGCAATGCGACAGCGTTTCTCGCGGGCGTCGCGGCAGGCGTCGCCAGCAGCGTGCGAGCGGACGGCGGATCGACGCAGACCGTCCTGTTGACCGTGCTGATGGCCATCGCGCTATGTTCAGTGGTGACGGGTATCATCCTTTACGCGATTGGTTCGTCGAGGCGCAGCCGCTCGTTGCAGTTCCTGCCCTATCCTGTTGTAGGCGGATTCCTGGCCGGCACGGGCTACCTGTTGCTGTCGGGCGCGTTTCGCGTACTGACCGGCGAGCCGCTGCACTGGCGCACGCTGGTGTTCCTGACGCATCTGCACTGGCTCGCCTGGATGCCTGCCGTGCTGGTTGGGGTGCTGATCACGGTCCTGATGCGCAGCTGGAAACACGCTGCCGCGCTGCCGCTTGTACTGGTGTTCGGTGTCGCGCTTTTCTACTTGCTGCTGCACATCGATGGCCTGTCGATCGATGACGCGCGCAAGATGGGACTGTTACTTCCTCATGCGCGATTGCATTTGAGCCAGATTCCCGCGTTTCACCTGCCGGGACCGCTCGTGCATGGCAACGTTGATTGGGCGGCCATCGGTGCGCACTTGCCGGAGACGCTCGTGGTCACGTCGGCGTCGGCGATCGCGATCCTGATGAACTCGACTGCGATCGGCGCGGCGACAGGCGAGGATGTCGACCTGAATCGCGAGATGCGGGCTGCGGGCATCGCCAACCTTGCAAGCGGGATGCTGGGTGGAATGGTCGGCTATCAATCGTTCAACCGGTCGATGCTCAACTCGCGCGCGGGCGCGACAAGCCGGATGGCCGGCGTGTTCGCGTCCCTCGCATGCCTGTTTCTGCTGGTCGTCTCGCCTGACTTCGTCGCGCTGTTTCCCGTGCCGGTGCTGGTCGGGCTTCAGCTCTTCATGGGGCTACGCCTGTTGATCCAGTGGCTGGTCGGTGCATACCGGAAGCTGAACTGGTACGAATATCTCCTTGTTCCGATCATTCTCGGCATCATCGCGCTCTATGGCGTTGTTACTGGCGTGGCGGCAGGCGTCGTCGCCGCGTGCGTGATGTTCGCGTTGCTCTATGGCCGGGTCAGTTGCGTGCGCATGGAGTTCGATGCCAGCACCCGGACATCGACCGTCGAGAGAAGCATTGAGGATACCCAACGACTCCACGAACTCGGCAAGCAGGTATGCGGGATGTGCCTGCAAGGTTTCCTGTTCTTCGGCACGGCCAATTCGATCCTGCAGCGCGTGCGCGAACGGCTAGCCACGCGCGGTCCCGTGCCGGCCCGTTTTGTGGTTCTCGACTTCGCTGCCACCAACGGGATGGACGCGTCGGTATCGGTCAGTTTCGTTAAGCTCAGACAGCTTTGTGCAACGATCGACGCGGATTTGGTATTGACGGGATTGCCGCCGCGCTCGCGCGAGCTGCTTGTGAAAACCGGTACGCTCAATCTCCGGATACACGAGTTCGCGACCTTGGATGCTGGGCTGGAATGGATCGAAGACAAGCTGCTTGCGCCGGGTGTCCTTGCCCCGCTTCAGGAAGAGGACGATTTCCGCGCAATGCTCGCGGCGCATTTCACGCCACACTCCCTGGAAAGGCTGTCTGCATGCATGGAGGTGCGCGATCTCAACGCCCGGCAGGCGCTGTTTCTTCGCGGCGAGCCGGGTGACGCCCTGTACATCGTCGAGCGCGGGCGTGTCGCCGTATCGCTCCCGCTTGCGGACGGACGATCGGTCCGGCTGCGCTCGTTCGGGCCCGGTACGGTCGTCGGCGAAATGGCGGTGTACACGCAGAATCGGCGCAGCGCTGATGTGCTCGCCGAAGCGCCCACGCGTGTCCGGCGCCTGTCACTTCAGACGCTGCTTGCACTCGAGCAGGACGATCCCATAACCGCGCAGCAGTTTCATCGCTTTCTCGTCAAGACGATTGCTTCACGGCTTGCGGTCGCGAATGAAGCACTGCGTGCAGCCTATTGACCAGCAAACCGGCATCCAGTGATTGTCGGCGCAAAGATCTCGGACATGCCGCGATGTCCCGCGAACTCGCATCGCTCGCCAGTGGAGTCAGAGTCGCGTTTACTCCAATACGCCCTTTTTACCGGTCTTTCTAAAGACCGATCTTTTTTCTAAACGAATAAGCTGCTGGACACTACAAATCTTTAAGAAATATGACAACTGCAATATCCAAATATTTTTTATTTTCCATTTGTTTTTTTATTCCTCATACCATATCTTATGCCTAGGCTTAGTATGCCTGCTGACCAGTCAAATCGCTTTTTCAGGAATGGGTATTTGCCGTCGGCAAATACCTCGCGAAGCCGTGGACCAGAACAATAATAATTCATTTTCCGAGCATGTTCGGGGGTTTTATGTCTATCCGAAAGACCGTAGTCCGTTTGCCCAATTCACTTTATGTGCAGGCCGAGCAGCACGTCTCTGCGGAAGGACGAGACAACGTCATTCTGGTCAATGGTGCGCTGGCAACCACCGCTTCATTCGGTCAAACAATCAAGTATTTGAGCGAACGATATAATGTCGTCTGCTTCGACCTGCCTTACGCGGGCCAGTCCCGACAGCACAATCCGCAAGAAATTACCTTGACCAAGGACGACGAGGTCGAAATTCTCCTGCACGTTATTCGATGGTTTCAGCCGAAATTCCTATATTCCGTCTCATGGGGCGGTCTGGCGTCCCTTCTCGCGTTATCACAGGAAAACACGAGCGTTGAACGTGCCGTGATCGGTTCATTCTCGCCGTTTCTCAATGACGCCATGGTCGATTATGTGACCCGTGCGCGCGATCATCTCAATGTTGGTGAGTACCTGCAAGCCGCCCATTTGCTTAACGATACAGTCGGAAAGCACTTGCCGCGCATCATGAAACTCCTGAATTATCGCTATCTGACGAGCATACCCAAGGAACAACACGCTCAAGTCGCATTTCATGCCGAGCAGATCCTCGCACTCCGGCCGGAAAGTTATGTTGATAAGCTCGTGAATATAAAGAGCCGGATCAAGTTCGTGAATGGCGAACTCGATGAATACACGACCACCCAGGATATCCGGACACTCGCACGTTATGTCACGAACGTGCAATTTGTCAGCGTGCCGAATACCGGCCATTTCCTTGAACTCGAAGGGCGAACCCAAGCGGCGGCCATGCGCGACGAACTGCTCGATTTCTTCCGCACTGGCCGGGTTGGCGAGCAGCCGCGCGCCGAGGCAACCGTTCTTCCGGCGTTTGCGCAAACGTTTGCGAGTTCAGATATGAACCTGGATCTCGGGAGCGGAACATGACCATTTACCATTCGTTTGCCATCTTGTTACCCTGGGCCGCGTGGCTTGCTTACTGGACGAAAGCCTCGTCCTGGGCCAAGCAGACCGTCAAGCGGGAAGCGCGGCTTTCGCGTACGTTGCAGTCCATTCCGCTTATCGTGGGCTGCGTGCTCGTCGTCTGGCCGGACCCTTCGGCCTCCTGGAATAGCGCCGATGTCAGCTTTGATGTGCGGCAATGGCTCGGTCTTGCCGTAGTTGTCGCCGGGCTATTGTTTTCGGTTTGGGGACGCCGCCATCTCGGCTCCAACTGGAGCGTGTCGGTCACGCTGAAGGACGGACACGAACTCGTGCGCAGTGGGCCCTATGCCCTCGTCCGCCATCCGATTTATTCCGGTTGTCTGCTGGCCATAGCAGGTTCTGCGCTCGTCTGCGGAGAACCGCGCGGCATCATCGGCTTCGCGCTGATCTTCGCGTCGCTCGCATACAAGGTGCGGGTTGAAGAACGATGGCTCTCGGACTACTTCGGAGACCCATATCGCACCTATCGCCGCGAAGTTCGCGCGCTCGTGCCTTGGCTGTATTGAGCGAGCGAGACATTCAAATGACACAGATCATCATCACCGCGATCGGATCGGCGGGCGACGTCCATCCGTTCATCGGCATTGCGCGTACGCTGGCCCAGCACGGGCATCGCATCGTCTTTTGCACGCATCCTCAGTTTGCTGAACTGGCCGAAGACAATGGTTTTGTCTTCGTGCCGATCGGCACGTGGGACGAGTATGCGCAGGCCATGTTGAACCCTGCGCTGTGGGATCCGCGCACATCGTTCAAGACACTGTGGAACCTGATCGCGCCGTCCATTCGTCCGCACTTCAATGCACTCGCTGCGCTCACGACACCCGACACCGTGCTTGTCGGCTCGCTCTGGGCATTCGCCGCGCGGCTCATGCAAGAAGTCCACGGCACGCCGTATGTATCTGTGCAGGTCTCGCCCTCCACCCTGCTCTCCGCGAGCGCGCCGCCAACGCATAAGCGCCTCACTGTGCCCATGTGGCTGCCGCGCGCCGTGCGGGCAAGGTGTCTTGCGCTTATCGAGACGAGCGTGCTTGACAAGGCCTGTGGTCCCGCACTAAACGACGTGCGGGCGGCGCTCGGATTGCCGCCGGCAACCCGCATCCTCGGCCAGTGGCTGCACTCGCCGGACGGCGTGTTGTGCCTGTTTCCGGACTGGTTCGCCCAGCCTCAGCCGGACTGGCCGCGCAATCACTTCATGGCCGGCTTTCCGCTGTTCAACGATGTGTCGACGGCCGCTCTCGATGACGAATTAAAAGCGTTTATCGGTTCAGGAGCGCGGCCGGTCGTCTTCACGCCGGGCTCGACCCAGATCGACCAGCACGCGTATCTCGACGCGGTCGATGAAGCCGTGGGCCGCACCGGGGTACGGGCAATCGTGCTCTCCCGCGGCGCGCGCGCCCGGTGGACTAAAGATTCAAACCTGACAGCCCGCGATTTTGTGCCAATGTCCACGCTGTTGCCGCACTGCGCGGCCATCGTTCATCACGGCGGCATAGGAACGGCTGCGCTCGCATTCGCCGCGGGTATTCCACAAGTGGTTACGCCGTTTGCACACGATCAGTTCGACAACGCGCAGCGCGTGTCGAAAAGCGGTTGCGGACTGCGCATCGACGGTCCCGCGAGCGGCCGAGCACTCGCAGCGGCAATCAAGCACGTGACCAAGGACCCACAGATCGCGCGGAATTGCGCTCACGCGCGACGGCATCTCGACAGGTCTCCCAACGCGTGCGATATAGCGGCACGGTATATCGAAGACGTTGCGTGGCGCGGTGCCCAACGCGCGGCCTGAGAGCGCGCCAAGCCTCGCATAAGGCCTTATACGCAGCCCTTCCCTACGTGAACAGCCCCGGCCTCCATGAACACCTTGAGCAGCGATGTCCCTGAAAGCGCCGGACCCCGCGTAGCGCCGTTGCGCGGGGCGAGGCTGGCTTTTCTGAGCTTTGCACTGTCGCTCGCCACGTTTATCGAAGTGCTCGATTCGACCGTGACGAACGTTGCCGTGCCGTCCATTGCGGGGAGCCTCGCAGTCTCGAATGCTCAGGCGACCTGGGTGATCAGTTCGTATTCGGTGGCGGCAGCGATCGCCGTGCCGTTGACCGGCTGGCTGTCGCAGCGCTTCGGCGACGCCCGTCTGTTCGTCTGGTCCGTGCTGCTGTTCACGCTTACCTCATTGCTGTGCGGCATCGCGAGCAACCTGGAAATGCTGGTCCTGTGCCGCGCAATGCAAGGCCTTTGCTCGGGCCCCATGGTGCCGCTCTCCCAAGCCATCCTGTTGCGCTCCTTTCCGCCGGAGAAACGGGTATTTGCACTCGCGTTATGGGCCATGACCGTGCTGCTCGCACCCATCTTCGGGCCGGTGCTGGGCGGTTGGATCATCGACCAGTTTTCCTGGCCCTGGATCTTCTTCATCAACCTCCCTATCGGACTGTTCGCGTTCGCCGCCTGCACGGCGCTCCTGCGGCGCGACCCGCCCAGCCTGAAACAACCACCCAAGGACCTCATCGGCATAGCGTTGCTCGTGGTCGGCGTCGGTGCGCTTCAGGGCGTTTTGGACCTTGGCCGCGAGCACGGCTGGTTCGACTCGCCGCTGATCATCACGCTCTCGATCATTGCCACGCTCGCGCTGTTGTCGCTGCTGATCTGGGAGTCCGCTGAGCCGTATCCCGTCATCGACCTCAGTCTCTTTCGCGATCGCGCGTTTTCATTCGGCGTCGGGGTCATCTCCCTCGGCATGGTCAGCTTCTCCGTCATCGGCGTGATCTTTCCGCTCTGGATGCAAACCGTGATGGGCTATACGGCCTTGCAGGCAGGCATGGCAGTCGCACCGCTGGGCATCCTCGCCCTCGTGTTCTCCCTGCTAATCGGCGTGTTCCTTGACCGGCTGGACGCGCGTTTCGTCACGTCGTTCGGATTTCTCGTGTTCTTCGCCGTGCTCTACTGGGACACACATTTCACGCTGACCATGTCGTTCTGGCAGATCGTCACGCCGACGTTCATTCAAGGCATCGGCCTGCCGTGCTTTTTCATCCCGCTCAGCGCGGTGACCCTGTCGCGCATCTCCGATGAAAAACTCGCTGCAGCATCGGGCATGTCGAATTTTCTACGGACTTTGTCGGCAGCACTCGGCACGGCATTAAGCGTCACGTGGTGGGATAACCGTGCCGCGCATCATTACGGCACGCTGGCGCAGTCGGTCACGCACGAGTCTCTCGGCACGGGGCAATTCGCCCGCGCCTTGCAGAACATGGGACTCGCGGGCGACCGCAATCTTGCCGCCATCCGCCAGGTCGTACAGCAGCAGGCATACATGATGGCAACCAACGATCTTTTCTACGTTGCAAGCCTTGTATGCCTGGCGCTGGCGGTATTGATATGGACTACCAGACCGTGGCGCGGCATATCGGCCGCGCGGGTCGGGCACTGAGGCGTTTCCCATGTCCGCAACCAACGTCATTCTTTTCAAAGCCGATAGCGTGAACAGTAAAGCGGCCCGTGAAGCGCCCGCGCTTGGCGCGCTGGTGGTGCTTTATAAACCGACGGCCGGGCAGTTGCGCAACCTGATTGACCTGCGCGCACGGTGCGGCGTGTTGCTTGCCGTCGACAACTCGCCGGCCGCCAACACCGTCAACGTCGGTCTACTTGGCGATCACGGCATCGACTATGAGTTCAACGGCAATCGCGGCGGGATTGCGGGGGCCTATAACCGCGGGCTGGCGCGACTGTTCGCGCAAGGTCTCGATGCAGTTGTACTGTTCGATCAGGACTCGCACACGAGCGCCGATTATTTTCCGGTGATGCGTGCCTCGTGCGCCGCGCTCGGCGCACGTGCCTTCGCCATCGGTCCAAGAATCTACGACGAGAACGTCCGGCGCTTCCTGCCGCAGCTCTACAGCAATGGCTTTTACGTGCGCACGCTGATCTTCCCTGAAGGCGCTGCCTTGCAGCCCTGCTCGTTCCTTATATCGTCGGGTTCTGTCATCTCGCGGCTCGCTTATGAACGACTAGGATCCTTCACCGAGGCCCTCTTCATCGATCATGTGGACACCGACTATTCGATGCGCGCGCTGGTGCGCGGCGTGCAGTTTTATGTCGAATCGAGGCTCGTGCTCTCGCATCGGATTGGCAACAAGCGGGAACATCGGCTGGGACCACTGCGCATCACGTCGATGAATCACCCGCCCATGCGCCGGTACTACATGGCGCGCAATGGCATGCACCTGAGCCTTAAGTATTTTCAATCCTTTCCGGTCGCCCTCGTGCCTAATTTCATTACGCTCCTGCAGGTCTTGCAGATCTCGCTGTTCGAGTCGGACAAACGCGCGAAGCTATCGAGTGTCGGCTGCGGTCTGATCGACGGGCTGCTGGGACGACTCGGCCCGCTGGAAACTACGCGGCCGCGCCTCGCCGCACGCATCGCGCGCGGCTAAGGATGAGGATGAGGGTCAACGCTATTCACTTCGCGCGGGTTTGCAAACCCATCGGCGTGGTTGCGCTCGGTTCGCTCATCGCTCTATCGAGCGGTTGTGCGGACACGACACCACGTAACGAGCTCGCCATGCGTTCGCCGCCGGCCGAACTGCTTCCGCCCGCAGCAGCGGACGCCAACGGCTCATGGCCACAAGCTGACTGGGTTGCATCGTTGCACGACAGTCAACTGGATACGCTCGTCGCTGAAGCGTGCTCGGACAATCCCGACATCCACATAGCAAGCGCGCGGATCGCGCAGGCCCAGTCCCAACTGGACCAGTTCGGTGCGAGCGAGGGTCTGACAGGCACGGCCATGCTATCCGCCTACAAAGCCCGCATGCCGGAAATCAACGGAGCGGCAAGCGTCGATGTGCAGGGCACCACCGTCCCGATCAACCTCTTCAGCGATCCTTGGGTGTCGCCTGGGAGCGCGATCGTCGGTGCGAACTATGAGCTCGATTTGTGGGGAAAGAACGAAGCGCTCACACGTTCGCTTCTGTCTTCGCGCGACGCCGCACGCGTCAACGCGCAACAGGCCCAACTCACGATCGTGACGTCGCTGGTCACGTTGTATGGACGGCTGGCTGGAGACTATGAACGCCGCGATCTCATCGACGCGAAGCGTCGCGTAGCGGGTCAACTCGACGCTATCCGGCGCGAGCGCCAGACGAGAGGCATGGACAACACCTACGACATCCAGGCTACGCGCATAGAGCAGGCCATGTTGCAGGCGCAAGCGCAGCAGATCGACGATGCAATCAGGCAGACGCAATTGCAGATCGGCATCCTGGTTGGCGCAGGTCCGCAACGGGGTCTAGCCTTGCAGCGGCCAACGCTGGCGAGCGCCAACGAAGAAGCCGCCCTGCCGCCGAACCTGCCGCTCGACCTGCTGGGACGCCGCCCGGATATAGTCGCCGCCCGGCTACGTGTTGAAGCTGCGACGGCGAAGATCGCTGTGACACGTGCGTCCTTTTATCCGAACATCAATCTGTCGGCGGCGGGCGGATTGTCGTCGCTATCTATCGGTTCACTGTTCTCCAGCGCATCGGCATTCTTTGCACTAGGACCCGCCGTCACCCTGCCGATCTTCGAGCGTGGCCGCCTGCATGCCCAGCTCGACGGCGACTATGCGCAAGCAGACGAAATGATCGCGCTCTACAACCGCACACTCAATGAAGCGCTGACCGACGTCGCCCGGTCCATCCTGGCAACACGCAGCACTGCCGCACTTATTGCAGAGCAGCAGGAAGTCGTGAGCGCGCGTGAGCACCTGGCGTCAGTCGCTGCGGACCAGCATCGTCGCGGCCTTGTGCGCCAGACCGACGTGCTCCAGCAACAGAACGCACTGTTCGACGAACGGCTTCGTCTCATCGACCTCACGACACGCCGGCGCGACGCAAAAGTCGCGCTGATCCGCTCATTGGGTGGTGGCTTCGAAGCGATGCCCGCGCGACAAACCAAGTCTTCGTCGACCGATTCCGCCGGCCGGACATCCCGAGAAAGCTCGCCTCCCATCCCTCCTTCGTCCAGCTAACGCATGAGTACAGAAAACCTGCTTGACGATCGAACGTCGACCGTGGCGCCGCACCCGAAAAAAGTCGCGCGCCGCAACCGGCTGTTCATGCTGCTCTTCGGTATAGCGCTGTTGCTCGCGCTAGCTGCGGGCGTGCACTGGTGGACTGTCGGCCGCTATGTGGAGGAAACCGACAATGCGTATGTCGGCGGTAATGTCGTGCCGATCGCCGCTCACGCTGCCGGCACTGTGCGCGAAGTCACTGTCGGCAATACTCAATACGTGAAGGCGGGGCAAGTGCTCGTGCTACTCGACGATACCGACGCACAAGCCGCACTGACCCAGGCGCAAGCACGCCTCGTCCAGGTGAAGCGGCAGGCGCGCAGCGCGAGCTATTCGAACGCGATGTACGCGGCCGCCGTCGACGCCCGCACGGCCGAACTGAAGCTTGCCGAACAGATGCTCAAGGCCCGTTCCGGGGCGAGCGTTGAAGTGGTATCGACGGAAGAATTTGCACGCGCGACAGAATCCGTCGCGCTCGCACGGGCGAACCTTGCCTCGGCGCAAAGTCAGTTAGCCAGCGGCCTCGCGATGAGCGGTTCAGGGCCGCTAGAAGACGATCCCGCCGTGGTCCAGGCAGAGCAGCAAGTAAAGCTTGCACAGGTTGCGGTGGCGCGTACCGTGATTGTTGCACCGGTCGAAGGCAGCATCGCCCAGCGCTCGGTCGAGATCGGGCAACCGGTCAACGCGGGTATCCAGCTCATGACGGTCGTGCCGCTCAAGCACCTATGGATACAGGCAAACTTCAAGGAGGGACAAGTCCGTAATTTGCGGATCGGTCAGCCCGCAACGATCGTCTCGGATCTCTATGGTTCGAGTGTCAAGTTTCACGGCCGGATCGGCGGGTTGTCACCGGGAACAGGCAGCGCCTTTTCGATGCTGCCCCCCGAGAACGCAGCCGGAAACTGGATCAAGGTCGTGCAGCGTGTCCCGGTACTCGTGCTGCTGGATCCCGCGGAACTGGCCGAGCATCCGTTGCGAGTGGGACTCTCCACAACCGTCGAGGTAGATACGCAAGATCTTGCCGGCAAGCCGGTCAGTGCCGCCGTCGGTGCATCGATCCGTTAAATGAACTCACGCGTGGTTCCGCTTCGAACAATCCGGTCAGCTTGCCGACCATTCACTACTTGGAAGACGTCAAATGATCCTGGTCACGGGCGGTGCTGGTTTTATTGGAGCGAACTTCATTCTTGACTGGCTGCGGACATCGGACGAGCCCGTTCTGAATGTAGACAACCTGACTTACGCGGGCAATCTGCAAACGCTGTCGCCGCTGCGGGACCACCCCGGGCACGTCTTCTCTCAAGTTGATATTTGCGACCGGACCGCGCTCGACGGTTTGCTGAAGCAGCACACGCCACGTGCGGTGCTCCATTTCGCAGCGGAAAGTCACGTCGACCGGTCAATCCATGGCCCGGCGGATTTCGTGCAGACCAATCTCGTGGGAACATTCACGTTGCTCGAAGCCGTGCGTTGTTATCTGCAAACCCTCAGCGAGGCAAGCAAAGCCAAGTTCCGCTTCCTGCATGTTTCGACAGACGAAGTGTACGGCTCGCTATCGGCCACCGATCCGCAGTTCTCCGAAACTACGCCCTACGCACCGAACAGCCCATATGCCGCGACGAAAGCCGGATCGGATCATCTGGTTCGTGCCTATCACCATACGTACGGTTTGGAGACCCTCACCACTAACTGCTCCAACAACTACGGTCCGTACCAGTTCCCGGAGAAGCTGATCCCGCTGATGATCGCGAACGCGCTCGCAGGCAAACCCCTACCCGTCTATGGCGATGGCCAGAACGTGCGCGACTGGCTGTATGTCGGCGACCATTGCAGCGCGATTCGCGAAGTGCTTCAGCGCGGCAAGCCTGGCGAAACGTACAACGTCGGCGGCTGGAACGAGAAAAAGAACCTCGATGTCGTGCATACGCTATGCGATCTGCTCGACCAGCTTAGGCCTAAGGTGAGCGGTTCGTATCGCAGCCAGATCATCAGCGTCAAGGATCGCCCGGGGCACGACCGCCGCTATGCGATCGATGCACGCAAGCTCGAGCGTGAACTTGGCTGGAGACCGGTCGAGACGTTTGAAACCGGATTGGCCAGGACGGTCCAGTGGTATCTCGACAATCAGGCATGGTCCGATGAAGTCGCATCCGGCGAATACCGGACGTGGGTTGAGACCAACTACGCACAGCGTGCTGTGACACCAGAACATTATTAGGGGACCACAAAAATGGGGCGGAAAGGTTTGATTCTCGCCGGCGGTTCTGGCACGCGGCTGTATCCGATAACGCATGTGGTATCGAAGCAATTGCTGCCCGTGTACGACAAGCCGATGATCTACTATCCACTGTCGACGCTAATGATTGCCGGTATTCGCGATGTGCTTGTCATCTCGACGCCGCAGGACACGCCGCGTTTCGAAGCAATGCTCGGCGACGGCAGCCAGTGGGGCATGAATATTCAGTATGCCGTGCAGCCGTCGCCCGATGGTTTGGCGCAAGCGTTCATCATCGGGCGCGACTTTATCGGCAATGACCTGTCGTCGCTGATTCTCGGCGACAACATTTTCTACGGCCACGATCTGCTCAAGCATCTGGAACGCGCGAACTCACGCACGCAAGGCGCAACCGTCTTCGCTTACCACGTGAACGATCCGGAACGTTACGGCGTGGTGGAGTTCGATACGAACTTCCGTGCGTTGTCGATTGAAGAAAAACCGCTTGAGCCGCGCTCGAATTATGCAGTAACGGGTTTGTATTTCTACGACAACACCGTCTGCGATATTGCCGCCGATATCAAACCGTCGTTACGCGGCGAGCTTGAGATCACCGATATCAACTCGTATTATCTCAAGCGGGAAAAGCTCGATGTCGAAATCATGGGCCGCGGTTTCGCATGGCTCGATACCGGTACGCATGATTCGCTGATCGAAGCAGCGACCTTCATTGCGACGCTTCAGAAACGGCAAGGCTTAGTGGTTGCTTGCCCGGAAGAAATTGCCTACCGGCGTCGATGGATCGACGACGAGCAATTGCTCAAGCTCGCTAAGCCGCTCGCCAAGAACGCGTACGGCCAATATTTACTCAACCTTTCCGCGGATCAAGTCGCATGGCCATCCAGGTAACCGCTACGGCACTGCCCGAGGTCAAGATCATTGAACCGAAAGTCTTCGGCGATGCGCGTGGCCTTTTCCACGAAAGCTTCAATGCGCGTGAATTTTCCGAGCAAGTGGAGACGGGCGTTGCGTTCGTGCAGGACAACCACTCGCGTTCGGCACGCGGCGTATTGCGCGGGTTGCACTACCAGATTGAACATGCGCAGGGAAAGCTGGTGCGTGTGGTGGAAGGCGAAGTGTTCGATGTCGCCGTCGATATCCGCAGACGTTCGCCGAACTTCGGCAAGTGGGTCGGTGTAAACCTGTCGGCGGAGAACCATCGGCAGGTTTGGGTGCCGCCGGGTTTTGCACACGGATTTGTGGTGTTGTCCGAGTCTGCGCAATTTCTCTATAAGACGACCGACTATTGGCATCCCGTGCATGAGCGCACCATTCGTTGGAGCGATCCGGAGATTGGAATTGAATGGCCAATCGACTTGGAACCGCTGCTCGCCGCCAAGGACGCAGCCGGCAAACGCCTCGTGGATGCCGAACACTTTATGTGAGGATCATCGGATGAAAGACAGCGGAAGACAAACCATCCTGCTGACCGGCGTCAATGGTCAAGTCGGGTTCGAACTGGCACGCAGCCTGCAAGGGCTTGGCCGTGTTGTAGCGTTTGATCGCAGCAAGATGGACCTGGCCGATCTTGACCAGATACGGCGCATTGTTCGCGAAGTGAAGCCAGCGCTGATTGTGAATCCGGCTGCCTACACCGCAGTTGACCGCGCGCAGAGCGAAGCGGATCTGGCCAAACGCATTAACGCGGAAGCGCCGGGCGTTTTGGGGGAGGAAGCCCGGCGTCTTGACGCCACCCTCATTCACTATTCCTCCGACTACGTCTTCGATGGCACGAAAGACGGCTCTTATGTTGAAGACGATATTCCGAACCCCAGCAGCGTATACGGCAAGAGCAAACATGCCGGAGAACAAGCGATTGCCGCGTCGGGTTGCGCGCATCTTATTTTCCGAACGAGCTGGGTATATGGCGCTCGCGGCAAAAATTTCCTGACGACCATGCTTCGCCTGGGCGCTGAGCGCGATGAGTTGAACGTAGTCGCGGATCAGGTTGGCGCACCGACCTGGTCCGCAACGATTTCTGCCATGACATCGAGCGTGCTGTCGCAGGCTTTGAAAGGTGAACAGGACTGGTGGATGCAGTACTCGGGGGTCTATCATCTGAGCGCTTCCGGTGCGACCTCGTGGTGCGGTTTTGCTCAAGCCATCTTCGAACGCTCGCAGCTTGAAAAGAAACCTTTAGTGAAGCCAATCCTGACGGCGTCCTACCCGACACCCGCAGAGCGGCCGGCAAACTCCAGAATGTCGAATCACAAGTTGGCCACGGCGTTTGGTCTGGAAGCCCCTGCGTGGGATGATGCATTGGCGCTTTGCATGGCCGGTATGGTTTGAAAGGCGTGCGAGTCTTACATCGCCTTAGTTCTGCTGTGTCATAGAGTTCATGCCATTATAGGAATTTCTTCATCCTTTGCATGAGGAAGTGAAGGACTGGGAAACATCGTTCGACGAGTATCTGGAACATCTACGTGAAGCAGTCCGGCATAGGGATCGCCACTCCGGATTGATCGGCTATTATCGGGGGCTGATGCTGCTGTTCCGGCGCAAGGGTGGCTTGCACGTGATCCTTATCGCCTGCGTCGTTTTCGAGGTCACAACCCGCGGCGCGATTGCAGGAAAATCACCGATTCAGGAGAAAGCAATGAGCGAAATACATGGTTTAAAGCGGGTGCTGTTCGTCGGCCAGGAGCCTGAAACGGTCGACTTCTCGGACCCCGCGTTACCACCGGGGTTCGACGCCGCGAAGATCGATGCCGGGATCTCAGTGGGCATGCAGCAAATGGAGGCACATGGATGGCGTGCCGATCTCTGCCTGGTGAAACCAGATGAAACCGCGCCCAGTGCACTTGAGCGCCAATTGACAACCTCGACTTACGATTGTGTTGTGATCGGCGGCGGGATACGAATTCCCCCAAAAAGCTTGTTGCTCTTTGAGGCACTCGTCAATACTGCTCACAAATGCGCTCCCAATGCGTCCATCGCGTTCAATACTCGCCCCGAAGACACAGCAGAGGCTGCAGCTCGCTGGCTTAATGGTAAATGACAGAAATTTCGTTTCTGACGCGGGAGCTGCTTTTTCATACCCTCATGCCGTCGCGTTGGACACCGTCGTACCAATTGCTTTGGATTCATATGCTGGACGCAGATCACAGATATATGCCGTAACCCATGCGCACGAGCAAAGTCTTGAGCACTACCATCCCTTCACCGCTCTCAATCACATCGATCGGCCGGCGTTGGTCCGGCGCGAGAGCCCTATTTTCCCCCATCAACGCTCAATATCTGGCCGCTCACCCAGTTCGCCCAATCGGAGGCAAAAAAGAGAACCGCATGGGCGATATCATCTGGTGCGCCGAGCCGTTTTAATGCAATACGATGGATCAATTGTTGCTGCCCTTCTGCGCCCATTGCGTCCCATTGCCGTTCAGTCGAGGGATTGCTGCGGATGAAGCCGGGGGCAACGTTATTGACGGTAATGTTCCATGGGCCAAGTTCATGCGCCAGTTGCCGGGTTAGCCCGATTTGTCCCGCTTTGGCGCTCGCATAGGCCTGAATGCCGGTCAGGCTGACGTCAAGGCCCGCCCGGCTGGAGATGTTGATAATGCGGCCAAAATTCTGTTCCTTCATCGAACTGACGGCAGCCTGCGACATCAGGAACGCGCCGGTCAGATTGACGTCCACAATCGCGTGCCACTGCTCGAATGTCACTTGCTCCAGCGGCTGACCTTGCTGGCCCACTACTCCACCCGCGTTATTCACCAGCGTGTCGATCGCACAGTTTTCGGCGCCGAGCTGTGCAAAAAGAGCGGCAACTGCTTTGCCGTCACTGACGTCCAGATGAAATGCACGGCAGCCCGCGCCGCATAGTTCGGCTGTTTCCTGCGCCCCCGCGAGTTGGATATCGCAAGCGACCACCTGAGCGCCCCGCTGGGCGAACGCCAAGCAAATGGCGCGGCCAAAACCCTGCGCGGCACCGGTCACCAATACCCGGCGACGTGAGAAATCAAAGGCGTCAAGCATTGGCTGTTCCTCCAAGCAACGCCAGTGTGCCGAGTGTTTGCGGCAACAGGCCTTGTTCGATTTGGTGAATAAGCGAAACCAGCTGCGTGGTCAGCGGCATGGCAATACCGTAAGCTGTCCCGATAGCAATGGCCGGAGCAACTTGAGCGTCCACTTCCGTTTGCCGTTTCCGTACTGCCAGGTCACGCCAGATACCCGAGTGGGATTTTGCAGAGCGGCGGTTATGCGCCACCATGTCATCGAAGGATTTCGTGGTTTGTTTCGCTGTCGCGTCAGGCAAGAAGGCCCGTGGATCAAACCCGTCAAAACCCTGCAAAGTGATTCCCTTGGCGGACGCGACCGAGCCAATTTCCTGCGCCAGTCGTGTCAGCACCGGACGGCATTGCGCCCTGTCCAGGACATCGGCAATGCTGTCGTTACTCAGCGCGGTGGCGAACAGCAATGCGCCATAAATCATCTTGGCCCACAGGTATCCCCAGATATTCGGCGTCAGGATCGCATCGGCTTCGAACTGTTGCAGCAGGTGGAAAAGCGCCTCTGTACGGGGACGGGTCACGCCATCCAGTTCACCTATCACCACCGCACCGCGGCCACCAAGATGGATAATCCCCGGCTCGAGGAAGTCAGCACCGAAGTTAAGAAAAGCGCCGACCGTACGTTCATCGCCGATAAATTCAGCGATGGTACTTTCGTTGAGACCGTTTTGCATGGACACCACATAACCCTGCGGCGCAAGCAACGGCGTTATATCCCGCATGGCGGCCGGTGTGTGATGAGATTTGACTGCCAGCAATACGGCGCCGAGTTTCCCGCTAAATGCCTTCGCCATCTCTTCAGGCAAGAATGCTCGCGCCCTGACGCGCTGATCGCCCATCGGGCCAGTGATTCGGAGTCCATCACGGTTTATCGCCTCGACATGTGCAGCGACGTTATCGACGAAAATGACCTCTTCGCCTGCCTTGATGAAGGCCGCGCCAATCGCACCGCCAATCGCCCCCGCACCCCAGATGATCCATGGCGCGCGGTTATTTTCATCTGATGCTAAAGCAGAGAACTTTTCTGACATGGCTTGGACTCAAAGTGCAGATTGCTTAAAGTGATTCGATCGTGTCGCGGAGTTCGCTCACGGCCGTGTCCCAGATGGCCTGCATGTCGTCATCGGGGCGCTGATAGCTACCGCCATAGTTGCCGTCGCCAAGATACTGGCGCGCCTGCGCCGGGTTCATCTTGCGCAGCTCCGCCAGACTGATCATCTGCTTTCGGACATCCGGCTGGGTTACGTTATCGAGCCGCGTCCACGCGAAGTTTTCCATCCACGAAGCGTGTGAGGCCACGGCATCGGTCGCGATCACTTTTTCCCACGTCAACGGCGCGTTCCACCAGTTGTACAGTTGCACGCTGACTTCGCGGTTATTCACCATCCATTCACTGATGATGTTCTGCGCCGGCGAATTTCCACCATGGCCGTTCACCAGCAAAATACGGCGAAACCCCTGGCGTTTCAGGCTGTTGAGAATGTCGTATAACAAACCGACATACGTCTGCATGCTTAGGCTGATGGTGCCGGGGTAATCACAGAAAGTTGGCGTCATGCCAAAGGGCATGACAGGGAACACCGGAACATTGCAGAGTCGGGCAGCGTCGACAGCGACCTTCTCCGCCAGAATCGAGTCGACCGACAGGCTCAAGAACGCGTGCTGTTCGGTGCTGCCCAAAGGCACAATGGCACGGTCATCGGCCAACAGGTAATGTTCCAGCTGTTGCCAGTTCATTTCACTTATTTTCATTGGATTCCTTAGTGTCAGACGCGTTATGGATGCCCTGCTGCAGTAGCGGCAACACCACCCGCTGTATATCGCCCGCATCAGGAATGTGGCGGTATTCAAAAGCCTGCTGACCCGGTTGAAGCTGCGCAGCCAGTGCCTCGGCGCCAGTGGCGTACACCAGCGTGTCGGTATTTTTCAGTTGCGCCTCGAGCGCCGGATCGTCGCGCTGCATGACCGTGATCTGGTCCACGTGCGGCGCAAAACGGTGCACGCCGTTTTTCATCAGCGCGGTAAATTCCGGAAATATCGAAACAACGAGTACCCGGGCCAACGGATCAAGCGACGCGAGTGCGCGTCGCGTGTTTTCCGATGGAATAAAACTGATATTCAACACGCGCTGGCCGGGCAACAACTGGCTGACTTCACGACGGCGGTGAGCAAAGGTCAGCAGCAAGTCCGCGTCCGCCATCCTCTGGCGGAGTGTCTGATCGTCCCTCAGATCGACGATTGTCGTAGCTTCGACGCTGGCAGTTTCTCCAAGCGTTTCGGCTACGCTTTCGGCGTAATCACGCGCGGAATCAATAAAATTTCCGATCAAAAACACACGCTTTCTGCGTCGCTGCCGCTGACGGTCGCTGAAGCGGCTGCTGACCAGCGCGCCCAACTCCTGCGCGGTGAGCGCCATCGTAATACCGCAGTCGATCAACTCATCCACCCGCTGATGCAACAGACCGTAGTCCTGTGGGCGGATGGTCAACGCGTCTTTCGCATCGGCAATAAAGGTTCCCGAACCGGGCTTGCTGTAGATCAGTTCGGCTTCCTTTAATTCCCGGTAAACCTGTGCAACGGTCATTGGCGCAACGCCGACCAATTCAGCCATTTCCCTCACTGACGGCAGTTTCTCGCCCGGCTTCAGCGCTTCGAATGTGATCGCATATTCAATCAGCCCGCGAAGCTGCATTCCGAGCGGTAGCGCAGAACTGCGGTCCAGATGAAATTCCATAACTTGGTTTGCCTTTTCATCCGTACTATCTTGTTAGTACGATACTGTCGTTTTTATGGTAACGCAAGAGTGTGCTACATAAAACGGTTTAAATATCCGACACCCTTTTTGTACAAAGCTTACAACGGATCTTCACGCGCGGAATATTGTCTGTTTGCGATCTTTCACCTAGATATTGTACCGTTACACTAGAACGGATCATGGTGGCGACACGAAACACCGAGCGATTTCTACCGACTTCGGGACCACTAAAAAACTTTCCTGGCGAGCACTTTTTTCTGACGATTAGAGAGGCATTGCAATGAAGGCATTACATAAAACAACCCTGCTGGCTTTACTGGCGGCAGGCGCGTTGAGCGCGGCATGCGCACACGCTGCCGACGCCGTGCAACGCGGGGGAACGCTGGTCTACGGCCGGTATGCCGACAGCATTTTCCTCGAGCCGGTGTTGAATGACAGCAACAACGACATCTGGATCCTTTCCAACCTGTATGACACCTTGCTGCTGCCCACCCGCAACGGCAAAGGCATTGAGGCTGGGCTGGCGACCGCATGGAAAGTGGCCGATGACGGTAAGAGCGTGACCCTGACTCTGCGCCCGGGCATCAAGTTTTCAGACGGTTCGCCCATTACCGCAGAGGACGTGAAATGGTCATTGGAGCGCGCCAGCAAACCGGGCAACGGAGTCTGGCAATTCATGGTCAGCGCAATCAGTAGCGTCGAGGTAAAAGACCCGCAAACTGTCGTGCTTCAACTCTCCCACCCTGACCCGGCGATCCTCAGCGCCCTGACTGTCTTTAACACGGCCATCATGCCTAAAAAGACCTTTGAGGCTGCACCGGGCGCGACCGATAGCGAGAAAGCCACGGCGTTTGCCGAACATCCGGTTGGCTCCGGGCCGTTCATGCTCAAGTCCTGGCAACATAATTCCACCATGACGCTGGTGCGCAACCCGTATTACTGGCGCAAAGGAGCCGATGGCAAGGCGTTGCCCTACCTCGACAGCATCAAATTCGAAATCGTGCCCGACGACGCCACCCGCATCCTGAAACTGCAATCCGGTGAACTCGACGGCGCCGAGTTCATTCCCTATTCCCGCGTCAACGAGCTGAAAGGCAACCCGGCGCTGAATATGATGTTGTTCCCTTCAACGCGCGTTGAATATTCCAGCATGAACGTGCGTCCGGAAATCGACGGCAAACCAAATCCCCTGGCCAACCCGAAAGTGCGTGAAGCACTGAACTACGCCACAGACAAAGACGGCGTGATGCAGCTGGTCACGTATGGCATCGGTAAACCGATGAGCTCGTTCATGTCGACCTCTACGCCGCTGAACTCCGGCGCCAAGCCACTGTATCCGGTCGATGTGGCGAAAGCTAACGCGCTGATGAAGGAGGCCGGGTTCGGCTCCGGTTTCAGCACCAGCATGATGATCCTCGCGGGTAACGAAGACGACATCAGCATCGCCACTGCGCTGCAACAGATGTGGTCGCAAATCGGTGTCAAACTCACGATCAATCAGGTCGATAACGCCACGCGCACCGACCGTTATCGCAAAGGCGACTTCAGCATGCGCCTGTCTCCGTGGACCGACGACATTGCCGATCCGAACGAAATCACCGCCTACTTTGCCTACTCCAAGAATATTCAGGCGTTGCATTCCGGCTGGAAGAATGACGTAGTCGATCAGGTGTTTGAACGCTCTCAGAAAGAGATGGATCCCGTCAAACGTGCGGCCGACTACAAGACAATTCAGGATACCTACAACAGCACGGGCCCGACCATCCCGCTGTATGAGAGTTCGTATCCGGTCGCGCTGAAAAAAGACGTGCACGATTTTGTGCAGATCCCACTGGGCAACAACATCTTCACCACCACCTGGCTACAAAAGAAATAACGGCCAGCACTGGAAACGAGGCGCGTCAAAGCGCCTCGGTGCCCACCGGGCATGGACGCCAGTTTGCTGAACCCGCGGTTTATTACTGCAAGACCGGAGGGCCAGGTGCCCGAATTTGCCTACATCCTTAAACGAATATTGCTGATTGTTCCAACGCTGCTTGTGATCCTGGTGGTGACGTTCACCATCGTGCGCCTGTTGCCGGGTGATCCGGCCAGCGCCATGATCGGCGATCGCAGCACCGATTCTGATGTAACACGCATTAACGCAGAACTAGGCCTCGACAAACCACTGCCAGTGCAGTTTTTCTATTTTGTCCGTCAGGTCGCAACGCGCAATCTGGGTGACTCTTTTGCGCTGCACGAACCGGTTACCTCCGTCATCGCCGAGCGTCTGCCGGTAACCTTGATGCTCACGGCAATGGCCGGATTTTTCGCACTGGCAATGGCTATCCCGCTGGCGTTTGTCTCAGCCCTGCGGCGCAACAGTGCCACTGACATGGCCATTCGAGGCTCCTTTCAGGTCACACTCTCCATGCCGCCTTTTTACATTGGCCTCGTACTACTGACCATCTTCTCGGCTCGTCTCCATTGGTTTCCCGTCGGCGGTTACGGCGACACATTCGGTGATCGGGTCTATCACCTTTTTTTGCCGTCGATGACGCTGGCACTGAGCCTGACGGCCGTACTAATGAACAACCTCCGGGCCTCGATCATCGCAGTACTTGATGCCGAATACGTTACCTTCGCCCGAGCCAAAGGTCTGAGCAACCGCACGATCCTCCTGCGGCACGTTATGCGTAACGCGCTTATCCCGACGCTGACGCTTTTTGCCCTCAATATCGGCACGATTATCGGCGGTGCGGTGATCACCGAAACCGTCTTCGCCGTACCGGGAATTTGCCGGTTGATGGTCGACAGCATTTTCAGCCGTGACTACCCCATGGTGCAGGGTCTGGTGATCGTGCTGTCGGTACTGGTTTCCCTGATCTTCCTTGTCACCGACATCGTCCAGGTCGCGCTCGACCCGCGGAGGGCAAGATGACAGCACTTATTCTCTCCCGTTCGTTGACTCGTTCGTGGCGCAAACGTCTGCCGTGGCCCACGCTGCTAGGCATGTTGATTTTGCTGTTCAGCCTGACCGCGGCATTTTTCCCCGCATGGATCGCGCCTCATGATCCGCTGCAGTTCGACTACCGCGCGATCCTCAAGGGCCCCAGCGCCCAGCACCTCTTCGGTACCGATAATTTCGGCCGCGATATTTTTGCTCGCGTGATCTATGCGTACCGGATCGATTTGCAGATCGCCTTGTTCACCACGCTGTTCCCGATGGTGTTCGGTACGCTGGCCGGCTTGCTGGTCGGTTTTTACGGCGGTATGGCTGAAACCTTGTTCCAGCGCGTGGTTGACGCAGTGATCACTTTCCCGCTGCTAGTGCTGGTGATCGCTATCGTCGCGATCCTCGGGCCTGGACTGAAGAGCATGTACATCGCCGTCGGGATCATCTACTGGGTGTTTTACGCCCGGTTGATCGCCGGTGAAGTCAGCGTACAAAAGCGGCTGGATTACGTTGCCGCCGGACAGGTGATGGGCTACAGCCACCTGCGGATCATCTTTCGCCATCTGTTGCCGAACGTGGTCACGACCACCCTGGTGTACTGGATGACCGACATGGCGCTGTCAATCCTGCTCGGGTCCAGCCTGGGCTATCTCGGTCTGGGCGCACAGCCTCCGACGGCGGAATGGGGCGTGCTGATTTCATCGGGCAAGAACTTCATGGACACCGCCTGGTGGATCACTATTTTCCCTGGAGTGGCTATTGTCCTGACGGGCCTTGGCTTCAGCCTGATCGGCGATGCGCTGGCCGAATGGTTACGTCCCGGCAATCACTAGAATCGAATCGATGAACAATCAATCAGACAGCGACGGCGCACTGTTGCAAGTAACCGGCCTGAATACCCGCATCAAGACATCGCGTGGCGAGTTGCGTGCGATTCAGGACGTCAGCCTGACGCTGGAAAAGGGTGAGATCCTCGGACTAGTAGGCGAATCCGGCTCGGGCAAGAGCGTGACGTTGCGTTCGCTTCTCAAGCTGATGCCCCCGTCTGCGGAAATCTCCGGCTCGGTGAAATGGCAGGGACGCGAACTCTCTACGTTAAGCTCCTCCGCGCTGCGCTCGGTACGTGGTCGCGAGATCGCCATGATTTTCCAGGAGCCGATGATCGCCCTGAACCCGGTGCTGACCGTGTGGAGGCAAATTGAGGAAACCCTGCATGCGCACACCGACCTGAACCGCAAACAGCGGCGTCTGCGCGCTGTAGAGCTTCTGACCCAAGTGGGGATTCCGGCGCCGGAAAGCCGGCTGGATGATTATCCGCATCAATTTTCTGGCGGCATGCGCCAGCGCGTGATGATAGCCATTGCGCTGGCCGGCGATCCTCGCTTGCTGCTGGCGGACGAACCCACCACCGCGCTTGATGTCACCATCCAGGAGCAAATCCTGAAGCTGCTGCTCAATCTGCGCGATGAACTGGGCATGGGCATTATTTTCGTTACGCACGATCTGGGCGTGGTTGCGCAACTCTGCGATCGCGTAGCGGTAATGTACGCCGGGCGCATTGTCGAAACCGGGCCGGTCAACGCGATTCTCCGCCAGCCACATCACCCTTATACCCAGGGGCTGATCGCCTCGGTGCCTCAGGCAGGTGACGAAGGTACGCCACTGCTGTCGATCGAAGGTACGCCGCCGTCGCTGCTGGATTTACCGCAAGGGTGCAGCTTTAGCTCCCGCTGCATCCACAGCACCGCGGTGTGCCGGCAACAGCTGCCGGAGCTGGTGACGTTGTCGGAACATCAACAGGTTGCCTGTCATCATCATCTGCACATTCAGCAGCAACGACAGCCGGAAGAGGTATGAGATGAGCGAGACCATCACGCCGCGCGAGATACCGATCATCAGCGTCGAAGACGCGATGGTGCATTTCCCCGTAAAGCGATCGCAGATGCAGCGCCTGCAAGGAAAACCGAAGCAGTTTGTACAGGCACTGAATGGCGTGCGCCTGGAAATCGCCCGTGGCGAAACGCTGGGGATTGTCGGCGAATCCGGCTGTGGAAAGTCCACGTTGGCGCGCGCGCTGGTGGGCCTGCTAAGCACCACCGACGGGCGGGTACGCTTCAAGGGGCAGGACATTTCCACACTGCTTGGTCAGGCCCGGCGCAACTTCAACCGCCAGGTGCAGATGATATTTCAGGATCCCTACGGTTCGCTGAACCCGCGCATGACGGTTGGCCAGATGTTGAGTGAAGCGCTGTCGGTGCACGACATGCGTCCGAAGCATGCCATTCCTGCAAGGATCCTTGAGCTAATGGACCTGGTGCGCTTACCGGCGGATGCCATAGACAAACTGCCGCATGAGTTTTCCGGCGGACAGCGCCAGCGCATTGGCATCAGTCGTGCGCTTGCGGTTGAACCGGAAGTGCTGGTCGCCGATGAGTTGGTGTCGGCGCTGGACGTCTCGGTGCAGGCGCAGGTGGTCAATCTGTTGCTGGACCTGCAGAACAAGCTGTCTCTGACGGTGCTGTTCGTCGCCCACGACCTACGGCTGGTACGCCATATTTCGCACCGTGTCGCGGTGATGTATCTTGGGGAAGTTGTCGAGGTTGGCAACACGCAAACGCTGTATCGCACTCCGCTGCACCCCTATACCCAAGCACTATTGCGCGCTGCGCCGAGCCTCGACCCTGCCACACGCGGCAAGAATGTCAGCCTGACCGGCGAATTGCCTAGCCCTCTTTCGCCCCCGGCCGGCTGTCGTTTTCATACCCGCTGCCCTAACGTCACGGACCGCTGCCGGGTTGAACGGCCTGTGCTGACATTAAAAGCGTCAGGGCAAAAAGTCGCCTGTCATTGGGCGTGAAAAGATTAGCCCGAAACACTAACCAGAGTGCAAGAGAACAATATGACTAAAAACTCATCCACGCCGGCACTGGCGATCCACGGTGGTTGCGGTGTGATGGCCGAACATGAGATGACCGCAGAAGAATGGGACGCGGCCCGCGATGCGCTGAAGCAAGCGTTGCGGGCAGGTGCGGTCGTGTTGCAACGCGCCGGCTCCGCACTGGATGCGGTTCAGGCTGCGGTGCTGGTGATGGAAGACTCGCCGTGGTTCAACGCCGGTTTCGGTGCGGCTCTCAACGCCGACGCACAGCACGAACTTGACGCCGCCATCATGTGCGGCAGCACTTCGGCAGCCGGCGCAGTTTGCGGCGCGAGGCAGATCCGCAATCCGATTTTAGCGGCCCGAAGTCTGCTGGATGCCGGCGAAAGCGTGTTGCTTGGCGGCAGCGGTGCTGACCGTTACGCCCTTCAACATGGCCTCGCCTGCGTTGACGGCGACTATTTCACCACGCCACGTCGTGTAGAAGCGCTCGAGGCCATGCGCCGCCACCAACTGGCAGGCACGTACAAAGCCGCAAAAGAAGCGGAAAAACATGGAACGGTCGGTGCCGTGGCACTCGACCAGCACGGCCATCTGGCGGCGGCAACCTCCACAGGCGGGTACACCAACAAGCCGGTTGGCCGCATCGGCGACAGTCCCCTGATCGGCTCTGGCACTTATGCCCGCGATGGCGCCTGCGCGGTGTCCGGCACTGGCCAGGGAGAATATTTCATCCGTCATGTATTGGCTCACGACATTGCCTGCCGCATGACTCATGCCGGCGAAAACGTTCAGCAGGCCGCCGCACACAAGATCATGGGAGAGTTTAAGGATCTGGGAGTGGGTGCCGGCGTTATCGCCATCAGTGCTGATGGTGAAGTCGCCGCGCCGTTCAATACTATCGGCATGTTCCGCGGATGGATCTTGCCTGACGGACGCGCTTGTGTCGGCAGTCATCGCGACCTCTACTATTTCGATCTTTGAGGGATGAATGGACCCATCCGCAACTGCTCGCGCGCGAGCGTCTGGTCGAGGTGAATACTCCGGCCAGCCCAATGCCCGCGATGCTGCCGCTGGCGAACCATGGACAAAAGGAACACATGATTGCTGACATTCTCACCGCACCGACCTTAGGCGCTTTTTTCTACGACGACCAGCGCGCCATCCGCGCAGGCGCGCAGCAGGTGGGTTTCGACTACACCGGTGAACCCGTCACGCCGGGTTTCTCGCGCATCCGCGTGCCGGGTCAGGCGCTTGGCGTCGGCCTCGTGCTCGACGACAGCTTCGTCGCGTGGGGCGACATGATGACCGTGCAGTACTCCGCGGCAGGCGGGCGCGAACCGGTGTTCAATCGCGACCGTGCGCAGGCGCTGCTCGATGGACCCTTGAAGCCGCGTTTGCTCGCGCTCGATTTCAGCAACCTGCGTGAGGACATCGCGCGCGTATTCGCTCCGTTGCCCGATGGCTCGAGCGTGCCGTCATCGGTGCAATACGGACTCAGTCAGGCGTTGCTTGGCGCGTATGCACATCGCCGCCGCTTGACAATTGCCGAGGTGCTCGCCGATGCCTACGACCTGCTCCTCATTGCCGAACCCGTGCCCATCTATGCGCAGAGCGGCGACGAACGCAAGGTGAACGTGCAGAAGATGGTCATGAAACGCGTCGATGTCCTGCCGCATGGTCTCATCAACACGCCCGCGAAATTCGGCCAGGACGGTCGCCTCTTCGCCGACTACGCCAAATGGGTCGCGGCTCAAGTCAACGGTGCAGCGGACCCCGCCTATCAGCCGACCTTGCACTTCGATCTGTACGGCAACGCAGGTATCGAATTCCATGATGATCCGTTGAAGATCGCCGAGTACATCGCACGTGTCGCGGAGTCGGTGGCGCCTTATCAACTCCATATTGAATCGCCCGCCGACTATGGCAGCACTGACAACCAGATTGAGGGTTTCCTGCAGATCCGGCATCACCTCAATGCATTGGGATGCAACGCAAAGATCGTCGCCGACGAATGGTGCGACACGCTGGCCGACGTCGAACGCTTCTGCAAGAGCGGCGCAGCCGATATAGTCCAGATCAAGATGCCTGACGTGGGCAGCGTGACGCATTCGTTCGAAGCCGTGCTGTTGTGCAAGGCACACGGCGTCGGCGCTTATCTGGGCGGCAGTTGCGTGGAGACCGACTTGTCCGCGCGCATCTCGGTGCATGCCGCACTCGCCTCGCGCGCCGACATGCAGCTCGCCAAACCCGGCATGGGCGTGGACGAAGCCTTGACCATCGTCGGGAACGAGCAAGCCCGCTTGCTTGCGTTATTACGGGCGAAAAACGCGCGCCGCGGATAACGGACACGCCTCGCCAGTGATTTTCGCAATACTCGCAATACACGTCTTACCAAAATCAGAGCTCATAAAAGGCGCAACTGATCAGGAGATCGGAATGCAGCGGTATCAGACAAAAATGTTTGCGCTGGCCGCTGGCCTCGCAACGGGAATGGCGGCCATCGCTGGCATCGTGCAATGGCAATCGCAGAGGTCACCATTGGATTCGTAGCACGGCTGAGCGGCGCGGTGGCGCGTGACGGCAACCACGTCGAGCGTGGCCCTTAGCTCGCTATTGAGGACTACAACAAGAAGGACTGGTCATCGGTGTCAAGCAGTGGTCTTGAGAAACGTGATCCACCGCTCAATCACGCGATCCGTTGCATGTACCTCGGCAAATCGGGTTCGGGTAGCACCGCCAGCACTTTCAAACGCTTCAGCGTGCGTTCCTGCGCCGCATACAGGTGCGCGCTTAGCGCTGCTGTTGCCGCGTCGACATCGTTGTCGAGCAGATGCCGCAATACCGCGCGATGTTCTGTCAGCGTCGCCACGTCGGGATGCAGATTGAAGGCGTTATGGAACGCATGATTCACCGTCAGCGGCATGTGCGCATGCCCGATCGTGCGCAGTAGCTTCTTGTTGTGCGCATGCTGCAGGCAGTCGACGTGCAGTGTGGTCTCGAGCCGCTGCAAGCCGTCCGCATCGATAGAATCCGGGTCGCGGATCGACCTCTCGATTTCGGCATACGCATGGGTGAGCACATCGTGGGCGAGCAAAGGCTGGCTGGCGCGAAGCGCGGCCGGCTCCAGCAACACGCGCAGTTCATAGTCCTGCGCTACTGCTCGCGCGGTCAGCGGACCGGCAAGCCAGTGCGAGTAAGCGGACTTCTCGATCAGTCCGAGATCGCGAAGTCGGTTCAGCGCTTCACGTACCGTACTGCGACTCACGCCGAATGCTTCCGCCGCTACGCTCTCGTCGATGCGGAAATGACCGAATGCGATCCCGATCGACACCGCCGCTTCGAGCGCGTGATAGATTCGCTCGCTGTTCGACGGCAGCGCTAGCGCAACCGGTGCCTCGTCCAAGCCGAGCGTCACCTCGGACAACGGTGCGCGTAACGGCTCCGCCACGCTGCCGTCGGGATGTGCGACCAGGTAGCCGCGCCCGTCGAACGTGTGCAGCAGGCCGCCGGCATGCAGCATCTCAAACGCCTTGCGCACCGGCACGCGGCTCGTGCCGAAAATCTCTGCGACCGGCCCCTCGACTAACACCAGTCCAGGAGACACGCGTCCGAGCGCAATCGCCTTCTTCAAGTGATCGTGGATCAGGCGGTAGCGTAGTCGGGTGTCGGCATCAACCGCAGTTTCCGCAAGCGAGGGCGGCAGCGAAGCCGGAGCGCGTATGCGTCTTTTCATCTTTCAGGTTGTTGTGCTTCAGGCTTGCTTGAATTCATTCCAGCGACGCACCAGGTAATTGTGCTCGTCCATCACCGAGTTCCACACCGCAATGCGGCCCATGCGCGACACATAGTTGCCACCATCGCGTTGCTGACCCGCGGCGATCAGGTGCTTGCTGGTCGGACCCGGCAGTTCGGACTCTGCTGGCTTGCCATCGTACCAGTAAGCCCATTCCGCCGCGTCGAGATAGCCGCGCGAGCGCTCGGCGTTCGAGATGTAGAACCCCTGTCGCGCCATGGCCGCGCCAGCCCAGCCGTCGAGCCACCAGTTGAGGTAATCATATGCGGCGTCGAGTACGCGTCCATGCGCGACACGGGACAGCGACATCCCTCCGAACCATGCGCGGTAGCCCTCTTTGGGACTGGCCAGCCGGAAGTGCAGACCGGCGCGCTGAAGTTCGACGGCCGCGGGCGACCAGACACTTTGGATCACAACCTTGTTGGCGATCATCAGTTGCGCAGCGTCTGCAAAAGTCGACCAAAAGCCGGCAAAGTGGCCGCGCCGCTTGAAGCCGATCAGCGTCGAGATCAGAGCGTCGATTTCTTCGATCGTCAGGTTGCCAATGTCCGCGAACTGCATGAGACCGCTGGCCTCGACAGCGAGCGCGGCGTCGATTGCCCCGATCGCGGCGTCCGCCTGCAACGCAACGCGGCCGGCCAGTTCCGGTGCAAGCAGCCACGCCCAGCTTTCCGGCGTCGCCGCCAATGACGGCGGCAATGCATCCTGGAGATAGACGAAGCTGTCCGCGTTGTGCGTCAGCGGCAGCATGCTGATGCGATCGGATGCCTTGCGGGCGAGCGAGCCGTCAGCCTGTACATAAAGGCGGTCAACCGGAACGCTTCCCGCGCTTGCGCACTTATGCCGCGCGAGGCTATTCGCGCGCGGCAGCGAATTGACTTCTTGCCAGTGCCTGATTCGCGCAACGTCGATCGGCTGAAGCGCCTGCGCGGGCCACAGGTAATCGATGCTATGAAACCACTGATCGTAGATTTCGTAGCTCTCAGGGTGCATCACGCCGGCACGCTGGACGGCCGAACTGTCGTCGACGATGAAGCGCAGCCGGATCCCCAGATCTTCCTCGGCCTGCTTGCGGATGTGTTCCTGCAGCGTGGACGTAGTGCCCAGTACACGTAGTTCGACCTTGCCCCGGTGAACCGCGGGTGCGCGGGCCGGTCCAGACGATGCCCCTGTTATGTCGTATGGCGCCGGGGATGCCGGATGAGGCGTCGGGGGATCGGGCTGGGGGCGGGGCGGTTTCGTGCGGGCTGTGTTCAATGATCAGGTTCTTCGAAGTGTTGACGGAACCGCGCATATGACGCTTCGACGATGTCGCGTGCGAGCCCCTCCGTGATGAAGACGAGCGTCGACCTCCTCCGGGCATCGGGCCACACCTCAAGATGCAGCACCGGATGGACCAAATGCTGTACGGCGTGTAGCACCGCCGGCTGAGCGCAGCCCGCGATCGACAGCAGGCCTTTGACGCGCAAGATCCTATCACCGTGACGATTCAGCAGCATAGTGAACCAGATCGTAAACACCTGCCAGTCGATCGGCTCGTCGATCTGCATGCAGAACGACACGATGTCCTGTGAGGCGGCCGGTCGGTCAGGCGCAGCAAGGGAAGACATGGCGCGGCGGTGCGCGAGCGACGCGGGGTCTCTCGACCAGGTGCGGTAACTGCCTTCGTCGCGCGCGCCATTGCATTCGGTGGCGGGTTCCGCGGACGTGGCCGAATCGAAGCCCGGAGATACCGCCCCGCTCGCCAACTCGCGCTGCACGCGGCCGAGCCGGCGCGTCAGATCAGTCGAGATAGCTGGAGCGAAAAGTATATCGCCCGTTTCCGACGCGCTTGCGCGCATCACCACTTCTGCCGCCGGGTTCAGTTCCGCAAGCATGCGGGCCAGCGCGGCAACGCTCGCAGGGTCAGCAAGGTCCGACTTGCTGATCACGAGCCGGTCGGCAGCGCTCACCTGCGCCAGCCATTCCGGATGCCGTGCGCGCTGCTGCGCGGCGTTGAGCGCGTCGACCACGGTCACCGTCGCGTTCAACGCATAGTGACTGCGGATCACCGGATCGGCGAGCAGTGTCGCCATGATCGGCGCCGGTGTCGCAAGGCCTGTAGTCTCCAGCACCACTCGGGAAAACGGCGGCAGGTCACCGCGCGCGCGTTGCGAAAACAGCGTCGCCAAGGCCTCCTTGAGCTCACCGCGAATGGAGCAGCAGACGCAGCCGTTATCGAGCAGCACGGTGCGTGCATTGACTTCGCCGACCAGCAGATGATCGAGTCCCACTTCGCCGAACTCGTTGATCAGGACGGCGGTGTCTTTTGCCGCGTCGCCGCGAAGCAAGTCGGCGAGCAACGTCGACTTTCCGCTGCCAAGGAAACCTGTTACGAGCGTAACCGGCAGGATGTCGTAACTGGGACTCATGATGCAGGTCGATCGTCCGCGAAACGATGGCCGGTAGTGGCCGTCGCTCGATCGCCCGAGGGTGGCAGTGGGGATGGCGTTGCCTCGTCCACGTCGAAAAGGGTGAGCGGATCGAGGGGCCTTCCCAGCATCTGTTCGGCGACGCGCCAGACCTGCCCGAAATCGCCGACCAGTTCGCTTGCGCCCGTCGGGGACGACAGGACGAACGATTGTCCATGAAAATCGTCGAGCCGAAGCCGGCACGAAGCTAGCACGCGGTTCGCCAGGGCCACATGGATGAGGCGCTGGCTTCGTGCGTTCGCTCCTTTGACCGGCGGGATTATGTTAGACCAGTGATTGCTGCCACCCAGCAGCCCGCACATTCCACACATGCTCACACTCCGTCTGATGCTGGTTTTCCTGCAACCAACGACATTTCGTTGGGGCTGGAAAACGATGGAAATCGGGCACGCCAATTAAAAAGATCTTTGAACGCCTTGTCTAAAAGGAATTGGGGTTGATAACCGGTGTCCCGTTTGAGGCGCTCGATGCTCATTGGCGCGCGCGGAGTCGACGCACTTTGTCCGACCGTGCACCTCTCAAGTACGTCGGCGAATTCATAGCGAAACGCCGGAAAGCGCTGCTTGAGATGTTCACACCACCCCGCCACCGGCCAACGCATGCCGGCTGACAAATGGTAAATCGGCTCCGGCGTATCGTGTCGGTCGAGCAAGGCGGCAATGCCGCTTGTGACGTCGGTCGCGTACACCCAGTCATCGCCCGCGCCTTGATGCACGACCGCGGAACCACCCGCCTCGGCGATATCGGATAACTGCAGCGGCAGGCTAAGCGTGTCACGCATCCCGGTGTCATATTCCCATCTGCCGAATACGACGCCCAGCCGCGCTACCACAACGTTAAGGCCGCGGCTGCTGCGGTAGCGCACCGCGGCGCGCTCCGCCGCGTATTTGCTGATGCCGTACAGCGTAAGCGGGACGGCCGGACTAATTTGCTCATCGAGCATCGCGCTGGCGGTGCCGGCCGCCCCGAAGATCGAACCGCTGCCGAGCTGAACAACGCGGCTTACGCCGTGGCGCAACGCTGCTTCCAGAAGTTCGACCGTTCCCAGCAGGTTCACGGTAAAGATGTCGCGCGCGGCGCGCTTCTCGCGCGCGAGATCCGCCGTAACGGCCGCGCCGTGGACAACGCGGTCGATCGTATAGGAAGCAAACACGGCATCGAGATCGGCTGGGACCGATACATCACCGTGGGCCAGGGATAACCTGCCGGGAAGGCGCTGCAGGGATGTGACCGCGATTGGCGGCGGCGCGCCAGGACCGAACAAGATGACGTCTACGCCCCGCGCGAGCAAGTTCTCCGCCACATTCAGGCCGACAAATCCGGCGCCGCCGGTAATTAAAATTGCCATTCCCGCATCCTTTAGACCAATTGTGGCCACGCTCGAAACAGGGCCCGTGGCGCTCCTCTTCGGAACAACGCCTTGCCGAACTACATGCAACGGACAACCGGATTGACGGTTTTATGGCGCAGCCGACGCGGCAAGGCGAAGATTGTCGAACGGACGGCTGCACGCAGGGGGAAGGACGGCGCAAACACTACTGTATTTTGCGCATGCCAGTCACCGTCGGCTTCGTGTCGCGATTGGCGCGGCTTGCCTCGGCCTAACCGGCCCATCCATGTTCTGCCAATATACGGCTCACCTGCGCCGCTGCGTGTCGCAACGTGGCAATTTCACCCTCGCCCCAGACGCGCGTGCTGGGCACGTAGTGGAGCGATACAAATCCGATCAGCTCGTCGTGCGCCATCAGGGGCGCAAGCATCTGCGCCTTCACGCCGTACACAGCGGTCAACGCTTTGGGAGGCCTGACGGCGTGGTTCGCGCAATCGCTCTGGATCAGCAAATCGCGATTCGCTTCCAGCCACTTCACTGTCGGCAGGCTTCGCTGGTTCATCGAAGAATTTAGTTTCAGCGGGACGATTCCCGGCGCCATCGCTTCGGCGCAAACCGTATCGATATGGCAGTTATGAGCGGGGATATCGATGCGCACAGTGGTCCGGCTCGCACCGGTCGCCTGCAACAGTGTGGCCATCGTCTGCTCCAGCGCGGTGAGCACCGGATTGTCTCGCAAAAGCTCGCCCCAGCCGTGCAGCGGCACATCGATGCCAGTCATTTGCAACGCCTTCCACAGCATCACACTGATGCTGTCGAAGATCGGCTTGCCCAATTCCGCTTCCATTTCGTCGATAACGACGGTTGCCGGCAGATTGGCGCCTGCGACGACGATGCACTCGGCCTGCGACGAATCCGCCTCGCGCAGCAATTGTTTGATCCGCTCGAACGCGACATCGGCAATGCGAATGCTGTCGGTTTCATCGAGCCTCGCGGACTTCACCGCGGTCAATCCCTCAGCCTCGTAAGCATTGGTGATGCTGCGAGTTGTCGCCTCGACATACGGAGTCGCCAGTCCGAAATGCTTGATGCCATAGCGCTTCAGGACCTCGACCTGCGCTAGTGACGCGGTTGAAACTGGTACGTCCGTCACCCGGCCGATGTCCTCGCACAGTGCCAGATCGGTTTTAAAACCCTCGCTGGTCCAACTGCTT
>DASYLW010000004.1:0-12815 GCA_036009385.1 Caballeronia sp.
TGCTCGCCAGAGCCACGGATGTGTGAACCCCTCCTTCTCCGAACACGGATACCCACACGCTTCGCCACCAGTGATTGAACCTGCCCATGGTTCATCCCGCACTATCCGCGAACAGCCCCCGCACGAAATAACTCAAATCGCATAGTCACCACCCCGGGGAGTTTGCCCCGCGTCTCGTATATCCTCCTGCATCCCTAGCGTTATCTGTATTCCCGGTAGACCGGAGTTGGTTGCATAAATTTCGGGCATTTATAAAAGTAGGATATCTAATTAATATCCAAATACTTACAACTACAATTGAGTGCAGGTCTGGGCGTGACCAACTCATTAGGAAATGAAGCGTCAAAAGCGCGTGAGGCGGTGCTGGTTCCTGAGCACTGGTGCTTGCCCGAGAGCGTACGGGGCGAAGCGTGTTCGTGCCAGGATTCGCGAGAAGGAGGGGTTCACACATCGGTGGCTCTGGCGAGCACCGTGCTTTTGGGGCACCTATGAATGAAAACTGCACGCTGTGGACACTTAGGGTAGCGTGGTTGAAAGCGTTTTCTTTGCTTCGTTTCTTTGTCGCTTTGGACAAAGAAATGACGTGCCGCCACGCACAGTGGCTAATAGTGATAAAGAAAACATCCAACTCCCGCATACCACTGACACCGAAAGCAGCAACCCGGCATTGACTCCAACCGCTAACCCCAGAACCTGACAACCCGGCATTGACCCAGAACCACTAACGCAGAACCTGGCAACCGCCCCCAACCCTGATTACTATCCCGCCCCCTAAGCCCGTGGCAAAACCACCCTCGCCGGCAACTCACGATCATCCATCACGAGGTACTGCGGACCGTTCCTGTGCGAGCGCATGCGATGACGAATTTCGTCTTCCGACGCATCGCCCGGCACTGCGAGACACGAGTATTGCCCTTCGCGATTGACCCATTCCACAATTCTGCAGCACTCGCCCCACGCTCGCGGCAGCGTTTCGGACACTCGTGCACCACGCAACTTGATGACCCGTTGCGCAGCACTTGCGGAGCCGGCCGCGAGGGTCTTTGCCACCGGCCGATTACCGTTGTCACGGGACGGCGGCGCAATGCGTCCGAAGACTTTCGATGAGCTAGGCTGAACGCTCGAAGCGGTTTGCATGTGTTCTCTCCAGAATCGACAATGAATCGGGTTTGAATGACCCTTTGGCAGAATCGAATACTAGTCAGGCATCACGCACTGACAATGAACAAAAGAAGGAGAAATCGTGGAGGTTGCGCGGGAACGTCGCGCGAACGTGAGTCAGCTCCCCTGTTTCCACTAGAATCCGCGAATGCACAGCGAAACACATAGCGAACCACCCGGCGCAAAGACAGGCTCATCCACGGGGTCATCTATCGCCCCACCCATCGGCTCAACGCCGCGCCGCAGCTCGCGTAATATTTTGAAAGCACTTGGAAGCCGCTCTCGCGCGCGGGCTGGCAAGATTCGCTTCGGCATTACATGGAAGATGTTCCTTGCGGTGCTGATCGCCTGCCTGACGATTTCCCTCACGATGGGATACGCGCTGCGCCTGAGTTTCGAGAACGGTTTCCTGCACTACGTCCGCGCGCGCGACGCCGGGCGGATGAACGCCGTCATGGCAAAGGTAACCGCTGAATACACCGCTCACGGCAGCTGGAATTTCCTGCGCCAGCATCCCGAAGAATGGATAACGCTACTCGACGCCGCGCATGATCAGGCCCTCAGGCAGGAGATGGTCGAAGCGCAGACGAACAAGCCGCCGAGCTGGCGCACCTTCCCCGGCAGCGCCAGCGTGCAGCAAATGCTCGGGCCGCTTTCGGGTAACGAAGCGGGTTCACACTGGGGCATGCGCCTGCCCGCCCCCGCGTTCGCCGACTCAGGCGTGGTGGCAAGCCGCGACCGTAGCACCGGACATGACGTGACGTTCGACGAACCTGCCTACGAACGGCCGCCGCGCCCACTGATGGGACGCGGAGGACGAGGCGCTCCGCAAGCCGCCTCGCTCTACGACGCCAACCATGACCTGGTCGCTACGACCGACTCAGAACCGCCGCCCGACGCCGCCCTCAAGCCGGTGGTCTACAGCGGCAAGATAGTCGGCTGGGTCGCGGCCAACGCGCCCAACACACTCTCCGATGCCGCCGACATCGCATTCCAGGCGCAGCAGGCTCGCGCGACCTGGGAAATCGCCGGCGTGGCCGTGATCGTGGCTGCGCTGGTCGCCATGCTGCTCGCGCGGATCGTGCTGGCGCCAGTCAAGCGCCTGATGATCGCGACGCACCGGCTCGCAGGCGGCGACTACACCACGCGCGTGGCCGCCGGGCGTCGGGATGAACTGGACCGGCTCGCGGGCGACTTCAATGTGCTCGCCGACTCACTGCAGCGCGCGGAACGCTCGCGCCGGGATTTCATCGCCGATATCTCACATGAGTTACGCACGCCCCTTGCGGTGTTGCGCGGTGAACTGGAAGCGATCGAGGATGGCGTGCATGCGTTCGATCGCCATTCGCTCGCCTCGCTGCAAACCGAAGTCGCGATGCTGAACAAATTGATCGAAGACCTGTACGAGTTATCGTTGAGCGATGTCGGTGCGTTGAGCTACCGGAAGGTGCCGGCCGATATCGGACAATTAGTGCGCGCATCGGTCGAAGCAATGCGCGAATCATTCAGGGCCAAGCAAATCGCATTGAGCCTGACGCTGCCGGAAGCGTCGGCGAATGATTCAACGAATGATTCAACAAATGACTCCGCGGGCATGGTCTTCCAGGTCGACCCTGCGCGCTTTGTGCAGTTGCTTAAAAACCTGCTGCTCAATTCCTTGCGTTATACCGATCCCGGCGGAAGCGTATGCGTCTCGGTGACCGTCGGCGCTCGCGGCTGGCAGCTCGATATTCAGGATTCCCTGCCGGGCGTACCCGCCGAGGCGTTGCCGCATTTGTTCGAACGCCTGTATAGAGTCGATGAATCACGCAGCCGCCAGAGCGGTGGCGCAGGCCTCGGCCTTGCACTGTGCCGCGCCATTGTGACCGCACACGGCGGCACCACGATTGCCCGGCCATCACCGCTTGGCGGCGTCTGGATAACGGCCCATTTTGAACCGGAAGGAGGCGTGGCATGAGTACCGAGCGACGCGGCGTTCGAATCCTGATCGTCGAGGATGAGCCGAAGCTGGCGGCGGTCATGGCGGACTATTTGCATATCGAAGGATTCGAAACAACATCGATCAGCGACGGTGCCGAGGTGATCCCGTTCATTCGCACCACCCCTCCCTCGCTGATGCTGCTCGACCTCATGCTGCCCGGGCGCAACGGCATGGATATATGCCGTGAGGTGCGGCAGTTCTCGACGCTCCCGGTGATCATTTTGACGGCGCGCGTGGATGAAGCCGATCGTCTGCGTGGACTGGAAATTGGCGCCGATGACTACGTCTGCAAGCCCTTCAGCCCACGCGAGGTCGTCGCGCGAGTGAAGGCCATCCTGCGACGCGCGGCCCCGCCCGTTGCGACAACCGCACCCGTGTCAACGGGACTTGAAGTGGACCAGCAATTCCATAGTGCACGGCTCGACGGCGAGGAGCTCAAGCTCACGCCGGTCGAGTTGCGCATGCTGGCTTTGCTGATGAAATCGCCGGGCAGGATCTTCCCGCGTGATTACCTGCTCAACCAACTTTACGACGATCATCGGGTCGTGACGGACCGCACCATCGACAGTCACATCAAGAACCTGCGCCGCAAATTGCAGGTCGTGCGTCCCGATAGCGAGCCGATTGTTTCAGTCTACGGCGTGGGGTACCGGCTGGAACTTTAGGGAGCATTCAAGCGCCAGCGCATTTGCGCTCTTCAATGAAGGCGCGAATAACATCGCTGAAGTTGCGGTCCGCCGCCAACCCCAGTTTTTCTCCTCGCGAGCTCTCCCATGCACCCGGCCAACTCCCGACAATCTTTTCGATCCTCGGGTCGGGTTTCCAGTCGATCAGCGCAGCCACGTCCTCGCCTGCCACTTCTTTCAGTGCATCGACCATTTCTGTCACGCTGACCGACAACCCCGGCATGTTGACAACCGGCCATGTGCCGAGCTCGGCCTGTTCAAGCTCGCAACCGGCGATCAGCGATTCGATTGCCTGCTTCGGCGACAGCAGCCACAAACGTACGTCGCCACCGACCGGACACACCGCGCGTTCACCATTCAACGGCTCGCGAATAATGCCGCTGGCAAACGACGATGCCGCTGCATTCGGCCGTCCCGGACGCACGCTGATGGTCGGCAAGCGCAGCACGCGGCCATCGACAAACCCGCGTCGCGAGTAATCGCACAGCAGCAACTCCGCTATCGCTTTTTGCGTTCCATACGATGACTTCGGATTCAGCGCAGTGTCGTCGCGTACGACCTCGGGCAGCGTGCCGCCATACACCGCGACCGAACTGGTGAACAACACCCGGGGCGCGTGTCCGAGCGCGCGACACACATCGAGCAGCAGGCGCGATGCGTCCAAATTGATACGCATGCCTAGTTCGAAATCCGCTTCTGCCTGGCCGCTCACGATCGCGGCAAGATGAAAGATCGCGTGCGTGTCGGCGCCGATGCAGCGCTCAAGCACGCTGCGATCCGCGATATCGCCGGTCTCGGCTCGCACGCGCTTGTCGCCCAGATCCGGCGGACGCACGACGTCAAGCAGCGTGAGTCCGGTAATCGGCTTGCCCATCAGCGTGCCGCGTTCGAGAAGACGGCGCGCTAGCCGTTGGCCGAGAAAACCGGCGCCGCCGGTAATGAGAATGTTCATGTTGTCCTCACGCACGTTGCAGATAAGGTTTGATCCAGCCGAGCCCGTCGGACGTCGCGGCTTTCGGCCTGTATTCGCAGCCGATCCAGCCGTCGTAGCCCAGTGAATCGATCAGGTCGAACAAGTACGGATAATTCAGTTCACCCATGTCCGGTTCATGCCGCTCCGGCACGCCCGCGACCTGGATATGACCGATGCCCGCATGCGCGCGTTTCATGTCGCGCCGAAGTTTGACCGCGAGGTCGCCCTCCACGATCTGGCAGTGGTAACAATCAAATTGCACCTTGAGATTGGGCGCGCCGATCTCTTCGCAGATCGCTTGCGCGTCGTCCTGGCGGTTGAGGAAAAAGCCCGGGATGTCACGCGTATTGATCGGTTCGATAACAATCGTGATACCAGCCGCGCGCGCGGTGCTTGCCGCCAGTTCGAGGTTCTTCAGATACACCGCACGATGTTTTTCACGCGACTGTTCCGGCGTGATCAAACCCGCCATTACATGCAGGGTCTTGTTGCCTAGCGCGGCGGTATATTCAAGCGCTTTGTCCAGTGCGCGCGCGCACTCTTCTTCGCGCCCCGGCAGCGAAGCGATCCCGCGCTCGCCTTCTGCCCAGTCGCCCGGCGGCGCGTTGAACAAGGCCTGCGTGAGGCCATATTCGTCGAGCCGCGCCTTGATCTCGGCTGCGGCGAAGTCATAGGGGAACAGGAACTCCACGGCCTTGAAGCCGTCCTTCGCCGCGGCGGCGAAACGGTCGAGGAACGCGTGTTCCGTGTACATCATCGTAAGGTTGGCGGCAAAACGGGGCATGACATCGACTCCTTGAATGAGTTCAGCGATTCACAAGCTTGGCAGGCACAAGCCACGTAGCAATGGCACCGATTACAAGCATGGCGGCGAGGACGTACATGCCCGTCGCCGTGCTGTGCGTCAGGTCCTTCAGGTAACCAATCATGTAAGGACTCGCAAAGCCGGCCAGATTGCCGATCGAATTGATCACCGCAATTCCGGCGGCCGCTGCGGCGCCCGACATGAAAGCTGTCGGCAAAGACCAGAACAACGGTGCGCACGTCAGGACACCGGCCGCAGCAACGGAGAGCGCGATGATCGATATTGCCGTATTGCCCGCAAACGATGCAGCCACCGAGAAGCCGACTGCTGCTGCAAGCGCCGGTACGATCAGATGCCAGCGCCGCTCGCGCCGCTTGTCCGCGCTATGACCCAGCACGTTCATTACCACGATAGCCACCAGGAACGGAATCGCGCTCAGCAAGCCGATATTGAATGCCCCGCTCACACCCGTGGACTTGATGAAGGTCGGCATCCAGAACGTGAGTCCGTATTGCCCGGTCACGAACGCGAAGTAGATCAGCGACATCCACCACATGCGGCTGTCGGCGAATAGCGCTCGCAGCGAATGTTTGGTGCTGTCGCCGGCGTGCTGCGGCTGCGCGCTGATTTCATCTTCCAGCAAGCACTTTTCGCGTTCACTGAGCCACTTTGCGCTGCGGATGTTGTTGTCCAGATAAAGGATAGTCGCAATGCCGATCAACAGCGCCGGGACGGCCTCGATCAGGAACATCCACTGCCAGCCTTCGAAGTGGCGGCTGTCCGAGAACGTCTGCATGATCCAGCCGGATAACGGATTACCGAAGATGCCCGCCACCGGAATAGCCGACATGAACACGGCAACAATCTTCGCGCGCCGGTGCGACGGAAACCAGTAGGTCAGGTAGAGAATCACGCCGGGATAAAAACCGGCTTCAGCCAGCCCGAGCAGGAAACGCAGGACATAGAACTGCGTGGGGGTTTTCACAAACACAAAGAGCGCCGAGAGGATGCCCCAGGTGATCATGATCCTCGCAATCCAGATGCGCGCGCCGATCTTGTGCATCAGGATATTGCTTGGCAATTCGAACAGAAAATAGCCCAAGAAAAAGACGCCAGCCCCCAGGCCGAATACAGTCTCGCTGAAACCAAGGTCCTGCGACATTTGCAGTTTCGCAAACCCCACGTTCACGCGATCCAGATAGGCCACCACGTAACACAGCATGAGGAACGGCACGATGCGCCAGAACACCTTCGAATAGGTGCGAGAAAGTTCTTTGTTGTCGTAGGCAGAAGCTACAGGCGTGCGCGGGCCGCCAGGCACCGCTTGGTCAGGGGTCATGCTTGTCTCCGGGAGGCAGTGTCTAGTTCGTTGAGTCGGTTGAGCCGGTTGAGTCTGTTGAGTCGGTTGAGTCGGTTGAGTCAGTGACTTGGCGCCCGCGGGCACTACCAACTCACGTTGAAGGTCTTGCGCAAATCCTCGATGGCCGGCTCGTCGAGCGGCTTAGGAAGCGGCGCGTTGGTCGAGCGCGCGATGAGCCAAAGCCGTGCGGTTTCCTCAAGCTCTTCCAGCGCGTACGACGCGTGGCTGACCGATTTTTCCCAGACGACAGGCCCCAGCCTTTCCAGCAGCACGGCACGCACCTTCGACGCCAGCGCCGCGACTTGTTCCGCGACAACGGGGTCGCCCGGACGCCGGTAAGCGATCAAAGGCACATGCCCCACTTTCATCACGTAGTACGGCGTGATGGGCGGCAATACGTCGTCGCGGCGCCAGATACCCGCAAGCGACAAAGCGACCAGATGGGTGGAGTGCGTGTGGACAATGCCGTGCGTGTCGCCATTGTTCTCATAGATCTTTCGATGCAGCGCCAACGTCTTCGATGGCTTACCGCCCGACACGTGATTGCCCGCTGCGTCGACCTTGGCAATATCGGCCGGATCGAGGCGGCCGAGGCAGGCATCGGTCGGCGTAATCAGCCAGCCGTCGTCGAGCCGCGCGCTGATGTTCCCGGCCGTACCAACCGTATAACGGCGCTCGTAAAGACTCGCGCCCGTCTCGCAGATTTCCTCGCGAATGCGGTTCTCGTTCGTCGCCATGGTCACGCGGCTCCATCGAGAGAGTTCAGTGCCTTCACGAAGAAATCCTTCGTGCCGAAATTGCCCGATTTCAACGCAAGCCCCAGCGGTTCTTCGCCAATGGATTGCGTCGCCGGCACACCCGGGTCGATCTGGGCGCCAATCCGCAGTGACTTCACACCGAGCGCCTGCACGACCGCGCCGGAGGTCTCACCGCCCGCGACAACAAACTTGCGCACGCCCGCATCGCGAAGCCTGCTTGCAATCGATGCCAACGCTTGTTCGACCAGATGTCCGGCTTGATCGACGCCCAATTCCTTCTGTATGGCCTTCACTTCGTCGGGCGTGGACGTGGCGTAAATCAGCACGGTTTCATCGCCGTGCTTCGCCGCGAATTCAACGGCTTGTTCGACCACGGGTTCGCCGCGCGAGAGCGCGAGCGGATCGATCCGAAAGCTCGGTTTGCTCGCGCGCCACTCCGCCACCTGCTCGTTGGTCGCCTTCGACGCGCTGCCCGCCAGCACGACCGATTTGCCTTCAATCCTGGACAAGTCCGACGCATGATCCGCTTCAGTCAGCAAGTTCACCGCGCGGAAGTTATTCGGCAAGCCGAGCGCGATGCCCGAGCCGCCCGTGATCAGCTTGAGATCCGCGCACGCTTCGCCCAGCACGTAAAGATCGGCATCCGAGACGGCATCGGCAATGGCCATACGTACGCCTTCGTTGCGCAACACGGCGATCCTGTCGCGCACGGCTTGCGGTCCCTTCGCGATCACGTCGTAAGCGATCAATCCGACCTTCGATTTCGTCTGGCGTTGCAGTACACGCACGAGGTCAGGATCGGTCATGGGCGTAAGCGGATGGTTCTGCATGCCCGACTCGCTCAGCAGCACATCGCCCACGAACAAGTTGCCGCGAAAGATCGTGCGGCCGTTCTCTGGAAATGCGGGGCACGCGAGTGTGAAGTCCTCGCCCAGCGCATCGAGCAGTGCATCGGCGACCGGACCGATGTTGCCTTTGTCGGTGGAATCGAAGGTCGAGCAGTACTTGAACAGGAACTGCCGGCAGCCTTGCGCGCGCAGCCATTCAAGTGCCGCCAGCGATTGCGCGACCGCCTCTTCCGCGGGAATGGTGCGCGATTTCAACGCAACGATCAGCGCGTCAGCTTCTATCGTCGTATCCGATGCCGGCACGCCGATGGTCTGCACCGCGCGCATGCCGCCGCGCACGAGCATATTGGCGAGATCGGTCGCGCCGGTGAAGTCGTCGGCAATGCAGCCAAGCAATGCTTTGGTCATCATTTGGCTCCCTTCGGCAGATCGATACCCGGGAAAATCCTGATCACCGCCGAGTCGTCTTCGCCGCCGTGCCCGGCCGTCGACGCCATCATGAACATCTGGTGTGCCGCGGCCGACAACGGCAACGGAAACTTCGACGTGCGTGCCGTATCGAGCACGAGGCCGAGATCCTTCACGAAGATATCGACGGCTGACAGCGGCGTGTAGTCTCCCGCAAGAATGTGCGGCACGCGGTTCTCGAACATCCACGAGTTGCCCGCGCTATGCGTGATGACGTCGTAGAGCGCATCCGGATCCACGCCTTCGCGAAGCCCAAGCGCCATGGCCTCGGCCGCCGCGGCTATGTGCACGCCGGCCAGAAGCTGGTTGATGATCTTCACCTTCGAGCCTGCGCCATGCTCATCGCCCAGGCGGTACACCTTGCCCGCAATCGCTTCGAGCACATCCTCGCAACCTTCATAGGCGGATGCGGGGCCGGATGTCATCATCGTCATTTCGCCGGATGCAGCGCGGGCCGCGCCACCGGACAAGGGTGCATCGAGCATATGCAGGCCAGCCGCTTCCACGCGCTTGCCGAGTTCGATGGCAAAGGCCGGTGACACCGTCGCACAGGCCAGGACAACACCGCCGGGTTTCATCGTGGAAACCGCACCAGGTTGAGTCTCTGAGCCGAACAACACGGTTTCCGTTTGCGCCGCGTTGACAACAACGGTCACTACGACCTCGCACTGGCTGCCCAACTCGGCCGGCGTGGCACAGGCGACGCCGCCCTCGCCCGCGAATGCTTCCAGCACCTGAGTACGCACGTCGCAAGCATGAACCTTGAAGCCCGCGCGCAACAACGAACGCGCGACACCCAGGCCCATTGCGCCCAAGCCGATCACTCCCACGTTTCTGGACATTTCGTTATCCTTCGAATTGACTGGTCAGCAAATACCGGCTTCCGCGAGGCGGCGAGCGGCGTTGTAAAGATGGGTCTGCGCAGCATTACGCGCCGCCATGGGGTCGCCTGCGCGAATGGCCGCCGCGATCCGCGCGTGCTCCTCGCGGACCTGCCGCGAAAAGTCTTCCCGCAGTGCTTCGTTGCGACGCGTAACGAGCGTGCCGGCCTCGAGATACTGGTTCAGAAAGGCAAGCGTGGTCAGGAAATACGGATTGCCGGCGGCGCTGGCAATCGCCCGGTGAAACTCAACGTCTTCAGTCACGCCGTCCGCGCCTTGCGCAACGGCGACATCGATCTGCGCCAGCTTCGCTTCGATCACATCCATTTGCGCGTCCGTGCGGCGCATGGCGGCCTCCGACGCAACTTCCGCCTCGATCGCCCGGCGCAGCGCCAGAATCTGCACGACCGCGCCCGGCTCGACCGCTTGCGCATAGTCGATCCGCAGCGGCCTGATCCCCGCCCGCTCGACGATGAACACGCCACTGCCCTGGCGCGGCTCGACCATGCCTTCGTTCTTCAGCCGCGAGATCGCCTCGCGGATCACCGTTCGGCTCACCCCGAACTCGTGGGCCAGCACTGCTTCGGTCGGCAACTTGCCGCTTTTGACGAAGCTGCCCTTTTCGATTTGCAACTGAAGCTGCTGCGCGACCGTATCGCTCAGGGCTCGGGCAGGAATCTTGTCGAACATGCAATCCCTGATTTGTTAGGTGATGTGGTCATCATACAAATTTACCTACTTATTGAGGTACTAGAGATAACCCTGAAGTCGCCCTGTGCGGGCGATCATTTCACGCTGGCCGTCCGATTCGATCGTAATCTTTCTCACATACGCGTGAGAATTGTTCGTTTGGCCGTTCAGGCCCTCACGCCTACGATGGCAGCCATATAGCGAACCGCGACGTTTGCTCATTTGTCGTTTCACGCCGCACTGAACCATCTCGCGCCAAAGCGCCCTTACGATGACTCTGCGTCGCGACTCCACTGCGCTCGGCGCCCTAAAATGAATCCTGTAAATATCGTCCAGTTGCTCGTCCTCGCCGCTCTATGGGGAGGGTCGTTCCTGTTCATCCGCGTCGGCGTCGCTGACTTTGGTGTCGCGCCGTCGATGGCGCTGCGGGTTGGCATCGGCGCGTTGTTCCTGCTAGCCGTGCTGGTCCTGCGCGGGTCCGCTCGCGCCTCCCTGCAGACCATGCGCACCCACGCATGGCCGCTTTTTGTCGTTGGCATCCTGAACTCGGCCGCGCCGTTCTGCCTGTTCGCTTACGCGGAACTCACGTTATCGGCGGGCGTGACGTCGGTGATAAACGCGACTACGCCGCTGTGGGGCGCGATCGTTGCATTCCTGTGGCTGAAGGATCGCCTGACCGGGCTACGCATAGTCGGACTTGCGATTGGTTTTCTCGGCGTAGTCGCGCTGGTCTGGAATCAGATGGACGCAGGCGCAAGCACAGGGGTGCCCGTGACGCCGGCAACCACCGCACTTGCCGCAGCCGCTGCGCTCGGCGCGACGCTGCTGTACGGGATCTCGGCGAGCTATACCAAGCGCAATCTCACCGGCGTCAATTCGCTCGCCGTCGCCGCCGGCACGATGACTGCAGCGACAGTCGTACTGCTGCCGTTTGCCGTGTTCTGGTGGCCGGCTACGCCCATCTCGGCACAGTCCTGGGGAGCGGTAATCGCGCTTGGCGTAGCGTGTACCGGCGTCGCTTATATGCTGTTCTTCAGTCTCATTGCGGCAACCGGCCCTGCGCGTACGATCAGCGTCACGTTCGTCATCCCGATCTTCGGCATCCTCTGGGGCGCACTCTTCCTCTCGGAACAGGTTTCCCCCGGAATGATCAGGGCATGTGCCACTATTCTTGTCGGGACGGCCCTGGCTACGGGCGTGATCAAGCGGCTTCCGGGCATGGGCCCGCGACGCGAGGCTTCAATCAAGTAGAGTGTCCGTAGCAAGCGCATCGCCCGATCACGCGTCCACGATCACCTCGAAACCACCGTAGATCATGCGCTTGCCGTCGAAAGGCATCGGATTCGTGCCGGGCTGCAATCTGGGATCGGCCATTACCGCTTCCATGCCTTTATCCCTGACCTGACGCGACGGCCAGACAACCCACGAGAACACCACCGTCTCATCGTCCTTGCGTTTGACCGCCAGGGGGAACGACGTCAGCTTCCCTTCCGGCACGTCATCACCCCAGCATTCGACTACATTCAGCGCACCGTTCTCCTTGAAAACGGCCGCGGCCGTTTCAGCATGCTTCCTGTATGTCTCGCGGTCCTTTGTTAGCACTGCGACGACAAACCCATCTACGTAAGTCATGAACGCTCTCCTTTCGTGGTTCCGATGTGGATAAAAATAAGGGGCACGAAGCAACATCTTTCGGATCGCCGCCCTATCCTCACGACGTGCGGCGCGCTCAGGAATCGACATGCCTCCCAATTATTTTCTCAAACTTCGCGGCCGGTCGTGCATCAATACCGGGCGGCGTATGCTTTCTGCATGCCGTTTGCTCAGGGGAAAAACCATGTCACAAGTCACGCGTTTCGGGGATCACGTCCGCCTCGAATTGCATCCGGTGGATTCGCGTGTTGCGACGGTCGTGCTCGATCGGCCAGAGCGGCGAAATGCGGTGAACCGGCCGATCGCCGATGCACTGCGCGCGGCGTTTGAAATGTTCGATGCTGACTCCTCGATGGCGGTCGCCGTGCTGTGGGGCGCGGGAGGCACGTTCTGCGCGGGCGCGGATCTCGCGGCGCTGAACGACGATGAGCATCGCAACGAGATTCACGCCGACGGCACAGGTCCGGGCCCAATGGGACCGACGCGGCTGATGCTCGGTAAGCCGGTGATAGCGGCCATCGCCGGGCATGCAGTGGCGGGTGGCCTTGAAC
>DASYLW010000005.1:0-4192 GCA_036009385.1 Caballeronia sp.
GACATGTTGCTCACGAACGTGCTGTGTTATAAAACGCCATGCTGCAACACCCGTAGATGGGGTTTCCCAAAAAACCACGATGGAGAGAACGATGCAAAGACGAAACTTCATGATCAAATCGACCGCCGCACTCGCAATGGGTGGCCTGGCACTAGCGGGTTGCACGACAACCTCCAATCAGGGCGCGCAAAAAACTGCCGGCGACGCCGACGCACGCCGCTCGATCGACGCGGATATCGACGCGACCATGCAACGCCTCTACGTCACCGCTCGCGGCTCGCGTGAGCTGGTTGGCAAGGCGCGTGGCGTGCTCGTGTTCCCGTCGGTGCTGGCGGCAGGCTTTATCGTCGGCGCGCAGTACGGCAAGGGCGCGCTGCGGGTGGGTGGCAGCTCGGTCGGCTACTACAGCACGACATCGGGATCGATCGGCCTGCAAGCTGGCGCGCAATCGAAGGCGATCATCTTCCTGTTCATGACGCAGGACGCGCTCGATAAATTCCGCAATGCGGATGGCTGGTCGGTCGGCGGCGATGCATCGGTCGCGTTGGTCAAGATGGGCGCGAATGGCAATATCGATTCGGATACTGCAACCGCACCGGTCGAAGTGTTCGTGCTGACGAATGCTGGCCTGATGGCTAACCTTTCGCTGGAAGGCACGAAGGTGTCGCGTTTGAAGATCTGATCAGGGTCTTCGGCCGGCACGAGCAGGCCTGAATTCTGAATCAGGCGCGCACGTTAAAACCGCCGCGCAGCATGACCAGAAGGTCGTGGCTGCGCGGCGGTTTTCTTTTTGGCTTTGACGGGCCGCTTAGCTCGTAGCGCTGTCGATCAGCTTGAAGCGTGAACGTTTTTGCGCGCGCATGACTGCCTGATAAGCATCAACGTATTGCTGCGCCATGCGATGCGACGTGAAGCGTTCTTCGAAGCGCTTGCGCACACCCTCGCGCGACACCGTATGCAGGCGGTTCACGGCCGCCACGGCACCAATCTCGTCCTCGACGATGAACCCTGTGACGCCTTCGTCCAGCACTTCCGGCACCGAGCCGCGATTGAACGCGATTACCGGCGTGCCGCACGCCATCGCCTCGATCATGACCAGCCCGAAGGGTTCCGGCCAATCGATCGGGAACAGCAGCGCGTGGGCGCCGGAGAGGAAATCGGCCTTCTGGTCATCGGCAATTTCGCCGATGAATTCCACGTACGGCAGTTCCATCAGCGGCGCGATTTCGCGTTCGTAATACTCGCGGTCGGCTGCGTCCACCTTCGCCGCGATCCTGATTTTCATGCCGCACCGGCCGGCAATCCGGATGGCGGTATCGACGCGTTTTTCCGGCGATATCCGCCCAAGGAACGCCAGGTACGTCTGCTCGACCGGCTGCGGCATGTAGCGTTTTTCCGGCAACCCGTGATACACGGTGGTCAGCCATTTGGCCTGCGGCAGCGGATGACGTTGCGCGTCCGAAATGGAGATGACGGGCGCGGTGTCGAACGTGTTGAAGATCGGCTGCTGTTCCGGCAAATCAAGCCGGCCATGCAGCGTGGTCACGAACGGTGTGTCCTGGCGTTTGAACAGCGAGAACGAGTAGTAGTCCATGTGGAAATGCAGCACGTCGAAGTCGTCAGCGCGGCGCCGCACCATTTCCATCAGCAGCATGTGCGGGGCGATCCGGTCGCGGATGGCCGGGTCCAGGCGCAACGCGCGCGGCCAAACGGCTTCCAGCCTCGCCTTGGTTTGCGAGTCGCCCGAAGCGAACAGGGTCACGTCATGCCCAAGCTCAACCAGCGCCTCGGTAATGTACGAAACAACCCGCTCAGTGCCGCCATACAGCTTGGGCGGCACTGATTCGGTCAACGGTGCTATTTGTGCAATTCTCATTGTTCGCGTCTCCACTCGGTCTTACGTCGCCGTGATGTTTAGTCGGTGATAGTGATCGGCACGGGCGCCGGACGTTCTCGCGCGCGATGTTGTGATGTGCAAAGCGCGCGAGCACGAGACCGTATTATTGGCTGTGGAAGCCTGGTTGTTGACAAAACTTTCACTTTCATGACCCTGTTACAGTCGGGAAACACTCGAATATTGTCGAATTCCTGCGGTTTTCAGGCCGATATCCCGGTTTTAAGCGGTGTTTTACATCGGCGCTGCCTGTGTTGTTATTTGTTGCCCGCCGGACGCTTGTTCGGCGGTTTGTTCAGTTTCACGCCTCGCAGGTCGGCGAGAAACGAGTCGCGCCAGACGCCCAGGTCGTATTTGCGGAGCATCACCATGTTGGTTTCGTAGCGCTCGCGGCGTTCGGCGAGCGGCATGGAAAGCGCCCGCCCAATCGCCTCGCTCATGCCGACTATGTCGTGCGGATTCACCATCAGCGCGCCCTTCATCTCATCAGCAGCGCCGGCGAACTGCGACAGTACGAGCACGCCGGGATCGTCCGGATTTTGCGCCGCGACATATTCCTTCGCGACCAGGTTCATGCCGTCGCGCAACGGCGTAACCAGCCCGATCTGCGACTCGCGAAACAGCGACATCAGCTTCCACCGGTCATAACGCTGGTTCATGTAGCGGATCGGCGTGTAGTCGAGGCCCGAATAACGGCCGTTGATACGTCCTGCTTCGTATTCCAGGTTATGGCGGATCTGCTGGTAGGTATCCACGTCTGAACGCGTGGGCGGTGCGATCTGCACCAGCGTGACGTTGCCCCGCCATTCCGGCGATTTTTCGAGAAAATACTCGAACGCCTTGAAACGCTCGACCAGCCCTTTCGAATAGTCCAGCCGGTCCACGCTCATGATGAGCTTGCGGCCTTCCAGGCTTTGCTTCAGGTCCATCACGTCCTGACGTGCTTCGCCCCGCGTGGCTTGTTCGGCGATTTCATCCGGGAAGATGCCGATGCGATACACGCCTGTTTTCAGCTTGCGCCCGAACGCTTCCACTTCGCCGTCGGCCGTGGCTGTTCCGTGCGCGTGACGGACGATGTAGTCGTGAAAAGCAGCCTGGTCGCCGGGCGTCTGGAAGCCGACTACGTCATAGCAGCACAGCGACTTGACCAGTTCCTCGTGCGGCGGAATGTTGAGCAGGATTTGTGGCGACGGAAACGGGATATGCAGGAAAAAGCCCATCCGGTTGGTCACGCCTTCCGAACGCAGCGCTTCGCCAAACGGGATCAGGTGGTAGTCGTGCACCCAGATCACGTCGTCTGGTTGCAGCAGCTTGATGGCGCGATGCGCGAGCCATGAATTGACCCGCCGGTATCCCGCGTATTCGTCGCGGTCGTAGACGGCCAGGTCGTTGCGATAATGGAAGACAGGCCATAGGGTCGCGTTGGAAAACCCCCGGTAATACTGGTCGTAGTCCTTCTTCGGCAAGCCCACGGTTGCAAACGTGACCGCGCCGTCCTGTTCGAGTTTCGGTCCCTGGTTCGCGACGCTGTCGCTGACTACATCGCCGCTCCAGCCAAACCAGACGCCGCCGCTGTCCTTCAGCGCGCCGAAGACGCCCACGGCGAGTCCGCCGGCCGAGCCTTTGGTTTCTGTCGGAGAGGCTACTCGGTTCGATACAACGACTAGGCGGGTCATTACTGGATTCCTTTTTGCAATTCTGCAGGGTGTGTGTATTTTTTCATGGCCGCATAGATGAGGGCTATGCGAGCGTCGCGGCCCGTCGTGGCCATTTGTTTTTTGTCGACGTTTTCGTTCGGCTCCGGGTGCGGCCCTCAGTTCAATTTCATTGTCGCGTTTTCCGATGCTCCAAGCGTGCCTCATGGCTTGGCTTCATGGTTTGGCTGCCTGGCCTCTCACTGTTGCCTAGTGTGAGCTTGTCGGCAATTTTATGCCGCCGACCATGCTTTAGCGCCGCTCGGCGGGTTTAGCCGCGCGACCGCCTGGCGCGCTCGGGGCGGTGCTCGCCGCCGAATTCGCCGATGCGTCCGGGCCGTGCCGCTCTCCCCGGCTCGCCACCGGATCGGCTTCCGTGTTGGCCGTCCCGCGGGACACCGGCGGCCTGATCGTTCCGGCTGCGCCATCCTTGTCATCCGCAAGACTGCGCTCGAGCGGCGCGACAAAATCGACATGCTCCCCTTCCGGCGATATATCCGCACGCGTGCGCGGCAGGAACTGGGGATACGACGACTGCATGAAGTTCAGCAGGCCTTCGCGCACCCGGCATCGAAGATCCCAGTTCAAGCCGGAATCGAAGGAG
>DASYLW010000006.1:0-11532 GCA_036009385.1 Caballeronia sp.
GGTGCTCATCATGGATGAGCCCACCGCCGCGTTGGGCGTGCCCGAGCAGCGCAAGGTCATGGAGTTGATCACGGCGTTGAAGGCCGAAGGTGTCTCCGTGCTCCTGATCTCGCACAATCTGCACGACATCTTTGCAATCGCCGATCGCATCGTCGTGCTGCGGCGAGGCGAAGTGGCCGGGGAGCGGAAGGTCCAGCAAACCAATGGCGATGAAATCGTGCACCTCATGGTCGGCGATACCTACGACTAGCCATTCAGCAAGCGATGAATGATTTTGGACTTGCTGACGGGCGCACCGGCGTGTTTTTGTTCGAAGGCCACAAGATCGCGCGTGCAAGCTTTCTCGTACCCGACAACTGCCGCAAGGTGTCGACTCGGGCATTTCTGCTGTTCCTCGAACAACAGGGCTTGATTGAGTCGGCAGCCGGCATCGAACGCAAGGCGATTCTCGCGGGAAGACATTTCTCACAGATTCGCTTTCCGCCGGAAACTAAAGGCGCGACCGGCTTCGGTGGACCACGCCAATACCCGGCCAGATGGCTAACGCCAGCCCAAAACCGGCAAAACCAGCGCGTTGCCATCGGCGGTGGCGTAAAATACGCCCTTTCTCGCACCGGACGACTACCGCAATGACGCTCGCCTCCACTCCAGAGATCATCGCCGAGCTGAAGGCTGGCCGGATGGTGATCCTCGTCGACGAAGAAGACCGCGAAAACGAAGGCGATCTCGTCATCGCCGCCGATTTCGTCACGCCGGAAGCGATCAATTTCATGGCGCGTTACGGCCGTGGACTGATCTGCCTGACACTCACGCAGGACCGCTGCCGCCAGTTGAACTTGCCGCTAATGACGCAGCGAAACGGCACCCAGTACGGGACGGCGTTCACGGTGAGCATCGAGGCCGCCGAAGGCGTGACCACCGGCATCTCCGCCGCGGACCGTGCGCGCACCATTCAGGCAGCGGTTGCGCACGACGCGAAAGCCGAGCATATCGTCCAGCCGGGCCACGTGTTTCCGATCATGGCGCAGCCGGGCGGCGTGCTGGTCCGCGCCGGGCATACGGAAGCGGGTTGCGACCTGACGGCAATGGCCGGCCTGACGCCGGCGTCGGTGATCTGCGAAGTGATCCGCGATGACGGCGAAATGGCGCGGCTGCCCGATCTGATCGAATTTGCCGAGCTGCACGGTATTCGTATTGGCACGATCGCCGACCTGATTCACTACCGCTCACGCACTGAATCGATCGTCGAGCGGGTCGCCGAACGCACCATGCAAACGGCGCATGGCGCGTTCCGGGCGGTGCTGTATCGCGATCAGCCTAGCGGTTCGCCGCATATTGCGCTGGTGCGCGGCCAACCGTCGCCGGATAGGGAAACGCCGGTGCGCGTGCATGAGCCGCTGTCGGTGCTGGATCTGCTCGAGGTGGACTCGTCCACGCACTCCTGGACCCTCGACGCCGCAATGAAGGAAATCGCGGCCCGCGACCTGGGCGCCATCGTGCTGCTCAATTGCGGCGACACGAAAGAGCATCTCATCGATGTATTCCAGGCGTTCGAGCGCGAAGACAAAGCGGCCGAACTGAAACGCCGCCCCATCGATTTCAAGACCTACGGCATCGGCGCGCAGATCTTGCGCGAACTGGGCGTGAGCAAGATGCAGGTGCTCTCGAATCCTCGCAAGCTCGGCAGCATGTCGGGTTACGGTCTCGAAGTGACCGGGTTCATCCCCATGCCGGGCTGCCCCGCCACGAGCTCGGCAGATTCGGCCGACCCTGCTTCCATCGCCCATTTACGCTCGGTCTGACCAGCGCCAACCACCACACTGCATCACACTGAAAACGGATAAATAATGGAAATCGGACAATACCAACCGAACCTCGACGGCGACGGACTGCGCATCGGGATCGTGCAATCGCGTTTCAATGAACCGGTCTGCAATGGCCTCGTGGACGCCTGCACGGAAGAACTCGAGCGCCTCGGCGTGATTGGTGAAGACGTGCTGCTCGTCACCGTGCCGGGCGCACTCGAAATTCCGCTGGCGCTGCAAAAGCTGGCTGAATCGGGTCAGTTCGATGCATTGATCGCGCTCGGCGCCGTGATTCGTGGCGAAACGTACCACTTCGAGTTGGTATCGAATGAAAGCGGTGCGGGCATTTCCCGTATCGCGCTCGACTTCGGCACGCCAGTCGCAAATGCGGTCCTGACGACCGAAAACGACGAGCAGGCCGTTGCCCGCATGACGGAAAAAGGCCGCGACGCAGCACGCGTGGCGGTGGAAATGGCGAATTTGTCGGTCGCGCTGGAACAACTCGGCGGCGACGATGAAGACGAAATTGACGAGGACCGTGCATGAAAAGCGCTCGACGACGCTCGCGCGAACTCGCGACACAAGGGCTTTACCAATGGTTGTTGTCGGGCGCCCCCGGCGGCGAGATCGACGCGCAGTTGCGCGGCGCGCAGGGCTTCGACAAAGCCGACCAGGAACATCTGGACGCCATCCTGCACGGCGTGATCAAGGAAGCGGACACCATTTCCGCCGAACTCCAGCCGTGCCTCGACCGTCCGCTCGAACAGCTTTCGCCGGTCGAGCGCGCGGTGCTGATGGTCGCCGCGTTCGAGTTCAAGCATCACCTGGACATTCCGTATCGCGTGGTGATCAACGAAGCGATCGAACTGACGAAGACGTTCGGCGGCTCCGACGGCCACAAGTATGTGAACGGCGTGCTGGATAAACTCGCCGTCCAGTTACGGCCGACGGAAGCACAAGGCCGCGGGCAGCGCAGCTAAGCAGACGGTTGTCCAATTCATGAACTTTGCAAAAGAACCGTTGAACGCAGCTATCCGATACGCCGCCCGCGTTGACGCCATCGAGCCGTTCTATGTCATGGAACTGGCGAAAGAAGCGCAGGCGCTCGAACGCGCGGGGCGCAGCGTCATTCACATGGGTATCGGCGAACCGGATTTCACGGCGCCGGAACCGGTGATCGCGGCCGCCACCGACGCGTTGCGTCGCGGCGTCACGCAATATACCAACGCGCTTGGCCTGGCTTCGTTGCGCGAGGCTATTTCCGGTCACTATCGCGACGCGTTCGGGCTCAGTATCGATCCGGCGCGCATCGTGGTGACAGCGGGCGCATCAGCGGCATTGCTGCTGGCGTGCACCGCGCTGGTCGATCGCGACGACGAAGTGCTGATGCCCGACCCGTGCTACCCGTGCAATCGCCATTTCGTGGCTGCCACTGAAGGCCGTCCAGTGCTGATCCCAAGCGGTCCGGCCGAGCGGTTCCAGTTGACGGCAGCTCAGGTCGAAGCGCATTGGACATCTGCCACGCGCGGCGTCCTGCTCGCGTCACCATCCAATCCGACCGGCACATCCATTGAACCGGACGAACTGGCGAAAATTGTCGACGTCGTGCGTGCGCACGGCGGTTTTACCATCGTCGATGAGATTTATCAGGGCTTGAGTTACGACGCGAAGCCTGTATCAGCGCTTTCGCTAGGCGATGACGTGGTCACGGTGAACAGCTTTTCGAAGTACTTCAACATGACAGGCTGGCGGCTCGGCTGGCTCGTGGTGCCGCCAGCGATGGTCGCCACCATGGAGAAGCTTTCGCAGAACCTGTTTATCTGCGCGTCGGCGCTCGCGCAGCACGCGGCACTGGCGTGTTTTGAACCCGCAACGCTCGCCATTTACGAATCCCGACGCCTGGAATTCGGGCGCAGGCGCGATTTCATCGTGCCGGCGTTGCGTTCGCTTGGTTTCGAAGTGCCTGTTGTGCCGGACGGCGCGTTCTACGTTTATGCCGATACGCGGCACGTCGCGCATCCGGCGGCCGGCGACAGCAACGCGTTGACGCGTTCCATGCTCCATGACGCCGGTGTCGTGCTCGTACCGGGGACCGATTTCGGCTTCCATGCGCCGCAGGACTATATCCGCCTGTCGTATGCGACCGCCTACTCGCAGCTTGAAGAGGCCGTGCAACGGCTGGGAACGCTGTTTCGGGTTTGAACCGCGGATTTGGGGCGCTCCCGATCGCTCGGCGATATCTCGGGAAAGCAGAAGCAAAAAGCCGTTCCAACGCGAGTTGGAACGGCTTTTTGCTTCTTTGACAGCCCGGGCGCCGGCTTCTGGTACCAGCCTGCGTTTAAGCGCCGAACTCCGTCGACGCTACGTGCTTCGCTTGCGCGTCTGCGTCGTCGGTATCGTTGCGGTCGCTGGCTTGCGGCGCGGACGACTTGGCCGGCGCCGTGATCGCCGGGGCACCGGCAAGCGTCACGTGCACGCGTTTTTCGCTTGTTCCCGAGGCTGACGGCGAAGCCGATGCCACCACTTGCTTCGGCGCGGACGGCGCTGGCGCCGGCGGCGTGATGATCGGCACATTGCGGCCACGCGCTACATCGCGCAGGCGTGTACGTTCGGCCAACACCTTCGCGCCATATCCGCCGTCGTCCTGTGCCGTCGAACCCACGTAGAAACGCAATCCACCCGCCACCGAACCACCACGCGCGATGCAATCCTTCAGCACCAGCGCGCCGACCTTGATATTCGCAAGCGGCTCAAGCGCCGCGTGCGAGCCGCCAAAGTACTGGAATTTGTCGGAGTGAACCTTCGACATCACCTGCATCAGCCCTTGCGCACCCACACCGCTTTCAGCATACGGATTGAAACCCGATTCGATCGCCATGACGGACAGCAGGAGCAGCGGATCGAGGCCAACCTCACGGCCGGTATCGAAGGCCGCTTTCACGAGCTCGCTGACCGGCTCCTGCGCCACGTGGTAACGCCGCGCAATGAAATTCGCCACCAGTTTCTGCTCACGATCCGACACAAGCACGCGATCGTCGCGAGCATCGGCCACAACCTTCTGCGATGAAATCGCGCTGGCGAGCGTCGAAACGGTCGGCAACGTGCGGGGATCGAGCCCGTTTGGCGACACGGCGAGACTCAGGCCGCCGGTGAGCTTGCGGGTGCTGTCGTCGTCGGTGGCTGCGGCGCCGAGCGATGTCGTCTCGGCATTGCCGTTGCGCAGCTCCTCTTCGCGCTGATGACCGAGCGCGAACGGGGGGAAAGGTTGTCCGGAGAGCAACCGGGCCGGACCGGCTTGTACCGCGGCCGAGACGAGGGGCATGAGTTTGGCGGCGAAGGAGCCGCGCCAGGCTGGAAGCAGCCAAAGTGCCAGCGCGGTTACTACAGCAGCACAACCGACCAGGCTAAAAACTGTAAGACTCATGTGTTTGGCGCGACGCAGCATAGCGCGTAGATGAAGCGCCAGGCGAGCGTCGGGACGCCACGACAACCAAGCATTCATTGGATCTCCCAAATTGCATGATTTCCGCAGATGAAAACCCGAAAAACCGGGCCACCACGCAGAAATCGACACCGCCAGCCCTGGGTTAGCCACGAGCGGTATCGGGAAAACGGCACAGACCGTTGGGGAAACCTGACCGGAACATTACGTTTTCCGGGTGCGCGCGGCACGAAGGACATGCCGGGGCGCGCACACAGGTCACCACGCGAAAAACCGGCGAAGAAGAGCGCCGGCAAGAAAACCAAAACCTTGATTCACCGTACTGATCCGGTGCAGGCGACGCGTCGCGTCATTTCAAAAGACCTGAGGCAGTGGTAAAAAGTTTCAATTGGTGTTGTCAATGCCAAAGGATTCTAGCAGGCTCAAATGATCCGTCAATGCTGGTAAATGTAAAAGCTATTACTTTCAGTAATTATGAACGGTGTTCAGGACGGCTAGAGCGGCCTGCCAAGCCACTTTCCGGCGGAAACGCCGCAATTGTGCCGTTGTGTGCTCCGACGTACCGACATCAACACAGGTAAAATCGACAATCGCCCGCGCGCGAAAGTTCCTCAAAAGGGACTTGAGCTGACGCTTGAACCGCTACCGCCTCTGCCGTCCCTCGCGCAGACTGCGCTTTCCGCAGGCCTCCTTCTCTTTAGCCGATGAAATACAAAGACCTGCGCGACTTTACCGCCCGCCTCGAAACACTCGGCGAATTGCGCCGCATCAGCCAGCCGGTTTCGCCCGTTCTCGAAATGACCGAACTCTCGGATCGCGTTCTGCGCTCGGGCGGTCCGGCTTTGCTGTTCCAGGCGCCGACGGGACACACCATGCCCGTGCTGGCCAACCTGTTTGGTACGCCTCGGCGCGTGGCGCTCGGCATGGGTATCGAAACGGAAGCGCAGGCGGCGGCCGACCCCAGTCTTCTCAGCGATAAAGCCGCGCTCGAGTCGTTGCGCGACGTGGGCCGGTTGTTGTCGGCGCTCAAGGAACCCGAGCCGCCGAAAGGCCTGAAGGACGCGGGCAAGCTGCTGTCGCTGGCGAAAGCCGTCTGGGACATGGCGCCGAAAACGGTCAGTTCGCCGCCCTGCCAGGAAATCGTGTGGGAAGGACAAGACGTCGATCTGGCGCGCCTGCCCATTCAGACCTGCTGGCCGGGCGACGCCGGTCCGCTCATCACCTGGGGACTCACGGTCACGCGCGGCCCGAACAAGACGCGGCAGAACCTCGGCATCTATCGGCAACAACTGATCGGGCGCAACAAATTAATCATGCGCTGGCTCGCGCACCGGGGCGGCGCGCTGGATTTTCGCGAGTTCGCGCTCGCCAACCCGGGCAAACCGTATCCGGTGGCGGTTGTGCTCGGCGCCGATCCGGCTACCATTCTCGGCGCCGTGACGCCGGTGCCGGACTCGCTTTCCGAATATCAATTTGCGGGGTTGTTGCGCGGCGCAAAAACCGAGTTGGCGAAATGCCTCACGCCCGGCGTGGATACGTTGCAGGTACCCGCGCGTGCGGAGATCGTGCTCGAAGGCTTCATTTATCCGCAGGACGGTCCACTTCCGCCACTGCCAGACGGAGCGCCGCCGCGGCCCAGGAATTCCTCTTCAGCGAAGTACGAACATGCGCTCGAAGGCCCGTACGGCGACCACACTGGTTACTACAACGAACAAGAATGGTTCCCGGTCTTCACAGTAGAGAAGATCACCATGCGCCGCGACGCGCTCTATCACTCTACCTATACGGGCAAACCGCCTGACGAACCGGCGGTGCTCGGCGTCGCGCTCAACGAAGTGTTCGTGCCGTTGCTGCAAAAGCAGTTCAACGAGATCACCGACTTCTATCTGCCGCCCGAAGGCTGCAGTTATCGAATGGCGATCGTGCAGATCAAGAAGAGCTACCCGGGCCACGCGAAGCGCGTGATGTTCGGCGTCTGGAGCTTCCTGCGGCAGTTCATGTATACGAAGTTCATCGTGGTGGTGGACGACGACGTGAACATCCGCGACTGGAAGGAAGTGATCTGGGCGATCACCACGCGAATTGATCCGTCGCGCGATACGGTCTTGGTCGATAACACCCCGATCGACTATCTCGATTTCGCGTCGCCGAAGGCGGGGCTGGGATCGAAGATGGGGCTCGACGCCACCAATAAATGGCCCGGCGAAACGGACCGCGAATGGGGTCGGCCGATCACGATGGACGATGCCGTGAAACGGCGCGTCGACGCGTTGTGGGACGAAATCGGCTTTTCTGGAGGGAAGCGCTCATGAACGTTGCTGCGACGGTTTATCGAGGGGATCTGGTTGAGAACACGCACACCGCGCATGTGGCGGTCGTCGATGCCGAGGGCCGGTTGATCCACGCGTTCGGCGATCCGTCACGCATGACGCTTGCGCGCTCGGCGGCGAAACCGGCGCAAGCGCTCGCGGTGCTGGAAACGGGTGCGCTGGATCGCTTCGGTTTCGACGACGCCGATCTCGCGCTGATGTGCGCATCGCACAACAGCGAGCCGCGTCACATCGAGCGCACGCGCGCCATGCTCGCGAAGGCGCACGTCACCGAAGCCGATCTTCGATGCGGCGGCCACGCGCCTTTGTCGGACGCGCTCTGGAAAGAGTGGATCAGGCGTGACTTCACGCCAACCGGCGTATGCAGCAATTGCTCGGGCAAACATGCGGGCATGCTGGCGGGTGCGCAGGCGTTGGGCGCGGCCGTTCGCGACTATCACCTGCCGGAGCATCCGCTGCAGCTTCGAGTGAAACGCACCGTTGCCGAGCTCTGCGATCTGCCGGACGACCGTGTGCAATGGGCTATTGATGGCTGCAATCTGCCTACGCCCGCCTTCCCCCTGGATCGGCTCGCCCGGCTGTTCATGAAGATGGCGCGTGCGAACGGCGAAGTTGAAGACACCTCACGCTCGAAAGCCCTCGCCCGGATCTATCGCGCGATGACGACTTATCCGGAACTCGTCGCGGGCGAAGGCCGTTTCTGTACCGCCTTGATGCAAGCTTTCAACGGCGATCTGGTCGGCAAAGTAGGCGCCGAAGCAAGTTACGCGATCGGTGTGCGCGATACCGGTACGCGCGGGCCGCTGGGCATCGCGGTCAAGGTGGAAGACGGCAACACGACCGTGCTTTACGCAATCGTCACGCATGTGCTGGCGCAACTCGACATCGGCCACGAAGCGCAGCGCGCGCAACTCGCCGCCTACGGAAACCCGCCGATGCGCAACACGATGGGTATCGAGACGGGACGGCTGGTGGTGTCGGTGCCCCTCGAACGCGTCTAGTTGGCACGTGTTCGACCGGTTAACCCACACGCAGCAGCCAGATGAAAACACGAAGCCGGACAACCGGCTTCGCTCAATATAAAAAGATCAAAAAGGAAAGTCGGGATGCACGTGTTGCCATTGCTGTCCGATGGATTTTTTCTGTCGTTGTCGCTCTGTCTGGATATTGGTATCGCAAACGTCGCGATCATCTCATTGACGCTTTCCCACGGCTTCAAACCGGGCATGATGCTCGGCCTCGGCACCTGTTTCGGCGATCTCGTCTACGCCGCGCTCGCACTCGCGGGCATGGCCGCACTACTCCAGTTCGATGCCGTGCGATGGGTGGTATGGATAGGCGGCGCAATCGTGCTGCTCTTCCTGACCTTCAAAATGGCGCGCGAAGCGCTCCTTCCGGCATCAGCACCGCCGGTTGCGGGGGAACCGGATCTCGTGCCTGCGCCACGGCCCTCTCATCTGCGCAGCTTCATGCGCGGCACCTTGCTCGCGGTCTCGTCACCCAGCGCCATCCTCTGGTTCGCTGCCGTGGGCGGCGCACTGATCGCGAAAGCCGGCGCAACCGGCCCGGCGAGCGCGTCGGTGTTTCTCCTTGGCTTCTTCTGCGGCGGGCTCGGCTGGACGCTCTTCATCTGCTCGCTCGCCAGCCACGGTCGCAAACGCGCAGGAACGGCGCTGCTGCGCGCTTGCCACGTTTTATCGGCGGTGCTGTTCGCGTACTTTGCGTACAGCGTGATCGTCAACGGTTATCACGACCTGATCCTGAAGGGCGCACAGACGTTATGACCTCAGGGCGTCAAGCCAGGAATTGAGCGAGCCGCGCCAGGTCGACATTGCCGCCGCTGATAATCACGCCCACGCGCTTGCCCGTAACCGGCACGATGTTCTGCAGCACGGCGGCCGCAGCCAGACACCCCGTTGGCTCGACCACCATCTTCATGCGCTGCGCGAAGAACTTCATGGTCTGCACGAGCTGGTCGTCGCTGACGGTAACGACCCGGTCCACATAGCGCTTCAGAATGGGGAAGTTATATTCGCCCACGTGCGTGGACGCGGCGCCATCGGCAATCGTGCGCGGCACTTCTATATGGACGATCTCGCCGCGTTCGAGTGACTGCTGCGCGTCGTTGCCCGCCTCCGGCTCAACACCGATCACCGTGCATGACGGGCTCAGCTCGGCCGCCGCCAGCGCGCATCCGGCGAGCAAGCCTCCGCCACCCAGGCACACGAACAGATAATCCAGCGGCCCGGTTTCTTCGATGAGTTCTTTCGCCGATGTCCCCTGCCCCGCAATCACGTGCGGATGGTCGTAGGGCGGAATCAGCGTCATGCCGCGCTCTTGCGCGAGCCTTGCGCCGATCTCCTCGCGATTCTCGGTGTACCGGTCGTACGTAATCACTTCGCCGCCGTAACACCGCGTGGCCTCCATCTTCGCGGCCGGTGCGTCCTCCGGCATGATGATTGTTGCCTTGATGCCGGCGATACGGGCCGACAACGCGATTGCCTGGGCGTGATTCCCGGATGAATAAGTCAGGACGCCGGCCCGGCGCTGGGATTCGGAGAAATGCGAGATCGCGTTGAACGCGCCCCGAAATTTGAAAGCGCCCATGCGCTGGAAATTCTCGCACTTGAAGAACAGGTTCGCGCCAGTGAGCGCGTCGGCGGTGCGGGAAGTCATCACGGGCGTGCGATGCGCAGCGCCAGCGATACGTTCAGCGGCGTCGGCGACGTCGGCGTAGGTGGGTGCGGGAAGAATTGACATCGGGACTCAGAGGCGGCGGTTGAGGAACGGGTATTGTCCCAGCATCGTGGAGCGTTTGGAAAGCTGGCCAAATAGCCAACTTTGTCCGGGCCGCAATTAGCGCGGTTAAGGCGTTAGAGAGCCCGGTGCAAAAAAACAGCGCAACCTGGCTCTTCGCCAGCGTTGCGCTGTATTGCGGCCAGTCCAATGATCAGCAAGCCAATCCGGTCATACCCGAAATCTCAATGACGCCAGCCGCCATGACCACCGTGGTAGCCCCGATATCCGCCATGGTATCCGTACCCGTAACCGCCGCGATAATAACCGCGATAGTACGGACCACCGCCGTAATACCCGCCATATACAACGGGCGGCGGTGCATAAACCACCGGCGGTGCGGCGTACACCGGGCCCGGCGCGTAATACACGGGCGGCGGCGGAGCGGCATACACCGGATAAGCCGGCACGCCAATGCCAATACCTACCGAAACGTGCGCCTGCGCGGCGCTGACAACGCCAATACCAAGCGCGGCTGCAGCCAGAATCTGGACGATCTTTTTCACTTTTATTCTCCGCGCCACAGTCCGGTACACACGACCGGTTACCGCAGCGACCTACACTTAATGTAGCTAAAAACCCTGAATCCCACCTTAAGCATTTGTTGCAAATTGCAATATCTACAACCCTGAAAGTGAGTTTCGTCTGCCGAATTTCAAGCGGGCGGACAGCCGCGCCAGCCTTGACGCAGCGGCTTATCCAGATGGATTAAGGGTTCGCTGAGAAGGCCGTCGCCTGACTGCGTTGCCCGGGACCTTATTGCGGATGTCACCAAAGTAATGATTCATTACACTTTGCTTTTAGCGCCTGAAAAAATGGAAGCCCCGCTGACCGGAAAGCGTCAAGCGGGGCGTTTTCAAACGGTGCTATTTTTTCTGGTGCACGACCTCAACTTCCCGGTTCAGCCCACCTTCACGTAGGCGAATTCCCGGGTGACGCTGGGCGGCACGTACGCCCCGCTGATTCTGACCCGTGGCGTGAGACGTTTGCGTTGATCCCACCACTGACGGCGATGTGTCTGGCTGAGAAAACGCAGGTGTTTCCGATACGCAAAAATACTCATGGCGACCCCCAAACGTTGCAAAACAAGCACTGGCGCACATCGGCCAAATGACCAACCCTGACTGTTCAGGCCCGATACACAAGTTTGCTCGAGCCT
>DASYLW010000007.1:0-24705 GCA_036009385.1 Caballeronia sp.
GCAATTCTCCGAGACTCAATGGCCCGTACAAGAGCGCCTGACCACGACACACAACGCGAGCAGATTCTCGAACTCGCCGCAGCCAAATTTGCGCAGACCAGCTACCCGAGCACGTCGATGGCCGATCTCGCTGCGGCCAGCGGCACCTCCAAAGCGCGGCTCTACCACTACTACGCGAGCAAGGAAGCCATCCTGTTCGACCTGCTCGACCGCTACACGAAGCGGTTGATGCTGATCATCGCGGAAGTGGAAGGAGCAAGCCAGCGGCGCGGATTGACGGAGCGGGAGGCGTTCGCCGAGCTGATTCGCGCGTTCCTCACCGAGTACGAAACGTCCCACAGCCGGCACGTTGCGTTGCTCAACGACGTCAAATACCTCGAAGACACGCAGCGTGAAATCGTGCTGGAACGCCAACGCGGCATTGTCGCGGCGTTCGCGCGGCAACTTGCGCGCGCGTATCCAAAGCGGGCGACGAAAGAGAACCAGACCGCGCTCACCATGATGGTGTTCGGCATGATCAACTGGACCTTCACGTGGCTAAAACCCGATGGGAAGCTGGGTTACCGTGAGTTCGCGGAGCAGGTTGTGGGCGTGATCGAGCACGGGATGAATGGCGATAACTAAGTGAATGGTGCGATGCGACATTTACTTACTGCACGACTGTGCGATTCACGCAACACCAATAAGCCATTGTTTTATAAGCGTTTTCATTCATGTTACTTAAAAAATAGACGGTATGTTCCACGGTGTATTACGGGTTTTCCCTAGTACTCCAGACATGAATCGGCTAAAATTCGTTTTGCGACGCACCATGTCGCGCGACGAATCAAGGAGCCACCATCGTGAACATGCCTTTCAACCGCCACACTGCACCGATCTTCGCCGTAGCCGATCGTTCGCAAACGGCTGCCGGTCGTTTGCCCGTTCTCGTCCGTGAGTTGTCCTCGAGCGACCGCGAGCGCCTGCTCAAACACTTCCTCGCTCTCGACGAAGACGACCGCCTTCTGCGCTTCGGCCAGATCGTGCCGGATCGTGTGATAGAGAACTACGTCGGGAATATCGATTTCTCGCGTGACACCGTATTCGGCGTGTTCGACGAACAGTTGAACGTAGTTGGCGTCGGCCACCTGGCCTATCTGCCAGCCGAAGGCGACAAGCGCACGGCAGAGTTCGGCGTGTCAGTGCTGGAAAGCGCGCGTGGCCGTGGAGTCGGCAGCCGGTTGTTCGAGCGCGCTGCCATCCGCAGCCGCAACACGCATGTTTCAATGCTCTACATGCATTGTTTGTCACGCAACTCGACCATGATGCACATAGCGAAAAAGTCGGGAATGAAGATCGAATATGCGTATGGCGAAGCCGACGCTTATCTGTCGCTTACGCCCGCCGACCAGGGCAGCATTCTCACGGAGATGTTGCAAGAGCAAGCAGCGGTCTTCGATTACGCGGTGAAGCGCCAGGCGCGCCGGGCATCGCAAATGTTTCAGGCGTTCATGCCTACTGCGGACGCGGCCTAAATCAGGACCTCGAGTCTTGAGTCCCAGGCACAAATCAGCAAGCATGCGCAAAAGCACGAAAGGCGGCGAAAGCCGCCTTTTTTGCGTCTGCAGGTTTCAGATCAGGCATCGCGCATCGGGCATCGGTCTGCCGATTCAACGAATCGGCAGCGCCGTCGTTTCCTTGAAGCGCTCCAGCGAGAAGCTGCTTTTTACGTCGATCACCGACGGATGGTGCAGCAATTGGTCCTGTACGAAGCGTGAAAAGTGCTCCATGTCTTCCACCAGAACGCGCAGCAGATAGTCCATGTCGCCGGTCATGGCGTCGCACGCCACTACCTCCGGCCAGGCGCGCACGGCTTCGCGAAAGCGATCTGCGTGCGTCGGCGGATTTTTCATTCCCGCCGATACCGGCGTCCCACCGCGTTTTTCCAGCTTCACATTGACGTACGCGAGCAGCCCGAGTCCGAGAAGGCGCGGTTCCAGCAGCGCGACATAACCGCGGATCACGCCCTCCTCCTCCAGTCGCCGAATTCGCCGCAAGCATGGACTGGGCGAGAGGTTCACCTGATCGGCGATGTCCTGATTCGACAGCCGCCCGTTCACCTGAAGAATGGCGAGAATTTTTCGATCGATCGCATCGAGTTCGATTTGAGCCATTTTCTGTCTCCTGCGGGCATTATTTCGCCATCAACGTGCGTCATCGTAGATACACGCGATTTACTTCGCAAGTATCTGCCTCGCTTCCGTCGATAAACTTTGTCCCAATAATCACTGGCCAAGCACCGACCCATTCTCACGCTTCGGGAGACAACGCATGCAGGCAACGACTTGGGACAATCCGGTTGGCACGGATGGTTTTGAATTCATCGAATACACGGCGCCCGATCCGGTGGCGCTCGGGCAATTGTTCGAGCAAATGGGGTTCACCGCGATTGCCCGCCATCGTCACAAGAAGGTGACGCTTTATAGGCAGGGCGGGATCAACTTTCTGGTCAACGCCGAGCCCGATTCCTTCGCGCAGCGGTTCGCGCGATTGCATGGCCCGTCGATTTGCGCAATCGCATTCCGTGTCGCCGATGCCGGCAAGGCATACAAACGCGCGCTTGAACTCGGCGCGTGGGGCTTCGATAACAAAACCGGCCCGATGGAACTGAATATTCCCGCGATCAAGGGTGTTGGCGATTCGCTGATTTACTTCGTGGATCGGTGGCGCGGCAAGAATGATGCGCAGCAGGGCAGCATTGGCGACATCAGCATCTACGACGTCGACTTCGAACCCATTCCCGGCGCCGAGCAAAACCCGGTCGGCCACGGACTGACTTACATCGACCATTTGACCCACAATGTTCATCGCGGACGGATGATCGAATGGGCCGAGTTCTACGAACGGTTATTCAATTTCCGCGAGGCGCGCTACTTCGATATTGAAGGCAAGCTGACCGCGGTCAAGTCGAAAGCGATGAGTTCGCCGTGCGGCAAGATCCGCATCCCGATCAACGAGGAAGGCTCGGAGACCTCGGGGCAAATCCAGGAATATCTCGACGCGTATCACGGCGAAGGTATTCAGCACATCGCGTTGGGCAGCGACGATATCTACAGCACCGTCGACCATCTGCGCGGCGCGAAAATCGCGCTGCTGGACACCATCGACACATATTACGAACTCGTCGACCGGCGCGTGCCGAATCATGGCGAATCGGTGGCGGAATTGCGCAAACGCAAGATCCTGATCGACGGCGTGCGGGACGAAATCCTGCTGCAGATCTTTACGGAAAACCAGATCGGCCCGATCTTCTTCGAGATCATTCAGCGCAAGGGCAATCAGGGTTTCGGCGAAGGCAACTTCAAGGCGCTGTTCGAATCGATTGAACTCGACCAGATACGGCGTGGGGTGGTAAAGGACACGAGCGCCAGCTGAAACACGCGGCGCAAATAAGAAATGCCGGGGATCCAAAGATCCCCGGCATTCTTATTCAATTACGCCAACTGATTCTCGCGCACTCAAACCCTCAAGCGTCGGCGTCGTCCTTGTTTTCCGCCGTCTGCTTACTGGAAACCTGTTCAACCCGAACCTGCGAGATTCGCGGTATGCCGGAGACAGTCGCCTCCGACCCAGCCGGGCTGCCAACGCGAACCGGCGCGTTCATCGCAAAAAATGCTGCGGAAACCATCAAAAAGCTTTGGATGTATCGTTGTTTCACGACTTCCTCCTTCAACTGCGTGCATCGGTATGTTCAACAATCGTGCTCGTCCTGCCGATAAAGCCCAAACGAATGTGCATCGATCGCGGGTTTGAATCCCCTCGACGCGAGCGGTTCCCCGATGACATCGAATGACATCGAAATCCAGCGGTTTTTACACGTCGTAACACCTGTGCAATGTTGAAATTACTTTTCAGCGGGTTTTTACCAGTGCTGTAAAAAAGTCAAAACGGGCACACTCAAAATCCCGGTCGACGCGTCCACGAGACGCGAAGGCCCTAAAGTGCTTTGGTGATCCCAAACGTTGGCGGAGAGACCCCACAATGAATGCCCCCCTTGACGCGGAACAACAAGCTTCTCTAGAAGCCGCGCTAAATTCCGTCACTCTCGACGACAAATACACCCTGGAACGCGGTCGCGCGTACATGAGCGGCATACAGGCGCTGGTCCGGCTGCCGATGCTGCAACAACAACGCGATCATGCCGCGGGACTCAACACGGCCGGTTTTATTTCCGGCTATCGCGGCTCCCCGCTCGGCGCACTCGATCAGCATTTGTGGAAAGCGAAGAAACATCTCGCTTCGCATCAGGTCGTGTTCCAGCCCGGCGTGAATGAAGACCTCGCGGCGACCGCCGTTTGGGGCTCGCAGCAGGTCAATCTTTATCCCAGCGCCAAATACGACGGCGTGTTCTCGATGTGGTACGGCAAAGGGCCGGGCGTCGACAGAACCGGCGATGTCTTCAAGCACGGCAATTCGGCGGGTTCGTCGCCACATGGCGGCGTGCTCGTGCTCGCCGGCGACGATCACGCCGCCAAATCGTCCACGCTCGCGCACCAGTCCGAACACATTTTCAAGGCGTGCGGCTTGCCGGTGCTGTTTCCATCGAACGTGCAGGAATATCTGGATTTCGGCCTGCACGGTTGGGCAATGAGCCGTTACTCCGGCCTTTGGGTCGCGATGAAATGCGTGACAGACGTGGTGGAATCGTCGGCTTCTGTCGATATTGATCCGCATCGTACGCAAATCGTTTTGCCAACCGATTTCGCGATGCCCGATGGCGGCCTCAACATTCGCTGGCCTGATCCGCCTTTGGTTCAGGAAGCGCGCTTGCTCGACTACAAGTGGTATGCCGCGCTCGCGTACGTGCGTGCAAACAAGCTGGATCGGATCGAGATTGAATCTCCGGATGCGCGCTTCGGCATCATGACGGCGGGCAAGGCTTATCTGGACGTGCGCCAGGCTTTGTCAGATCTCGGTCTGGACGATGAAACCTGCTCGCGCATTGGCATTCGTTTGTACAAAGTCGGTTGCGTGTGGCCGCTGGAAGCGCAAGGTGCGCATGCGTTTGCGCACGGGCTGCAGGAGATTTTGGTCGTTGAAGAGAAGCGCCAGATTTTGGAATACGCGATCAAGGAAGAGCTCTACAACTGGCCCGATGCACAACGCCCGCGCGTGTTCGGCAAGTTCGATGAGAAGGATGGCGCAGGCGGCGAATGGTCCGTGCCGATGGGCAACTGGTTACTACCGGCGCACTACGAGCTCTCGCCGGCGATTATCGCGAAGGCTATTGCCACGCGGCTCGACAAGTTCGATCTCCCGGCCGATGTCCGCGCGCGCATCGCGACGCGTATTGCCGTGATCGAAGCGAAGGAAAGAGCGCTGGCAAGGCCACGCGTTGAGGCGGAGCGCAAGCCGTGGTTCTGCTCGGGCTGTCCGCACAATACATCGACGAATGTGCCTGATGGCTCGCGGGCGCTTGCGGGTATCGGTTGTCACTATATGACCGTCTGGATGGACCGCAGCACGAGCACGTTCAGCCAGATGGGCGGCGAAGGCGCGGCGTGGATCGGTCAGGCGCCGTTCACCAACGACAAGCACGTGTTCGCCAATCTCGGCGATGGAACGTACTTCCACTCGGGGCTGCTCGCGATCCGCGCAGCGATCGCGTCGAAGACGAACATCACGTACAAGATCCTCTACAACGACGCCGTCGCGATGACCGGCGGCCAGCCTGTAGACGGCGTACTCACCGTGCCGCAGATCACGCATCAGCTCGCGGCCGAGGGCGCGACGAAGATCGTGATCGTCACCGATGAACCCGAGAAATATCAGGCGAACGTGGGACTGGCACCGGGTATCGATGTATTTCATCGCGAGAAGCTTGATGAGGTCCAGCGCTCGCTGCGTGAAATTACCGGCACCACGATCCTGATTTACGACCAGACGTGCGCGACGGAAAAGCGTCGGCGCAGGAAACGCGGAACGTACCCCGATCCGGCGAAGCGCGTGGTCATCAATGAAGCCGTCTGCGAAGGCTGCGGCGATTGCTCGGTGAAGTCGAATTGCCTGTCGGTCGAACCGCTCGATACCGAATACGGCACAAAACGCCAGATCAACCAGTCGACCTGCAACAAGGACTACTCGTGCGTGAACGGCTTCTGCCCGAGCTTCGTCACGGTCGAAGGCGGACAGTTGAAAAAGCCGAAGGTATCGAACATTTCCGGCGATGCAATGCCCCCTGTTCCCACGCCCGAGTTACCGCTGATTGACCGGCCATACGGCATTTTGGTCACCGGCGTCGGCGGCACGGGTGTGGTGACGATTGGCGCGTTGCTCGGCATGGCGTCGCACCTGGAGCAGAAAGGCGTAACCGTGCTCGATATCACCGGCCTCGCGCAAAAAGGCGGTGCGGTGATGAGCCATGTGCAAATCGCCACGCGTCCTGGCGATATCCACGCCACACGCATCGCAATGGGCGAAGCGGATCTGGTGATTGGTTGTGACCCGATTGTCACCGCCAGCGACGAATGCGGCTCGCGCATGCAACCCGGCCACACGCGCGTGGTCGTGAACAGCGCCGAAACACCGACCGCCGAGTTCATCAAGAACCCGAACTGGCGTTTCCCGGGCGCAAGCGCGGAAGCCGATATCCGGACGGCCGCGGGCGAGCACGTTGCGCTCGTCGATGCGAATCGCTTCGCTGTTGCTCTGCTCGGCGATGCCATCTATACGAACCCGTTCGTGCTGGGTTTTGCCTGGCAACGCGGCTGGGTGCCGTTGCGGCATGAATCGCTGGTTCGCGCTATCGAATTGAATGGCGTGCAGGTGGAAAAGAATCTCGCGGCGTTTGAATGGGGTCGCCACGCAGCTCACGATATTGAAGGCGTTACGCGGCTTGTGAAGGCGCAAGGTCGTGGTGGGGTGTCGTCAGGATCGGACGGTGGCAGCAAGATCATCGCGCTGCATACGCCCAAGGCGCTCGACACGCTGATTGAAAAGCGCATCACTTATCTCTCCGATTACCAGAACGACGCGTATGCGGCTCGATACGCCCGACTCGTGACTGAAGTGCGCAAGGCGGAAGCGGCGCTCGCTTCAGCCGATGGCTCGTACGCATTGACTGAAGCCGTTGCGAAGAATCTGCACAAGCTGATGGCGTACAAGGACGAGTATGAAGTCGCGCGCCTTTACGCCGATCCGGCGTTCGTGGAACGGTTGAAGGGCAGCTTCGAAGGTGAGTGGAGAGTGAAATTCCATCTCGCGCCGCCCATGCTCTCAAAGAAGGACGCGCACGGTCATTTGATCAAGAAGCAGTACGGCCCGTGGGTCTTATCCGCCATGAAGGTTTTGGCGAAGATGAAGTTCCTGCGCGGTACATCGTTCGATATCTTCGGCAAGACAGAAGAACGGAAGATGGAACGGACGCTGATCGCGGATTACGAAGCGCTGGTGAAGGAGTTGATCGGTGGATTGACGGCGGAGAAGTTGCCGCTGGCAATAGAACTGGCAAGCCTGCCTGATTCAATGCGCGGTTACGGTCACGTGAAGGACAACAACGTGAACGCGGCGCGCGTGAAGTGGAACGCGCTGCTGGCGAAGTGGCGTGCGCCGGCTGGCGGCGAGACGCGGCAAGTGGCTTAAAGGTGGTTTAAGTCTGTTCAGGCAACGCACGGCAAAACGCCCGATGAATTCATCTGGCGTCTTGTTTTCCAATGCTCGACCATTCAGCCACTACGCCACTCGGCGTGCACCGTAATACCGATGGGTCCAATAGGCACTTTTCATCGATTCGACGCGAACGAATGCCCCCTTCTTCGGCGCGTGAATAAACTGATTCTCACCGACGTAAATGCCAACATGTGTCGCTCTACCGCGAGTCGTATTAAAGAAAACGAGATCGCCGGGATGCAAATCCGTCTGCGCGATTGCCACGCCTTGACGGCTGATCTGAGAGGAAACGCGCGGCAATAAAATTCCCGTAGCCTTCTCGTAGACATAACGCACGAAGCCGCTGCAATCCAGTCCTTGCGCCGGCGTATTGCCACCCCACGAATAAGGGATGCCAATCAGCGTCTCGGCCTTTTCAAGAACGTCCGACAGTCTGGTACCGGGTGCAGCCTCGGCGACTTCCTGTTCCTGTGCGAGCGATTGTTGATTTCGGGCAGGGTCATAAAGCAACGCATCGCCATCGAGAGAAACGGGTTGCCTGACTTTAACGGCGCCCTGGACAACATGATTATTGCTCGAGAGATTCAGTGCCGGTGACTGTGCCAATGCCTGTGCCGTCGCAAATGCCGATGACTGTACAACCAGGCGCGTTAAATCCGGAGTCGACGCCGCTGCTGGCGCTGATGCCGCAGCAACTATCAACCCGCTGACCGCCGTTGCCATTAACCGGGCCGACCGCGTTTTCCGCCATCCAGCGCTGGCGCGTATGCCCGTCGCCTGCCGATGCGCGCCATGAGACAGGTCGTTATTCATTTTAGTCTGCCTCATTTCAACGACCACAATCGCAGATCAGTTGTTGACGCCGTCTTCAACGGAGCCGCTAAAGGAATGGCGCGCTTTCGCTCAAAAAGCTTGTAACCGGCGCCCGCGTTTTCACTGACGGCTTCACGCTTGGCGGAAACCTCGTTCAATACCGTTTTATATTTCCTTTTCATAATTTGTACGCATTCCTAATATATTGGTTGATTTCTAAAATTACGGCGGATTCAACATATCTCGGAACCGCACCTCTTATAAACGCCCGGCCAATAGCAAAGCCGCCTGAGCTTTCCTCTATTTGTATTTTATTAGGAGTCTATGAGAATACTAATAGGCGCAATCCCAAAGAAACCGTCGGGATCGGGATACGATCTGTTTCATACAAACGACAAAATGCCCGATGAAATTTATCGGGCATTTTTCATCGCGTTAGAAAAATGTGCGGTTTAGGTTGCCACGCGGCGCGCGCCGTAATATCGCATTGTCCAATACACGCTCTTCATGGATTCGATGCGAATCAACGCGCCCGTTCGCGGTGCGTGAATGAACTGCTCTTCGCCCACGTAAATGCCGACATGCGTGGCTTCTCCCCGAGACGTGTTGAAAAACACGAGGTCGCCCGGATGCAGGTCGGACTGCGCGATTGCGCTGCCTTTCTTGCTTATTTGCGCCGACAGCCGCGGCAACAGCATTCCCGTCACTTTCTGATAGACATAGCGCACGAAGCCGCTGCAATCGAGACCTTCCTCCGGCGTGTTGCCGCCCCACAAGTACGGTATGCCGACCATTGTTTCGGCCTTCTTCACCACCCCGGCGAGTTTCGCGCCCGCTGCGCCGGACGGATTTGATGAACCCGGCGCAACCGGTTCCTCGTCCGGGAAAATCTTTTCGGCAATGGCGTCACTGTCGAGTGAGTTCAGTTCGTTGACATCGATAGCGTTGACGGTAATGGTTTGGATACCGTTATCGGTATGCGTTGTCGCCGATGCTGTCGAGAAAATGATGCTGCTGCATACAACAGCCGCAAGATGCGCGAAATAGCGCTGCAGTGAAGAAGCTGAACGGCTCGCTCGCCTTCTGCAGCGGTCGAGAATGGGAGAATTCTTGCGTTCCATGTCAACCTGCCGTCGCGTTGGCACGCATTTTCGTGAACGCTTCGCGCGGACCGTCGAACGCGATGGCTCCATCGGTAAGAACAATCACCCGGTCGACGAGCGAAAGCAGATTGCCGCGATCCGTCAGCAACACGACGGTCGTGGCCGCTGTCATCTTGTTCCGTGCGAGTTCGATGAACGCCTTTTCGGTCGGGCCATCGAGATTCGACGTCGGTTCGTCGAGCAGCCATGTCGGACGCTGGGTCAATGAGAGCCGCGCCATGGCGAGCATCTGGCGTTGCGCGGACGTGAGCCTCGCCGGCATCTTGTCAAAGCGCGTGTGCAGGCCGTTCGGGAGCATAGGCGGCAGCCATTGCAGGGGAACGCGATTGAGCGCCGCCACGCACGCCTCGTCAGTCTCGGGCGTTTCGGCCGATAAGTACTCGCCGAGCGTATCGCCGAGCAGCATGCCGTCCTGACCCATGTAGTGCGTCTGATAGCTCAGCGCTTCTACACGCCGCCCGGTCAGCCGCCGGCCGTTGTAGCGCACCTGTCCCTGTTCGGTGGGCATGAGCCCCAGCAAGATATGCGCGAGCGTGCTCTTGCCGGACGCCGGGGCGCCGATGATCGCGACCTTCTCGCCCGGCAATATCTGCAGATTGACGCCGCGCAACAGCGGCTGATCGGGCATGTACGAGAACTGGAGATCCACGGCTCGCCAGCCCTGTTCGCCGGCGACCGCCTGGATGGTTTCCGCCTCGACGCTCGCCGTCGCTTCATGCGTGCGATTGATACCGTCGAACACGGTGCGCAACTGGCGCAGGACCGGAAGGACGCTGACCAGCGCAAACACGGGCTGGCCGAGCCGCCCCGCGAGAATGACCGTCGCGAAGAGCGCGCCGGCAGCCAGATGCCCGCCTTGCAGCAGATAAAACGCCGCGACCACGGTCACGATCGTCTGGAAGGACGACAGTGCCATGAGCGTCGCATAACAGCGCGCCTGATGCACATGCCGGCGTTCCTCGGCAGACGTATTGCGTTCGATGTTGCTCAGGAACATCGTGCGCAGCAGGTCGAACGCACCGCCGGCCGCATACGCCGATGGTTTAGCCAGCGGTGCAAAAGGCGTGGCTGGCGTTTCCAGGCCGCTCTTTCGCAGATACGTGTCGAAGCGCCACACCGCGGCGCACTCGATCATCCAGATGGCAAACGGCACGACCACGAGCCAACCTGCCACGATCGCGATCACGACGAAGAACAATACGCAGAACAAGATGTCGATGACCGAACTCGCCGCGAGGCTCCAGAACAGCGAGCGCGCCTTGGCCCAGCCCGTCAGGCCGTTGAACGTGGCAAGGCCCCAATCGGTAGCGCGCGATAACGGCGCACGCACGAGTTGATCGACAATTTGCGGTTCGATTCCGCTGCGCACGGATCTCGATAAACCGACCATCACCTTGGCCCGTTCGACACGAAAGAGATATTCCAGCCCGAATGCAAGCAGCGCTCCGATTGAAAGAACCCACAGCGATGCATCGGCTTGTGCGGGAATCACGCGGCTGTATATCGCGTTCATATACAGTGGAATAACGAGCGCGAAAATATTGAGTGCGAACGTGCCCCACAGCAATTGCGCCAGCAGCCGCCCTTCCTTGCGCCAATGATCGATAAAAGTATGAAACGACAATGCGCCAAGACGCTGAATCTTCACAACGCGATATAACGGCTTCGCGTTAGGCGATAGTGCAACGCCAATCGCGCCGGAACCCGGCACGGCGGTGATCAGCGCGCCATCGCGCACGCTGGCGCATTGCCAGTGGCCGCTTTCTTCACGGGCTAGATAAACGTCGCCGTCGATGCGTTCCATGCTTTGGCGCGCCGGCAGAAAATCCAGTCCGTATTCGCGGCCGATGCATTCGAGCAGCGCGGCTTCGGCGCTTGTGCCCGCGAGCGCCGCACAGGTGCGGCGCCAGCGTTCCTGCGCCAGTTCGCCGTGAATTCCGACGATAGCGCAGCCGGCAGCCTGAAGAAGCGCCGCTGCGGGATATTCATTTTGGGTTGTCATTATCGTGGTCCTTCCTTTCCTGCAAAACGCGCCCCGAGAAGCGCCTAGATGCAAAAAGAGAATTGCGCGCGATTAATTGCTCAATCGCGCGCCTTGTTTCAAAAACTTAGTTATCCAAATTGAAATGCCTGATTGAATAAATCTATTTCAAACATGGAAACAAGCTGTGTCTACGGTGTTATTAGTGATTCCAGATCAATTGATGGCCGCCCAATGCGTAGGTGTCGGTTGTATGGCCGCTAGTCGTGTCCGTAGTATGCGTCCATCCATCCATCGCCGTGTTATGAACCATGATCACAGTGTCTTTCGCGGTGGTATTCAGTGTCAGCGTTTCATTTCCGCGCGAAAGCAGGGTCGTGAAATCGATGCTGATCATGTCGTAAGCGCCACTTGTCGAGAAATCGATTTTCTGAATGCTCGTTACCTTGGACAGCATTGCGTTCAGGTCAAACGTACCGTTGACAGATCCGACCTTGTTCAGCGTGTCATTCCCGCCCCCGCCACTGAGACCCATCTTGGTGACGTCCGCCTGCGTATTGAACGTAAATACATCATCACCAGCCGTACCGATAATCTTTGCGACGTTCACGAAACTGTCTGTGCCGTTGGCGCCGCCTTTCGCCACCTTGTTGCCCGTCAAGTCGACCGTGATGTAGCTGGTCATGCCGGAATAGTCGACAGTCGTGCTGCTGGTGCCGCCGTCAATACTGTTGCTGGCCTTGCTGGCGAGCAGCGTCTTGGTGCCGCCATTGCCCATCCAGAACACCATGTTGACGCCGTCCTTGCCATGTACGATATCGCCGTTATATTGCCCTCCGTTGTATTGCTGGAACCCGCTGACCATGTCCGTTCCCACTTTCACGCCGGTCGAGGTGTACTTCTGGATGACCCCGGTGTTGAAGTCGGCGTTGGTCGTAAAGTCGCCGTACATGGAATACACGTTCGTCGACCCACCACCTGCGTCGATGATGTCATTGCCGTTGCTCGAGTTGATCCAGTCGCTCGCGTTGGCATGCCCCTTGATGACGTCGTTGCCTTGCGTGCCCATAAAACGGCTGAAGTTCTTGATCGAGTCGGCATCGCGGCCGTCGGCGAATGTCACGACTCCCGTTTCAAGGTTCGCATTCACACCGACCGACATCTGGGCGTAGCTGATCGACGCCCTGGTGCCGTTTTGCGCGGAAATGCTCTCGCCTGCGCCGGTATACCCCCCGTTGATGTGGTTGCCGCCCCCATTCACAAACAGATAGTCCAGGGTGCTGGCCGAACCGTTGTACGTGATGTGGTTCGCACTTCCCCAATTCACCATGTTGTTCATCTGCGTGGAGCTGTCGAGCACGTCGATATTCTTGTACGCCACGATGCCGCCCACGGGTGAGGACACCGTGCCGCCGAACCAGTTCGCCCCATTCATGGCTTGCACGCTTCCGCTGCGGCCGTCCGCGTTGATTGTGTAAGACAACAGATTGCCGCCCTTGGCGCCGCTCATGTCCAGTTCGTTGCGGCCCGTGCCACCGTCGACCAACGTGCCGTCCAGGACGCCCTTGATCACTATCCTGTCGTCGCCGGCGCCAGCATCGATCGTGCCGCCGCCCGACAAGGTGATGACGTCGTTGTAGTTCGTTCCCACCAGATGCGCGAAGGGGCCACTCAGCACGTCGGTGCCGTTCACGCCCTTCTGCACGCTCCCGGTCGTCGCGTCGAGGTTGACCCCCGCGTTCAGTTTCGAATAGTCGAGTATGCTCGACGCATGGTGGCTAATAAGCGTGTCGTTGCCTTTCGAGCCGACGATCCGGCCATTCGTGGCCGTGCCGATATCGATCCGGTTGTTCATGCCGTCGCGCCCTTCGATCACATTGCCGGACGCGTTGCTGCCGACGATGTTCTGGATATTGCTCAGGCGGTCGGTAAAGCCGCTGCCGTTCTGCGTCGCGATTCCCGCGTTCAGGTTGATATTCACGGTGCCCGTCGCGCCGCTGTAGTCGACCGTATTGTTGGTGCCTGAACCGCCGTCGAACAGGTTGTTGCCCAAGCCACCGGTCATTACGTTGTCGTTGCCGCTCACGTAAATCTCAATGCCGCGGATGCCGCCCTTGATGACGTTGCCGCCGCCCAGCGAACCGATGATGGCGTCGATGTCGTAAAGGCGGTCGACAAAGTCGTTGCCGATCAGTGCGAGATTGCGATCGAGTGCGATTTCGAGGTGCCCGCCGCCAGCGTACTCCGTATAGTCCACGGTGATCTTGCCGCCCGCGCCACCCTTGACGGTGTTGTTGGCCGTGCCGCTGTAAACGTGCATCTCGCCAGCGCCGCCGAAAACCGTATTGGTGCCGCCGCCGGAGGAACGAAACACCGTATCGCCGCTGCCGCCGTACATTGTGTTGCTGCCTGCATTCGTTCCGGCGAACGTGTCACTGCCCGCGCCGCCATGAAACACGTTGGTGCCGCCCTTCGCGGTGAAAACGTTGACGCCGTCGCCCGCGTAGAGCGTGTTCGCGCCGCCATCGGCATGGACGGTGTTCGACACCGCGCCGCCAACGATCGTATTCGTGCCCTGCACGACATCGAACGTGTTCTCTCCCGCGCCGCCATAGAGCTGATTGATGCCTGCGTTCGTGACGAAATGCGTGGCGCCGCCGGTGCCGACCAGCAGATTGTTGCTGCCCACAAGCCCGGTCAGCGTGCCCCCGCCCGCAGCGCCAATCACGGCCTGAATATGCGTAAGCGTGTCGGTGCCGCCGTCGCTTTTCACCGCGCGCCCGTCATTCAGGTCGACATCGACCGCGCCGCGCATTTCCGCGTAGCTGATCGAGTTGAATCCCGTTCCGCCATCAATCTTGTCGTTCCCCGCGCTGCCGATGATCAGATCGTCGCCGGCGCCGGCAAAAATAACGTCGTCGCCCGCGCTACCCCGGATCCGGTCGTTATGAGCGGAACCCGTTATCTGGTTGACGCCGGAGAAATGGTCGACACCTGCGACACCGTTCCCGTCGATCCAGCCATTGTTCAACGTCACGCCACTGGCCATGTCAATATCGACGCCATCCAGCGCGATCGTACGTCCGCTCGCACCGAGCGTCGCCGTGCCGAACGCGGTTCCACCCGCACGCGAATAATCGAGCGTATTCTGACCGCCGCCGCCGGTATAGACGTTGTTGCCGCCGTTCGCGATGAACGTGTCGTTACCTGCGCCGCCAATGAACTGGTGATCGAACTGATTGCCGATAAACGTGTTGTTGCCGTCGCCGCCCTTGATGATCTGGATATTCTCGATGTTGTGAACCACATCGCCCGATTTGACGCGCCCCATGTCGAAGGTGATGGCGCCAGTCGGCGCAAAGCCCAGTGCACTGCGGACATCGGCGGACAAGTCCACGACCAGCGCCGACGTAAAGCCCGAATAGTCGAGCGTATTCACGCCCCCGCCGCCGTCGTAGATGCCGTTCGACTGCCCCGCAATGATGACGTCATCGCCCGAGCCCCCGTGAATGGCGACGTCGTTTTCGTTGCGGCTCAACTGGTAAACGTCGCTATCGCTGCGCATCGCGGTGGGTGCGTCGATTACCTGAAAGCTGATATCGGTCGAACCGGATTGCCCTGAAGCCAGATCGAGGAAGTCGATATGCACCTTGAATGCGCTGTCATCGAGCACTTGCTTCGACGTCGGATAGCGCAACGCGAACTCGTTGTTCTTCAAACCCAGCGAGATTCCTTCTTCCGAATCGAACCGCACAATACTCACGCCCTTCGCCGCAAGCTCGGGTGACACGGTAACGCCAAGCAAGGAGTTTCCCGGACCCGCATTGATGATTCTGATCATGCTGCCAGGCGCGGTAACGCCCGTGGAGCTTTCCGCGTGAATAGTCCAGCCTTCCGTTTCCTGGCTGAGATCGACATTGCGCGTGGCGTATTGCGTGGAAACACGCGCGTCGGTACGTGCCGCGTCGGGACCGCCGCCAAGAAAGTATTCGTGCGCCGTCACATCGGCCGTGCCTTGCGTCTTCAACAAAACGAGGTCTTTTAAAGTCGGCGGTTCTACTGGCACCGGGTCTGGTGTCGGCTCTACCGGCGTCGGGTCTGGCGGCGTCGGGTCTGGGGGCGTCGGGTTTGGCGGCGTCGGGTTTGGCGGCGTCGGTTCCACCGGCGTCGGTTCTACCGGCGTCGGTTCTACCGGCGTCGGTTCCACCGGCGTCGGTTCTACCGGCGTCGGTTCCACCGGCGTCGGTTCCACCGGCGTCGGTTCCACCGGCGTCGGTTCTACCGGCGTCGGGTTTGGCGGCGTCGGCTCTACCGGCGGCGCTTCTACCGGCGGGTGCTCCGGCTTGGCCGGCATGCCGGAAATATGGTCCACGCGCGGCAGCGCTTCTTCATCGAAACGATGCTTGCTCAAGTCGCCCGGATGCACGACCGGCGGCTGCTTATGCGCCGCGTCGGTGCGATCAGCGCCAGCGTTTTCTTGCGGCGGCGATTCGACAACAACGATTTCCTCTTTCGTAACCACTTTAGTGACCTCTTTCGTCACCTCCTTGGTCACGTCTTTGGAGTTTTCCTTTTCGGCGGTGCCCTTGCCTTCGTCGTGATGCGCTACGGGCGCCGCGGCGTTCGGCGCGACATTGACCGTCGTCACATACGCAAGCAACTGATCCGACGGAATCTCCTTTCCGTCAGCGAACACCAGCGTAAAGACCTGCTTACCCATGGTCGCGAATTGCGCGGCAAACGGGAAAGTCATCGTATGGCCGTCTGCTGTCTTGACGACAATGTCAGGACCGTTGATCGAAATCTGCACTTCTGAAAATTTGAACGGCAACTCGTTCTTTGAATAAGTTTCGAGGATGACCGTTGTTTCTTGCTTGGTAGGGACTGGCAATTTCATGCTAATTCTCCGTTAGGACGGCTCATCAACATGAACCGTTCAATAATATGAATACAGGGTGACCGAATCTCAGGACTCGGACAGGGCCGCCGATGCACCGGTCATCAGCGGCTTCAGCAGATACTGGGCGAGGGACCGATGCCCGGCGAGCAGATAACCTTCAACAGCCATGCCGGGATAAATCGGCTTCTTCAAATTGGACTTCGGGACTTCAACGGTGACGTCGTAAAAACGTCCCGTTTTGTCGTCGCCCAGCGCGTCGGCGCTTACCACCGCAACGCGCCCATTGAGCGTGTCCGTATAACTGTTGCCGAAGGCGTTCACATGAACGCGTACCGGCATGCCTTGCCAGATCTTGTCGCGATCTTCGGGCCGAATCTTGACCTGTGCTACGAGCGGCACATCGGTCGGGGCGATTTCGAACAAGTCGCCGCCCGGCTTGACTACCGCCCCGGCGTGAGGATTCACGACCCGCTGGATCACGCCGTCGGCCGGACTTTCGATTTGCGCCTGCTTGCGGCGATCCTGGCTGGCTGTCGTCTTTGCGTTCGACTGCGCGAGTTCGTCACGCACTTGCGAAAGCTGCTTTTGCGCATCGGAGACAAACTCGGTCCTGGTCTGGTCGACCTTGAGCCGGTATTCCCGCTCTTCCGCGATCAGGCGCGGAACCTTGGCGCGTGCTTCGTTAAGCGCGCTTTGCGAACTTTGCAGATCAGTACGCTTTTGCAGCAGTACGCCCTCGGCGGCTGCGCCCTTGCGAACCAGCGGTTCGATCAGGTCGACCTGCTGGCGCATCAGCGAGACTTCTTTTTCCAGATCCGCGATGCGGCTGCGCAACTCAGCCGATTGCGCCGAACGCTGGTCCGCCTGCACCGCGGAAATCGAAATGGCCTGTTCCAGCGTGCGTTGACGCGACTCGTAGAACGCCTTTTCGCTTGCGATCGCCTTTTCTTGCTCGGGATCCGACGACTCGGCGGGAGTGAACGGTGTTCGTGCGATCTCAGCCGTGAGGCGCTGTTCGCGAAGGCGCAACGCGTCGAGTGCGGCCGTGTTCTTGGCGAACTCCTCCGACACATACGTGTTGTCCATCACGGCAAGCAACTGGCCTTTATGAACCGATTGCCCTTCGCGCACCAGCAGCTTTTCGATCTGACCTCCGTCCGGGTGCTGGACCATGATGTTGTGGCTTTCCACACGGATGACGCCGGGGCCGCGGACCAGGACGTCCAGCTTGAATATCCCCGACCACAGTGCGAACAGCGTCAGTCCGAGCAGTGCCACGCCCGTCACGCCGCGCGGTGCAAAGCGGCGGTACGGTGCAATGGCATTAGCTACCTTGTTCTTGATGCTTTTAAGTTCTTTCATGATGCTTGTCTCTGCACGAAACGCCGTGCGCGCGGGTTATTGGGAGGTGGCTCATTTCAGCCGGAGGACGATGGAATCCTGCGTCGCGTTTTCTGGAACTGGATTCCTCAACTCGATCTTGTCGCGGGGAATCTTCAATTCGTCGGCGATGGAAACCACCATGAGCGAGCGTTCGAACTGCATGCGCAAGCGCACTCCGAGCGGCGCGCCAGCGGTGCCGGTCAGCGAAAACACGAGGACTCCCCGGTCACGGATCGCCTGTTCATTCCGGCTTAACCATGCGCGAGTGGCGGCACGTTCGGCCGGCTGAAGGAAGTTTTCCTCCTGACCGACGCGTGCGACGAAGTCTGTCGGCAGTTGCGTCAGGCTGTCGTCCATCGTGGCGCCATGCACCGAGACGACTTCGGCCGAGGTCGCATTGGAAACAGGCGGCGCGTCCGGCGTGCCGGAGGAAGGCGTGGCCATTGCCGCAAGCACCTGGAAAATCATGCTGAGCAGCATGTAGACCATCAGCAACACCGTCATCATGTCGACGTAAGCCGGCCAGATGTGATTACTCTTTGAACTAGCAGCCATTACATATCTCCCTTTACGAGATTGAGGGCGCGTAGCCCGTCCATTGTTCTTGCATCCAGGTTGTAGAGTGCAAGGGTCGACAGCTTGTAGCTCGACTCGGCTTGCTCCCGGTCACTGCGCGCGGTGAACAGATCAACTTGCGCGCTGATGAGATCAGAGAGCGGCCGCGTGCCGAGGCGGAACTCATCCGCATACAGATCGAGCGTGCGCAGTGCCTGCTTCTCGCCTTCAATACTCAACGCCCACTGATCGCGCGCGCCGTTCCAGTCGGATTGCAACGATTGCTTTTGATCGTTCACGTTACGCAGCTCTTGTTCGAGCTGCTGTTGCGCCACATATTTGGCCGCTACCGCTTCGTTCACGCGCGACTTGCGCAGACCGCCGTCGAAGAGGTCGAACGACACTTGCAACATGACTGAGCTGCCCGGCGATGGAACCGCCTGCAGCGGCTTCCTGTAGGTGCCGACCAGATCTATGCGTGGAAAGCGCGACGCGCGTTCCACGTTGACCAATGCGTTGTTGCTCGCTACGTCCAGGCGACGGGCTTGCACGGCTAGATTCGAATCGGCGCTCGCGTCAACAATCGAATCGACACTGACGGGAGGCAGCTGCTTCACGCTGTCGATGGCCGCCGGCAAGGCGTCCTTGCCCGTGATAGATCGAAACTGCTGCTCGGCTTTCGCCAGTTGCAGCTTGATCTGCCTGCTGCGCGCCTGCGCCGAAGTCAAAGCGAGTTGCCCGCGAATCGCATCGGACTGCGCCGCAAGGCCACCTGCCACGCGTTGCTCGATCACCTGATTCAGACGCCTGACCTGCGCGACGTAATCGTTCGAGATCTTGAGCAAATGCTGGTTGCGAATCACATCAAGGTACGCACGCGAGGTGTCGAACGTGAGCGTTTCGACTTCGCTCTGATACGCGCTCTCTGACGCTTGTGCCGCAAGCGATGCACTCTGCACCTGGTTTTTGCGACGGCCAAAATCAAATACGGTGTACTGCAGCGTGGCGCTCGTCTGGGCCGATTGATCGTAGCTGCGGCCGTAGCCCTGGGCCGCGCCGACAATCTTGTCCGCCGTCTTCGCAATCAGGCTCAACTTCGGATAGTAGGCAGCACGTGCGCCCATCACGCGCGCCTGTGCTTGATCCGCCTGACCTCGGGCGATTTTCGTGGTCAGTGCGTTGTCGGTTGCGGCATCCAGCGAACGCGCCAGGTCCATCGTATTTCCGGCCAACTGCGTTGCCGGAGCAACCTCAGCCGCACTAACTGTTGCGAGCGAGTCCCCGGTGCTATCGGCAGCGGCTTGCCGCGACAGTGAATGGGTCTTGTCAGAGGCCGGCGGCGCTAGCAGCGCGCCGTCGAGCGCCCCATTCGTGTCGACCTTGTCAGGACTGCGGGCCGGCGCGTTGTGGTATTGCCCGAGCTGAAGCGGGTTTGCCGTCGGTGTAGCCGTCGGTGCATTGTTGATCATGCGCTCGACCATGTGGGTCAGAGTGTCCGTATCGGCAGCCGATGCGCCGACGCAGACACCACTAAGAATCAGCGCGGCAAACAGCTTTTTCGGCATAAAGGAAGTGTGTGTCATGACGCCCCCTTAAGCCGCATCGGCCATGGAAACCGCCGACCCTGGCGCGCGGACCCGGCCTGATTCGATCGCAACGCGAGCGCGGGCAATCTGCTCGACGCAATCCATCACGGCATGACGCTGCATTTGCACCGACACGCTCATCTTTTCCAGCGCGGCATGCTTGATCGCCATGCCGCTCTGGAACGCATCGAGACCAGCCACCGTTTGTTCCGTATGCGACTTGATATCGACCAGCACGCCAGTCGCGCTGTCGACGGCCGCCGTCACCTGGACGCGGTTCGCTTCCACACTGCCGGCCATTGTGATGACCGCTTCTTTTGCCGATTCCATTGCTACCGTGTTGGCCTGCAGACTGTGCTGGATTCCACTAAGCAGAATGTCCTGACGCTCCGCCAGATTGGCCATGCGATTCAGCGCGTCGCCGCTGGCAGCCGCAAGGCGGACTTGCTCTTCACGGCTGGCGCTGGTTACATCGACGAGTTGAGCAATGCGAGCCTCAATGGCGCTTGCAACCTGTTCGATACGCACCAGTGCTGTCTCGTTGCCGTTCGTTGCCGGCGCCGCATCAGTCTTCGCATCACCACCAATCACAGTGGCCCATTCGCGGATCGACTCGATCCAGTTGCTGGACGAACGGCTGATGAACTGAGCCAGCGCGCCCACTGCAAGCGAACCAATCAACCCGAGGAGCGAGGCGGAAAATGCTGTCGACATACCTGCAAGCGGAGCGGTCAGGCCGCCAATCAGCGCACTCGCCGAGGCCTTGCCGCCAGAGCCCGATACCAGCGCCATGGCGTCCTTGATGCCAGCCATGGTGTGCATCAAGCCAACGAACGTGCCAAGCAAGCCCAGTCCGATCAGTACGCCCGACGCGTAGTCGAGCATCCGGCCGCGCCATTCAAGGGATTCGCTAAGCGCTTCGATTGCCGCAGCGCGGTGCGCCGGCTCGGCGTGACCGACATCGGGAAAATGCTTTTCAACCGGCTTCAACGCATTCGCCGAAGCAGGGTTGGCCGCAACACGCGTCCATGTGGATTCGCCGCGAAACACAATGACTGCAGCAAAAATCGAATAAACGATTGAACCTATCAGAACAGCGAGAATTGCGGAGTTGACAACCGGGTTATGCGAGATTACTTCTTTCAGCGTATTGAAGAACACGCCGAGCCCGCAAATCATGACAATCTGAATTGCGAAAACGATTAATGAGGAGCGTCGAGTCTTGGTCATTTCAGTTTATGTTCCAGTTAAAATTGATTACTGACCCGAGCAGCCATGCGCAATCGCAATAGCTTCACCGCGCTTGGAAAGCGTCGTGACGCGAATCAGGAGTTTTGTCGTGGGGCCGCGAACGGAGGCCTGCCAAGGATGCCCGCAACCGCTGCAAGGCTTTAACGCCTCGCATGTTTATTAATATAGACGCCGCTTATAAATATTCATTTAAGATAAATCTTGAATTAATAGTCAACGCAGTGCTTCAATAATCATAAGCTGCGAAAACGATGGCTTTTTAAATAGTCGGTTTCGACTCGGCGGTTCAAAACCGGCCTCAATGAAGCGTGCAAAGTTAAATCGGATGACAATAATCTCGCGAGCTTCAACTGATTAAAATTCGTAACCAGTCTGGCCTCGCAAACCGGCGCCACCGCTTGGGCGCTGCCGATATCGAACCGTTCACGAGCCACGGTCTCTGGCGCCGGACTTTCATCAGGCGAAGTTCATTGGCGTGGGCCCGTGGGTGATCGTCGCTTGCATGTTGAACAACCAGGATCATTCATGGCATCTGCGCTAGTCGCGGAGATCAACTCAGCGGCAACGCTCGTGAGCCCCATGACCGCCGTGCACTAAAACGTAATCCTGTTGTTCGTCGGATTGTTCAATGTGTCCCGCGGATCACTCTGATAACTATTGACCGGCACGCGACCATCCGCCGACGCATCCATTGGCGACAACATCACAACGAAAGCGCCAAAAACCAACGAAGTCGATGCCAGCTTCATGACGAGCTTGCTCTTCAGCGACTTGCCACGCGACTTCAAATTTTGGCCTGCAGCCACGCACGTACCCGCCGGTTTCTCGGGAACCGATTTATTTGGGCTTTTCATGAAATATGTGATCCTAAATATAATTACATCCCGGGAGACCAACGATCGGTTCAAAAACTTGTTTCGAATCGACGGTTACAGGGCTAGTTCGTTTTACCGGGTCTCAAGGACGGAAGGTCGCAAGCGGCGCGCAGGCAAAGTCGATCAATCGGGTGGTTGCTCGAATCGCTAGCGTCAGAACACATTTTATTACGACATAACAAGAATTTTTATAGGCGCAGGCCTATAACGAATTGCGCATATCGAAACTCTTCGTTGACTGGATGAGGGAGAGGCCGGAGGGCGGGCCAAGGTCGATGCGGATCGTCAGATCGAGAAAGTAGCACCGGCGGAGAATCGCGTGACGCACGCAGACAGATTCGAGCGAGGTGCCGCAAGATCGGCGCGTGCTTTTCATCGATTGCGGGCCGTCGCTGCCGGGCGTTGTTTGTCAGGCGCGTTCAAACAGTGGGGCATCCTCGGCTTGGGGATCGAGCCCGTGTGGCGCGCCCAAACAGGAAGGGCGATCCGAAAACCGGACCGCCCTTCATTACAACAGTTTCAAACGACCAAAACTATCAGAACTCGTAGCCGGCTTGAGCCCGCACGCCAACGTCGCCCTGCTGTGTCGCCGATGCGGCCCCGTTGACCAGCCAGTGCCCGGTCTGCGAGCGATATGTCACGCCGGCTGCAATTGCGCTCATACCCTTGTAGTTGGCCACACCAGCGCCGACCACTGTCTTGCCCGGTGCGCTCGGCATCAGGTTAGGCATCGCCATTGCGGCTGCTATACCGCCGTACGCCGCGCGACGCACCGTGTTGATGCTGGAGCTGATGTCGTTGCGCAACTCGCTCATCTGGTTGACGTTGACCGCGTCCGTGCCATTGACGCCAGGCGCCACGTTCGTGATGCGACGCTCGTTCCCAGCCGACCCCACTGATACGGTGTTGGCTTCATTCGCGACCGAGTTCGCGCCGAGCGCTACCGCGTTTTCGCCGGAGGCGACGCTGTTCGCCCCGATCGCCACCGCGTTGCTTCCCGAAGCTTGCGAGTTTGCACCGCTAGCCGTTGCGTTGCTGCCCGAGGCCGAAGCGTTGCCGCCGAATGCCGACGAGTTGTCGCCCGAGGCAATCGAGTTCGCGCCGCTGGCCGTCGAGTTGTCGCCCGACGCCGATGCGTTGCCGCCGGTTGCGGTCGAGTCGCTGCCCGAGGCTGACGAATTCGCGCCGTTGGCCGTTGAGTTGTCGCCCGAGGCTGAAGCGTTGCCACCGGTTGCGGTCGAGTCGCTACCCGACGCTGACGAATTCGCACCATTGGCCGTCGAGTTGTCGCCAGAAGCTGAAGCGTTGCCACCGGTTGCGGTCGAGTCGCTACCCGAGGCCGTTGAGTTCGCCCCCGCAGCCGTCGAGTTGTCACCCGAGGCCGTTGAGTTCGACCCCGCAGCCGTCGCGTCGCTGCCCGAGGCCGTGGAATTCGAGCCCAGTGACTGTTCGATATTTGCGATCGAATTCTCCGTAACCGTTACGCGGTCGTTGGTCGCGCTGAGTTGCGAGCCGTTGACTGCATCGGTGCTGCTCGCCGAAATATCGCCCGCCGCAAGGTTGCTCATCTTCACGGCAGCGCCAGCAGTCGTCCCACCCAGCGTGATCTGGCTATGGTCGGGTGAATCGTAGGCCACTGCGTTCGACGCCGTGCCAGCTATACCGGCCAGGCCGCCCTGAATGCTCGCAATGTCCGCGCTGTTCTGCGTCACGCGACCATCGAGGTTGCTAACCGCCGAACCAACGTCATGGACCGTCGCTCCGCCTACCGAGTAGGAAGGTGTGGTCACGCCGCCGTTAGCGTCGACACCCGCGCCGCCGCCCAGGGCCGTTGCCACGCTTGTCGATGCGTTGAACAACTGCGAGCCGTTCACTGCGTCGGTGCTGGCTTGGCTGACTGCGCCGTTGGCTACACCGGTCAATACGCGCGCACCTTGCAAGCCCGCGAAGTTGACCATATTCCCGTTCAGGTTCGCACCCACGTTGAGCGCCTGCGTAAGCGTGTCTTGACGCACGATACCGCCGGAACCGTCATTGAAAGCGTTAATGGAGCTTGTCAGGCTGGTGATATCCGCAGTGTTCTTCGCGACATTCTGGTTCGTTGCGAAGAGTTGCGAACCGTTCACCGCATCCGTGCTCGTGGCCGATGAAATATCTCCCGCCTTCACGTTCGTGATCGTCGTGCCGGCAGTACCGGCCAGGGTGATTTTTTCGTCCCCCATGTCATCGTACGCGACGAAAGCGTTCGTGGCGTTGCCACTCGTGTCGAACGTGAGACCTGCTGCTTGTAGTTGGCCGTAGTTCACCGCGTCGGTTTTACGCGTTCCTGCTGCCACGTTCATGATCTGCCGTTCCGACCCGACCGCCCCGACGGATACCGTGTTTGCCACGTTGGCGACCGAGTTCGAACCAAGCGCCACAGACCTGTCTGCCGAGGCATTAGCGCGCGAGCCTTCGGCAACCGATTCAGACCCGCTAGCCTTTGCACCGATACCCCAAGCCATGGCCGCGAGGCCGGTTGCACTGGCGCCAGCTCCCAAGGCAACCGCAT
>DASYLW010000008.1:0-10203 GCA_036009385.1 Caballeronia sp.
GCCGTGAGTCTGGTCTGCCAGTTGCTCTTGCTGAACGCATGGTTACCGTTTGCTGCCGTGAACCAGCCCTGGAACGGACCTTCCGACAGCGTTTCGTGCGAAGCATTTTTCTATATGATGTTTCCGCTCATGCTGCGAAAAATGATCTCCACGCGTTTAGCGTGGCTGACATTTGCTTGCATCGGTTTTTTTCTGATGCAGGGGCTCTGGATCGTGTTCCTGCAAACTTTCCTGCCGCCGTCGCGCAGCGGCTTTCTTGTCGTCGGCCTGCCGCTAACCCGCCTGTTCGAATTTGTCATTGGCATCTATGCCGCCATCCTGTTTCATCAACTGCGCGAACGAGGCGTGAGCCGGCACGCACTGGGTATCAAGCTCGTCAGCATTGCGTTGATCGCCCTGGCGGTTCTTGGGCTCTGGCGGCCGGTTGCTCCTGCGTTCTATCTCGCTTCGCCGTGGTTCGCGGCGTTGATCCTGGGGCTCGCACTACTCGAACGCCCGGTGATCAACGTACTGAACCGGCGGACATTCATCAAACTGGGTGAGGCAAGTTATTCGCTGTATCTCATTCACGTGCCAATTGCTTACCTCGCCTATATAGCGGGGTTCAGGCAATCGAATGGCTGGATTGCGATGGTGTTCGCCGTCGTGGCGAGCCTCGTGATCTTCACGTTTTACGAAGAGCCCCTGCGCAAGCGCATCCGGACGGGATTCTCGGCCATTGCAAGACGGGTCGACAACAATGACCGCCTGAGTGGGGTGTTCGCCGCGCCAACGTCTAAAGAAAACTAAGCGCGTTTCCTTATGCAATTAATGACACGCTAGCGCGCTCGCCCGAGCGCGGCGTATAGTTTGCTGCTCGTGCAGTCATGCAAACTGGCGCGTCACTCCCGTAGTCCGCGCCCCGGATTCCACCTTCCGAGGAGAGTCACGATGACGTCGGTGTTGTTTCGCAATGGCGCGCTGCTGGACCCGTTGCAACCAGAATTAATCCCCGGCAACGAGGTCCTGGTCGAAGACGGGCGGATCAAGGAAGTCTCAGACCGTCCGATCAAAGCCGCCAGCGCCCGTGTGATCGATTTGAAAGGCAAGACGCTGATGCCCGGCCTGATCGATCTCCACGTGCATGTCATCGCGGTCGAATTCAACCTGCCGCGCGTCATGACCCTGCCTAACGTGCTCGTCACGCTGCGCGCCGTGCCGTTGATGCGCGCGATGCTGCGGCGAGGGTTCACCACCATCCGGGACGCAGGGGGCGCCGGTTACCCGTTCAAGCAGGCTGTGGAAGCCGGACTGGCCGAGGGCCCGCGCATGTTTGTCTCCGGCCGCGCGCTGAGCCAGACCGGCGGTCATGGCGACATGCGCACGCGCACCGACTACATGCCGCCGGACGCACCCTGCGGATGCTGCGTACGTGTCGGTGCTCTCACGCGGGTGGCGGACGGCGTGGACGAAGTGCGACGCGCGGTGCGCGAAGAACTCCAGATGGGCGCGGACCAGATCAAGATCATGGCATCCGGTGGCGTTGCCTCTCCGACCGATCCCGTCGGTGCGTGGGGATACTCCGAGGACGAGATTCGCGCGATCGTTGCCGAGGCGCGCGGCCGTCAGACCTACGTGCTGGCTCACGCGTACACGCCCGACGCCATCGCCCGTGCGGTGCGCTGCGGCGTGCGTACGATCGAGCACGGCAATCTCATCGACGAAGCCACTGCGCGTCTGGTTGCGGAACACGATGCCTTCGTGGTTCCCACGCTGGTGACCTACGAAGCGCTCGCCAGTGAAGGTAGCAAATACGGCTTGCCCGAAGCGAGCCTTGCGAAGGTGGCAGACGTACACGAAGCCGGCCTCAAGTCCCTGGAGATCATGAAACGCGCAGGCGTGCGCATGGGCTTCGGCACGGATCTGCTGGGTGAAGCACAGCGTCTGCAAAGCGATGAATTCCGGCTGCGCACCGAGGTTTTATCGCCGGCTGAAGCCATAGCAAGCGCAACGGTGGTAGGCGCCGACGTCCTCGGCATGACCGGCAAACTTGGTCGCCTCGTGCCGGGCGCGTTCGCCGATGTGCTGGTTGTGGACGGCAATCCGCTGCGCTCCATCGACTGCCTGCTTGGTCAGGGCGAGCATATTCCGTTCGTGATGAAAGGCGGCCACATCCACTTCGACGAACTCGAGCACGCTTGAATCCCAAAGTCGAATCCGCTCTTACTTGACAGCGAGGCGCGTTACCCATGTCGACGATTTCCGCCCGTATCGAACGCATGCCGTTTTCATCCTTTCATCGACGGCTGCTCCTGATGGGCGGTCTCGGCTACACCTTCGACGCCATGGACGCCGCCGTGCTCGCGTTCCTGCTGCCGGTGCTGCGCACACAGTGGGGGCTGACCAGCGTGCAGACGGGCGTGCTTGGCAGCGGCACGTTTATCGGCTATTTCCTTGGGGCGATGCTTGCAGGCATCCTCGGCGACCTGATCGGGCGCAAGCGTGTAATGATGTATGCGCTGGTGATCTACTGCGTTGCATCGCTGGCCAGCGCAACCGCCCACGACTGGCCATTCTTTCTCGCGACCCGCATTGTTGCCGGACTCGGCACGGGCGCCGAAAGCGCGATCGTTGCACCGTTCTTGTCAGAGTTCGTCGCGCGGCGGTACCGCGGTGCATTCACGGGCAGCCTCGCCGGCTTCTTCTCATTCGGCTTCGTGGCGGCCGCGCTGCTCGGCTATTTCGTGATCCCGCTCGCACCGAACGCGTGGCGCATGGTGATGGTGATCACCGCCCTGCCGATCGTGATGTTGCTGTGGTGGCGGCGCGCATTGCCCGAATCACCACGCTGGCTGGTCGCACGCGGACGGCACGCGGAAGCCGAGGCAATCGTCGCCCGGGCGGAGGCGGAATTGACGGCAGCGGGCGTGAAACTGGAACTCTTGCCTGAGGCCGACGCGGCGGCCGCATCGGAGGTTCCTGTCGCGGCTGAACGCGCGTCTGCGCTCGCCAACGTGAAGGCGCTCTGGTCACGCAAACTCGCGCGCATCACTACCATGACGTGGCTCATGTGGTTGTCGATCACCTTCAGTTATTACGCATTCTTCACGTGGATTCCGAGCCTGCTGGTGCAGAACGGCATGACGATCACACGCAGCTTTTCTTACTCGCTCGTGATCTATATCGCTCAGATACCGGGTTATTTCTCAGGCGCATGGTTGAATGAAAAGATCGGCCGGCAAGCGACTATTGCGTCGTACATGGTGCTGGGAGGAGTGTCGGCATTGGGCCTCGCGCTCACGCGCAGTGACGCGGGCATCATGCTGTCCGGCGTACTGCTGTCGTTCTTCATGAACGGCACGTATGCGGGTGTTTATGCATACACGCCCGAAGTCTTCCCAACCGATGTCCGCGCAACCGGCGCGGGGATGGCTTCATCAATTGGCCGGCTGGGCGCGATCGCCGCCCCTATCCTGGTCGGGTATGTGTATCCAATACTGGGCTTTCCAGGCGTGTTTGGCGCAACCACGTTCGTGCTGCTGATCGGTGCGGCGGCAGTAGTGTTGATGGGTGTGCCGACGCGTGGACGATCGCTTGAAGACATCGCGGCGCAGCAGTTGCGGGGGTAGCGGAATCACGGGACTCGTGCAGAAATCAGTACACGTCCCGTACATAACGCTTGTCCTTGACCATGCCGCTGACGTATTCGCGGGCCTTTTCATCGCTGATGCCGGAGTGCTGAGCCACGACAGACTTGAGCGCTGCGTCAACGTCCCTGGCCATACGGCCCGCGTCTCCGCACACATAGAAATGCGCGCCCGCATCAAGCCAGGACCACAATTGCGCGCCGTGCTCACGCATGCGATCCTGCACATAGATCTTGTCGGCCTGATCCCGCGAGAAGGCGAGATCGAGACGGTTCAGCAGACCCTTGCGGCGCATCTCATCGAGTTCATCGCCGTAGTAATAGTCCGTGGCAGCATGCTGCTCGCCAAAGAACAACCAGTTGCGGCCGGTGTCGCCGCGCGCGAGGCGTTCATGCAGGAAGCCTCTGAACGGGGCTACTCCAGTGCCCGGGCCGACCATGATCATGGGTGCATCGCCGCTATGGGGAAGACGGAAATGCGCCGATTTCTGGACGAACACCGGCACGCTGGCGGCGTCCGCACGATCGGCGAGAAAAGTGGAGGACACGCCCTTGCGCTGACGCCGGCCATTGTTATACCGGACCGCCGACACGGTCAGGTGTATCTCGCCAGGATGCGCCTTCGGACTCGATGCAATCGAATAAAGGCGCGGCTGCATGCGCTTGAGCATGCCGACCAGTTCCGTGGCTGAAAGCTCCACCGGGAATTCATGCAGCACGTCAGCCAGTTGCTGACCCCACAGCCATTTCTTCAAGTCCGTCTTGTTGTCCTCGCGCAGCAGCCTGCTTAATGCATTATCCGCATCATTTTCGCCCGCTGCACCGTTGCGCGTCCTGGCTGCGATGAACGCCAGTGCCTCTTGATTCGGGCGTGCAATTTCATAGTGCTTGCCGAGCGCATCGGCCAGCCGCATCTCACCCGCGCCCGCCACATTGACGACGGCATCGGCGCCAAGACCACTCAGGCCGATAAGTTCATCGACCAGTTCGGGGCAGTTTCTCGGCCACACGCCGAGCGCATCGCCAACCTCATAATCAAGACCCGAGCCAGCGGTATCCAGCGAGAAATAACGCGTGTCCTTCGTCGCGCCCTGCTTGTTGAGCCGCAGATTCTTCACCAGTCGCGATGCCGCCGGATGGGTCTTCGAGGGCGTGGTGCCGGGCAGTACGGCCGGAATCATGCCGTCTGGAGGGACTGCATGCAGCGCCGCATCTTCTTCCTTGATACGCGCGACGATCCGTTCGAGCCAGGCGTCGGCCGAGGGCTGAAATTCGGCATCGCAGTCGACCCGCTCCAGCAAACGGTTCGCTCCGCGTTCGAGGAAGCGGGTATCGAGCTTGCGGCCATGACCGCAGAACGCGTCGTAGTTGCGGTCGCCGAAAGCCAGCACGGCGTAACGCACGCCGTCCAGGCGCGGGGCGTTATCGGCACTCATCGCGGCCCAGAAACTCTCGCCGTTATCGGGGGCATCGCCATCGCCGAAGGTGCTCGTCATCAGCAGAACGTACTGCGCTTTCTCCAGGTCGCACACCGCATAGTCGGCCATGCACGTAGTCCGTATTTCGAAGCCGGACTCCATCAACTGAGTCGCATACCGCTCGATCAATGATTCGATATTCCCGGTCTGGGAAGCCCACAGCAACACGACCTTTGGCCGAGCGCGCGCAATGCGCACAGAGGACTCGGCGATAGTTGCCGCGGCCGGCGCGGCCAACGTCGACACGGCCGTTTCCGCCCGGCTGAACAGCCCCGCGAGGGCACCGTCAAGCCAAAGCCGCGTGGCAGGGGCGATGGGCGCACCCGGCGGTAACGTCGGTACGCCATCTGTTGCCCGCCCTTCAGCCGACCGCAGGCCGCTCATGAAGCCGGCGACGTAGATGCGTTCGGAATCGCTAAGTTCGGGCGCGGGCGTTTTCGGAATACCGAGCAGCGTGGCAAGGGCGTCAATACGGGACATGTCCAGTTCCTGGTTCGAACGGGCTTGATCGGCGGCAGCGGGCTCGACGCGTTCCGGGCGGGTTGCATCGTCACGCATCTCAGGATTCGCCATGTCAGCTTCAGGCGCTACGCGGCTGAGCGCAACGGCGCAGAACTTGAATTCAGGCTGTTGCGATAGTGGGTCGACAGCGTCATTGGTCACCGCGTTGATGCAGAGTTCTTCGCCGAAGACATCGTTCCAATGCATGGGCGCAAAACAATTGCCGGCACGAACGCGATCGGTGACGACCGCCGGGAGCACGGCGCGGCCGCGGCGCGAACGAATCTCGACCGTGTCCTTCGCCTTGATACCCAGCGCCGCCGCATCTTCGGGATGAATCTCCACGAACGGAGCAGGGTTCAGCTTGTTCAGCATGGGCACCTTGCCGGTCTTGGTCATGGTGTGCCACTGGTGCTGCAAGCGGCCCGTATTCAGCACAACAGGCCGTTCACTGTCAGGCATTTCAGCCGGCGGCACATGCGGGCGAGCAAAGAAAACGGCCTTGCCGGTTGAGGTGGGAAAGACCAGGCGCGGGCGGCTGCCGTCCGGCCTTTCCCTGAGTGCCTGGCTCACGCCGTCGTTGACGTAGCGCACCGGATTGCGAACGCCCGCAACATCTGGCGGGCAAGGCCATTGCAACGGCGTTTCGCGCAAGCGCTCATGGCTCGCGCCGCGCAAGTCGTAGCCAGTCCTAGGATTCGATGACCGGGTGATTTCGGCGAAGACCTCTTCTGCCGATGCGTAGCTGAACGCATCGGCGAAACCCATTTCACACGCCACGCGCGCGATGATTTGCCAGTCCGGCAACGCCGCGCCCGGTGGCTCGATGGCCTTCTGCGCGAGCGTCATGTTGCGCTCGGAGTTGATCATCACGCCTTCGGCCTCGGCCCACAATGCGCCCGGCAAAAGGACATCGGCATAGCGATTGGTTTCCGTATCGAGGAAGGCATCCTGTGCGATGACCAGTTCTGCGGCCTGCAAGCCCGCAATCACGGTCTGCCGGTTCGGCACGCTCGCAACAGGATTTGTGCAGATGATCCAGCAGGCCTTGATCGCGCCCGTTACCATCCGCGAGAACATGTCCACGGTGCCTTGGCCAAGCGAAGTCTTGAGCGTGCCCTTCGGGATATTCCACAGGCCTTCGATAAAATCCCGGTCCTCCTCCACCAGCACCGAACGCTGGCCCGGCAGCCCGGGTCCCATGTAACCCATCTCGCGTCCGCCCATGGCATTAGGCTGCCCTGTGAGCGAGAACGGCCCGCTCCCCGGCCGGCATATCTTGCCCGTGGCGAGATGCAGGTTACAGATGGCGTTCGTGTTCCAGGTGCCATGCGTGCTCTGGTTGAGGCCCATGGTCCAGCAGCTCATCCACTCGGGCGCCTCGCCCATCCACTGCGCAGCCCGACGAATATCCGCTTCGGGAATGCCGGTGATCTCGGCTACCGTCTCCGGCGGATAATCTTCGAGAAAGGCGGGCATCGCGTCCCAACCTTCGGTCGACTCCGCAATGAAACCGGCATCCGTATGACCGTTCTGATGCAGCAGATACAGCAGGCCATTCATCAACGCGAGATCGGTGCCCGGTTTGATCTGCATGAAGAGGCTGGCTTTGTCGGCGGTCGCATTGCGGCGCGGGTCCACCACGATCAGCTTCGCACCCGCCTTCACGCGATCCATCATGCGCAGGAACAGGACCGGGTGGCAGTCGGCCATGTTCGAGCCGATCACAAAAAACAGGTTGGCCTTGTCGATGTCCTCATACGAGCCGGGCGGACCGTCAGCGCCCAGCGACAGTTTGTAGCCGCTGCCGGCGCTCGCCATGCAGAGCCGCGAATTCGACTCAATGTTGTTCGTGCCGACAAACCCCTTCGCGAGCTTGTTGACGAGGTACTGCGCCTCGATCGACATCTGCCCCGACACATAGAACGAAAGCGCGTCCGGGCCGTGCTCGTCAAGCAACCCGCGCAGGCGCCGGGCTGTGTCCGTGATTGCTTGTGCCATGGGCAACGGGATCGGGTCCTGATCCCGTTCGTGGCGAATGAAAGCGCCTTCCAGACGCCCCGATTTGCGCAAGACCACATGAGCCGATGAGCCCTTGGTGCAGAGGCGTCCGAAGTTCGCCGGATGCTCCTTGTCGCCGGACACCTTGACCACCTCTGCCTTCTCGACTTGCAGGACCATGCCGCAGCCAACGCCGCAGTACGGGCACACAGTTTTGACGCTGCCGGAAATCATGATCGACTCTCAAACCCGCGTACCTTGCTCATACCGCGACCCATACGTGTCCATCCTCCACGCGCGCGGCGAAGGCGCTCACCGAGTTCTCCGGTATCTCGAGGCATTCGCCCGTGCGAAGGTCGTAGTGATGCTTGAAGATCGGCGATGCCACCACAATTCGCTCGCCAAGATTGCCGATCAATCCGCGCGACAGCACCGACGCCTGCGAACCCGGGTCGAAGTTATCGATCGCAAACACGCTGGGGTTGCCATCGGAGAGATGGAACACAGCGACCTGCTCGCCGTTGATGAGTGCACAGACCCCGGTGTTCGGCACGATGTCGTCGAGCGCGCACACAGGCACCCATGAGCTTGGGATTCGATCGTTGTTCATGATGATGTCCTTAAGGTGGGTCGCGTGAGATTCAAACCGCCTCGACAACCACCGGAATATCGATTCGTTTCAGTTGCCGTTCAACCAGCGTTGCAGGGCGAATCTGGCCGCGCTCTTCGACAAAGCTCACATTCGCATCGGCTGCGTCGCTGTTCACGAAATGACGGAAGCGCTTGCGCGTGTCCGGATCGTTGACCGCCTTTTTCCACTCGCATTCGTAGGTGTCGACCACGTGCTGCATCTCCGCTTCGAGCTCCGCGGCAAGCTGAAGCTTGTCGTGCACCACAACGTCGATCAGGTACTCAAGCCCGCCTTCCAGGTTGTCGCGCCACACGCTGGTGCGCTGCAACCGGTCCGCGGTACGGATGTAGAACATCAGGAAGCGGTCGATGTACTGGACCAGCGTGTCGCGGTCGAGATCCGATGCAAGCAGCTCCGCGTGACGCGGTTTCATGCCGCCGTTGCCGCAAACGTAGAGGTTCCAGCCCTTCTCGGTGGCAATCACGCCGATGTCCTTGCCTTGCGCCTCGGCGCATTCGCGTGTGCAGCCGGAGACGCCGAATTTGATCTTGTGGGGTGTGCGCAAACCCTTGTAACGGTTTTCTATATCGATCGCGAGACCGACCGAATCACCCACGCCATAGCGGCACCAGGTTGAACCCACGCATGACTTCACCGTGCGCACCGACTTGCCGTACGCATGACCTGATTCAAAGCCCGCCGCGATCAGCTCTTCCCAGATCAGCGGCAATTGTTCGACCCGCGCGCCGAACAAATCAACACGCGCACCGCCCGTGACCTTGGTGTACAGGCCGTACTTTTTTGCGACTTGGCCTACCGCGATCAATCCATCGGGCGTGACCTCGCCGCCCGGCATCCGGGGGACAACGGAATAAGTGCCGTCGCGCTGGATGTTGGCGAGATAGTAGTCGTTGGAATCCTGCAAGCTTGCGTGCTCTTTCTTCAGCACGAACTCGTTCCAGCACGATGCAAGAATTGCGGCGGCAGCGGGCTTGCAGATATCGCAGCCAAGACCGTGGCCGTGCTTCGCGAGCAACGCGCCAAACGTCTCGATGCGCTCGACGCGCACCATGTGATAAAGCTCCTGGCGCGAGTATGCGAAGTGCTCGCATACGTGGTTGTTGACCGCGAACCCCTGCTTTTTCATCTCGGCCTTCATCACTTGCGTGACTAGCGCGACGCAACCGCCGCACGAACTGCCGGCCTTGGTCGAGGACTTCAATGCACCGATGCTGGTGGCACCCGCGCAGACTGCTTCGCATATCTGGCCCTTGGACACGTTGTTGCACGAGCAGATTTGCGCGGCGTCAGGCAGCGCCTCGACACCAAGACCGGGCTTTTGCTTGCCGTCGGAGGAAGGGAGAATCAGGAATTCCGGCGCCTCGGGCAACTCGATGCGGTTCAGCATCATCTGCAAGAGCGTGCCGTACTCCGCCGCGTCGCCAACCATCACGCCACCGAGCAGATACTTGCCGCACTCGGACACCACCAGCTTCTTGTAGACCTGCTTGCATTCATCGCTGAACTGATACGCGCGGCTGCCCGGTGTCTTGCCGTGGGCATCGCCAATGCTCGCCACGTCCACGCCCATCAGCTTCAACTTCGTGCTCATGTCGGCGCCGGTGAAACCAGCCGGCTCGCCAGCCAACTGTCTTGCAACGATACGGGCCATGTCATAACCCGGCGCGACCAGCCCGAAGACCTGTCCGTTCCAAAGTGCGCATTCTCCGATCGCGTAGATATCGGCGTCGCTCGTGCGGCAGCTGTCGTCGATCACGATGCCGCCGCGCGCGCCGACTTCGAGGCCACTGATCCGCGCAATCTCGTCGCGCGGACGAATCCCCGCGGAGAACACGATCATGTCGGTGTCGAGATGGGTTGCGTCGGCGAACTCCATGCGGTGCGTGCCGTTCTCGCCATCGACTATGGCTACGGTGTTCTTCTGCGTATGAACCGTCACGCCCAGC
>DASYLW010000009.1:0-7182 GCA_036009385.1 Caballeronia sp.
CGGATTCGCAGCTTCGTCACGCGTGCGGGACGGGTATCCACAGGACAGCGCCGCGCACTCGATGAATTCGGACCGCGTTTTGTCGTGCCCTACGCGCCGCAGCCGCTCGACTGGGACGCCGCGTTCGGCCGCCATGCGCCACGGGTGCTGGAGATCGGTTTCGGTATGGGCGGGACCACGGCGGAAATCGCGTCGGCGCGGCCCGCCGACGACTTTCTCGGCATCGAAGTTCATGAACCGGGCGTGGGCGCGTTGCTCAAACTGATCGGTGAACAGGCGCTGACGAACATTCGCGTGGTCCAGCACGACGCCGTGGAAGTGCTCGAACACATGATCGCGGCGGACAGCCTTGATGGCGTTCATATCTATTTCCCCGATCCATGGCACAAGGCGCGTCACCATAAGCGCCGGCTGGTCCAGCCGAAGTTCGTTGCGCTGCTTGTGTCGCGACTCAAACCGGGCGGGTATATCCATCTCGCCACTGACTGGCAGAACTATGCCGAACAGATGCTCGAGGTATTGTCGGCGGAACCGGCGCTGGAAAACACAGCGGGCTCGGATTACGCGCCACGTCCCGAATACCGGCCTGTGACCAAGTTCGAGCGACGCGGGTTAAAGCTGGGCCACGGCGTGTGGGATCTCGTGTTCAAGCGCCGCTGAACGACAACGGAATAGTCCTTCAGCCGAAACCAAACAGGCCGTTCCAACTCACGTTGGAACGGCCTGTTTAGTGTGCGCTTACGGATTTTTAAGGCTGCGCTCGACGACAAAGCAGCATTGCAATCATTCGGCCCAACTCAATCCGCCGCTATATCCCACGATCAGGATCAGCAGCCCAAAGCCGATCCGATACCACGCGAACGCCGTGAAATCGTGCGTGGCGACGTAGCGCAACAGCCATCGAATACAGATGAATGCGCTGACAAACGCTGCCAGCAGCCCGACGATAAACAAACCCAGCGAATCGACGGACAGCGTGCGCCACTCCTTCGCAAGCTCGTAAAGCGTGGCGCCGAAAATAATCGGAATAGCGAGGAAGAAGGAAAACTCGGTAGCGACTTTACGTTCCAGCCCGAATAACATCCCACCGATAATCGTCGACCCCGAGCGCGACGTGCCGGGAATCAGCGCAAAGCATTGGGCGAGGCCGACTTTGAAGGCATCGGTGTACGAGAGATCGTCCACGGACGTCACCCGTGCCGCGACATTGCGCTCGCGATGCCGCGCTTCCGCCCAGAGGATCACGACACCGCCCACGATCAGCGCCACGGACACCGGCACCGGCGCGAACAACACGGCTTTGATGTGCTTTTCGAACAGCAGCCCGAGCACAACCGCCGGAATGGTCGCGATGATCACGTTCAGCGCGAACCGGCGCGCCTTGGGCTGGGTGGGCAACCCCGCCACGACCGAGCCGATCTTGCGCCGGTATTCCCAGACAATCGCGAGAATCGCGCCGAACTGGATCACGACGTCAAAGGTCTTGGCCTGAGCGTTCGTGAAATTCAGCAGACTGCCCGCAACAATCAGGTGTCCCGTACTCGATACCGGCAAAAACTCAGTCAAACCCTCCACCACACCCAGAATCAGCGCTTTGCAAAACAGAATCCAGTCCATCGCTCCGCCCTTTTGGCATAGTCTGGCCGTCGCCAGCCAATCGTTCGAGCACGCGCGTACTGGATTGCGCCGGGAAAACTACTTCTCGACGATCTGCACGCGTATGCCGTTTGTAAGGACGGTGATTGTACCGGGTTCGTAGTTAACACCGGCAAACTGTAATTGTTCTGGCTTGAATGTGTAGATTGGGTAACGGTCCAGGAACTGCGTGGCCATGACCGCGCCAACTGCGTTGATCTGCTGCGTGTATTGCGCAGCATCGCCAGAAACCTGGACGTTGTCGACGGTCGGCGACATCAAAATGACCGAATGACTCGGGGCGTCGTAAGCAAGCTGACTGGAAAGGGTAAAGACGCCGGTGACCGGATCGGGCATGAACGGCGTGGCAAGTCGGGCGTCCAGCCGGATGGTGACCCGGTTGCGATCGGGCGCGAGACCAACAAGCGGATTGCTCAGGGTGACATCGAAGATCTGGGAGGCCGTGCGCTGGAATGGAAACTTGCGCTGCACCGCGTCCTGGACCTGCGTCTGACTGAACGTGTAGTGGTCGGGGATGAACGGAAATATCGCGGCGGCGCATCCCTGGGTTCCCAGCGCCACTGCGCCCGCGCCGCCAACGGCTGCAAGCAGGAACCGGCGCCGCTTCGGCGCAACGGCTTGACTCATACGAAATTCTCCAGTGACTTGAATTTGAACCTGAACCCGGAACTGAGCATTCGACCGGCTAAGCGCGCTCAGGTTGCGTATCGGCTTCGAGTTGCGTGAGCCAGGCTAGCGCGTAAGCACGCGTGTCGCCGCACATGGACTCCGATGGCTGCAAGCCCGAGCAACACGCCGGCCTGCGCGGATCGCCGAAAATCGCACAGCGCAGATCCGCCCCAAGCTGGACGCAGCGCACGCCGGCCGGCTTGCCTTCGGGCATACCGGGAATTGCGCTCGAGATAGACGGCGCAATGCAGCAAGCGCCGCAGTTTTCGCGGCACGCGTGGGCGGAGTTCGGATCCTGGGCAGTGAGCATCGGTTCGGGCAGCACGGGCGCATGCGACACCGCATGCAACACATTGGGCAACCCGGCATTGTGCCACTGCGCGACTGCGGCGTTATCACGCAAGAATCGGGGAATGGGTCCGCTAGACTCGAAGCACCTCTTCAAGTCTTCGACCGAGCCTGTCCGCAATGTCCCTCTTCCGCCCCGATCTGCTCACCAAATACGACACGGCCGGTCCGCGCTACACGTCGTATCCCACTGCCGTTCAATTCACCGACACCTTCGATCCCGCTCATTACCATCGAGCGGCGGCGGACCCGGGCGCGGCATCGTCGGATCTTTCGCTCTACTTCCATATTCCGTTCTGCGACACCGTCTGCTTCTATTGCGGCTGCAACAAGATCGCTACCAAGAATCGTGCGCACGCGCGTCCGTATCTTGATCGGCTGAAACGTGAACTTGTGTTGCAAGCGAAATGTTTCGATACCACCCGGCCGGTCTCGCAATTGCATTGGGGCGGCGGGACACCGACGTTTCTATCGCACGACGAAATGGCCGAACTCATGGCCGCGACCGCCGAGTCGTTCCGCCTGCTGCCCGATGCAAAGGCCGAGTATTCGATCGAAGTCGATCCGCGCGAGGCATCGGCGGAAACCATCGGCGTATTGCGCGACCTGGGTTTCAACCGGCTCAGCTTCGGCGTGCAGGACTTCGATCTGCGCGTGCAGCAAGCCATCAATCGCGTTCAGCCGTTCGAAACCACGAAGACGGTCATGTCGGCGGCGCGGGCCGAAGGGTACAAGTCGGTGAGCGTCGATCTGATCTATGGCTTGCCGCATCAGAACGTGGAGAGCTTCAGCCGTACGCTCGACACAATTATCACGCTCGCGCCCGACCGGCTTTCCGTCTTCGGCTATGCGCATATGCCGGCTCTTTTCAAGATGCAGCGGCAGATGGATGAAACCACATTGCCCTCGCCAGCCGTGCGTCTGGCGATTCTCGAACGGGTTATCGAGAAACTGACCGGGGCGGGTTATGTGTACATTGGAATGGATCATTTCGCATTGCCACACGATGAACTCGCCATTGCGCAGCGAGCGGGCACGCTTCATCGAAATTTTCAGGGTTACAGCACGCAGGCGGATTGCGATCTGATTGGTTTGGGGGTGTCTTCCATTGGCAAGGTCGGCGATGTCTACGCGCAGAACGCCAAGGACATGACCGGTTACGCCGCTGCGATCGATCGCGGTGAGCTCGCTATTGCGCGAGGCGTGCAGCTAAGCGCCGATGATCGGCTGCGGCGCGACATCATCACTGAAATCATGTGTCAGTTTTCACTGCGCTTCGACGCGATGGAAGCGGCTTATGGGATTCGGTTTGAGACTGCTTTTGCCAGTGAGCTGGCGCGCTTGAAATCGCTGGAAGCCGATGGGCTCGTCGAGGTGAGGGACGACGGCATTGATGTGCTTCCCGCCGGGCGCCTGCTCGTGCGTAACGTGGCCATGATCTTCGATCGTTATCTCGTCGGGAACCTCGCCGAAAAGACCAAGCAGCGGTTTTCACGGACGATTTGATCCGTAACCGCGGTCGGCCGCCCCGCTACCTTTGGCAACTTTGACGCCGGCCAGCCGTAAATGCGCTATCGTGCGGCGTGCTTCACGCTCCACTTACTCGCAATGCATTCATCGAAAAGACGGAACATCTTTTTCGCGGCAATCGTCGTAGTCATCGTGCTGGCGCTCGGCATCACGCACACGCTCAGAAAACGCGCAAGCTTTAGTGCTTCATCGTCATCGTCGGCTTCAGCGCCGGCTTCGTCTTCTGCAGACGAGTCCGTCATCGAATTCACGCCCGGCGACCTTGCCGCGCTCACGCGCCACACACTCACCGAAACGCTGCCGCTCACCGGCTCGCTTCGCGCCGTCACACAAGCTGCCGTCAAGGCGAAAGTGGCGGGCTCGGCGCTCGACGTACGCGCGCGCGAAGGCGATACCGTCAAGGCAGGACAAATACTCGCCTCCATCGACGCCCGCGACTACACCGCGCGCGCCGAGCAATCGCGTGGGCAAATGGCCGCCATGGCTGGCCAACTGGATATCGCTAAACAAACGCTTGAGAACAATCGCGTGCTGGTCGAAAAAGGCTTCATCTCAAAAAATTCCTTCGATACCGCGCGAAGCCAGTACACCATCGCCGCCGCCAATCTCGCCGCCGCGCGCGCAGCGCTGGCGTCATCGAATTTGTCGGTGGCGGACACGATCGTGCACGCGCCGTTCAGCGGTCAGATTGCGTCGCGCAGCATTGAACCCGGCGAACGGGTGGCAGTCGACAGCAAATTGTTCGATGTCGTCGACCTGAGCCAGCTCGAATTCGAAGCGCCCGTGCCCGTAGGGGAAATCGGCCGCGTTCGGATCGGCCAGCCCGTTTCCATTCGTTTCGATGGCGTCGAGCCACCCGTGGCCGCTACCGTCACACGCATCAATCCCGCAGCGCAGCCCGGCTCACGCTCGATCATGGTCTATATCCGGGTGCCCAATCCGGCTGCCACACTGCGCGTCGGCATGTTTGGCACGGGCAGCGTGACGGTAGGCAGCACCCCGAACGCGCTGGTGGTGCCAGCATCGGCGGTGCGCACGGACGGCGCGAGCCACAGCGTCTACGCACTCTCGGGCGGCAAACTCGTCGAAGTACCCGTCACCACTGCGACAACCGGAGACGCCGATGGCACGAGCTGGACCCAACTCGTCAATCCGCCGCTCAAGGAAGGCCAGCAGGTCGTGAAGAATAATCTCGGCGCGCTGCGTATCGGCAGCACCGTACGCATGGTCGGGCTGGCGACCGCGCCTTTGCCCACGGCGGCCACGGCGGCTTCCATGCCCGTTGCTCAATAGCGGAGCCGCAAGCCATGTGGTTCACGCGCATCAGCATCAACAACCCCGTGTTCGCCGTCATGATGATGGCGGCGTTTCTCGTGACCGGACTGTTCTCGTACGATCGCCTGAAGGTCGATCAGTTTCCGGACATCGCGTTTCCCGTGGTCGTCGTCCAGACGGCGTACCCAGGGGCATCGCCGGAATCAGTCGAATCCGACGTCACCCGCAAGATCGAAGAAGCCGTCAACACGATTAGCGGTATCGAAGAAATCTCATCGCAGTCCTACGACGCGTTATCGGTCGTGATCGTTCAATTCGATCTCTCGGCGAACGTCATGCAGGCCGCGCAGGATGTCCGCGACAAGGTGGCGCTGATCCGGCCCGACTTGCGCGACGGCGTGAAGGAACCGCGCGTTTTGCGCTATGACCCGGCCGACATGCCGATCGTCACGGTCGCCGTATCCAACGCGCCGGGCTCGGCGCTGAGCACGCGCGACCTCACGACCACCGCCGACCAGATCGTGCGCAAGCGCCTGGAAACCGTGCGCGGCGTGGGCTCGGTGAGCATTGTGGGCGGCGTGAAGCGGCAGGTTCGGATCGATGTCAGCCCGGATCGGCTGCAAGCACTTTCTGTTGGCGTGGATCAGGTCATTCGCGCCGTGCAGAACGAGAATCAGGAGATTCCAGCGGGGCCGCTGACGTCGGCGGGTATTGAGCAGACCGTGCAGGTGAAGGGCCGTTTCCAGACGCCCGATGACTTTAAACGCATCATTGTCGCGCGTCGCGGCGCGTCGAATGCAGGGCATGCCGTCACCCTGGATCAGGTGGCGCAAGTGGTCGACGGGCAGGAAGAGCCCGACAGCATGGCGCTGCTGAACGGGAATCGCGCGCTGTTTTTATCGGTGGTCAAGGCGCAGGGCGAGAACACGGTCGGCGTGGCGCACGGCATCCGGGCCGAAGTAGAAGCGCTGCGAAAGGCGCTGCCGCCGGGCGTCAAGCTCGATATCACCGACGACTCGTCGCTCGATATCGAAAACAGTGTGAACGAAGTCAAGGGCACGTTGCTAGAGGGCGCGCTGCTGACCATCGCGATCGTGTTCCTGTTCCTCGGCTCGTGGCGCAGCACCGTGATCACCGGGCTCACGTTGCCGATCGCGTTGATCGGCACGTTTGCGTTCATGTTCGCGGCCGGTTTCACGATCAACGTCATCACGCTGATGGCGTTGTCGCTATGCGTGGGCTTGCTGATCGACGATGCAATCGTGGTGCGCGAAAACATCGTCAGGCATGTTCTGCTTGGCGCGGATCACCGCACGGCCGCACTCGATGGCACGAAGGAAATCGCCCTCGCCGTGCTTGCAACCACTTTTTCGATCGTTGCCGTGTTCTTGCCGGTAGGGTTCATGAGCGGCATCATCGGCCGGTTCTTCCACCAGTTCGGCGTGACGGTCGCGGCCGCCGTGCTGATCTCGATGTTCGTCTCCTTCACGCTCGACCCCATGCTCTCGTCGATCTGGCCCGATCCCGCACTGCACGTGCGCGGCACACGCCATCTCGCGCGCGTGCTCGCCTTCTTTGAGCGCGGCGTGGAACGGCTCGCGCAGTTCTATCAGCGGCTGCTCGGCTGGTCGCTCAGGCATCGCATCACGACCCTCTCGGTCGCGGCCGCCACCTTTTTGGGCAGCCTGTTGCTCGTCCCGCTGA
>DASYLW010000010.1:0-3867 GCA_036009385.1 Caballeronia sp.
GCTGCCGCGCAAACAGGTCTGAAGGAGGGCACGCCGGTCGCCTGTGGATTGCACGATGTCACGTCCAGTGCCTTGGGGATGGGAAACACGGAGCCAGGTATCGTGTCGATTACGGCAGGGACGTTCAGCATCAACGAGATCCTTTCTGATCGTCCGCAACTGGATCCGCGCTGGTCGTGCCGCAACGGCACACGTCCCGGCCAATGGATGAACATGTCAATTTCGCCCGCCTCGTCGAGCAATGTCGACTGGTTCCTGCGCGAATTTTTCGCACACGAAGCGCAACAAGCGGCAGAACGCGGATGCTCGCTGTTCGAGCTGATCGGAGATGAATTGCAGGCTGCATTCGCCGAACCGAGTTCCGTCATGTTTCATCCATTCTTGTTTGGTTCCCCCTTCGAACAACCCGCGAGCGCTTCGTTCTTCGGCATCCGCGGCTGGCACCGTCGTGCCCATCTGGCGCGGGCAGTGCTCGAAGGCATGGTCTTTAATCACCGATACCATGTCGAAGCACTGACCAGCGCTCTTCCCGCGCGCCGGGCGGGTCTGACCGGCGGAGGATCATCAAGCCCCGTGCTCGCCCAGTTGTTTGCCGATACCCTCGGGATTCCTATCGATATCCCGGAAAATCAGGAAGCCAGTGCGCTTGGCGCGGCGCTCTGTGCTGGCGTGAGCGCAGGAGCTTTTGCATCGCTGGCGGAGGCTGGCACGCGCGCATGCCGCATCCAGCGGACGCACCAGCCAGACCCGGACCGCCACGCTCAGCTCACCGAGGCGTACACCCTCTACATGCAGCTTATTTCAAGCATGAACCCATTGTGGCCGGCGCTCGACCGTGCAGCCACCGCGAATTGATCATGAGACTGAGACGAGACAAGTGATGACCCAGCGATCCCGTGAATTTTTTATCGACCGGCTTGCACAACAGCGCCGTGTCAGCGTGCTGATTATTGGTGGCGGGATTAATGGCGCAGGGCTATTCCGCGACCTCTCGTTGCAACAGGTTGACTGCTTTCTGATCGATAAGGCGGACTTCGCCTCAGGTGCGAGTTCGGCGCCATCGAGGCTCATTCACGGCGGCCTGAAGTATCTTGAAACCGGTGAGTTTCGCCTCGTGGCCGAGTCCACACTGGAACGAAATCTATTGCTGAAAAACGCATCGCACTTCGTACGTCCACTGGAAACGGTACTGCCGATTCATTCGTATTTTGGCGGTATCGTTGCCTCTACGCTGCGGTTTTTCGGTGTCAAGTCGAAGCTCGCGGACCGCGGTGCGATCATTTCGAAACTGGGTCTCTCGATCTACGATTTCCTCGGCCGCCATCACCGGACAATGCCGCGCCACCATGTCGCTCTGAGAAAACGGTCTCTTGAAAAATTGCCATTGCTCGATCCGGCCATCAAGGCAACCGCCACGTATTTCGACGCACAGGTGACGCAGGCTGAGCGACTGAACTACGAACTGGTAGCAGATGGACTGGCCGCGTGCGAGGACGCCGCGGCGGCAAACTACGTGACCGTTGATCATGTGGAGGGCGACACGGTCTGGCTGCGGGATCTCGTGTCGGAGCGGCTCTTTCCTGTCACACCGACCGTCATTGTCAACGCCGGTGGCGCCTGGATCGACAGCGTGAACCGGTCGCTCGCGATCGAGCGAAAGTACATCGGTGGAGCGAAGGGGTCGCATCTGATCGTGACCCATCCTGAACTCCATGCGCAATTGCGGGGACGCATGGTTTATTTCGGCTCGAAGGACGGCCGCATCTGTCTTGTCTATCCGTTTATGGATCGGCTTCTAATCGGTTCGACCGATATCCGCGTGAGCGATCCTGACCAGGTTCGCTGTGAGGACAGTGAGGTCGACTATATGCTCGGCGTCATGCGGGAGATCTTTCCCCGTCTGGAACTGGATGCATCGAACATCACGTTTCGCTATAGCGGCGTGCGGCCGTTGCCTTATTCCGATGCCGCGAATCCCGGCGATGTGAGTCGCGATCATGTGGTGCACATCGATCATCTGCCTGATACCGCGATTCCCGTCCTCTCGCTGGTAGGCGGCAAATGGACCACCTTCCGGGGATTTGCCGAATCCGTTGCCGACGATACGCTCAAGCGCCTCGGACGCTCGCGCAGGGTCAGCACTCGCGAAGAAGCCATTGGTGGCGGCCATGATTTTCCACGCACCACCAGCGATCGGGCTGCATGGATCAGCGAGCTTGCCGCACGTTGCGGTGTCCCGGCCGAACGAACTGAAACCTTGCTCTCGCGTTACGGTACGACTGCATCTGTCATCGCGCAATTCTGCTCATCAACGCACGCATCAGTGCACGATGGGTCCCATGACAAACCGCTCGCAAGCGAGCCGAGCTACACCGTGCGGGAGATCCAGTACCTATGTGAGCACGAAGCCGTGACGCATCTTGCGGATCTGCTTTTCCGCCGGACGACGATAGCGATCTCCGGTCAACTAACCGGTGCCGTGCTGGATGAAACTGCGGCGATCGCGGCGCGCGTGCTCGGATGGGACTCGATCCGCACGCAGCTAGAAATCGAAACATCCCTGGACATCGCCCGGCAGCGCCACGGAATGATGCTTCGCAATACTGAGCTTGCGCATTGACTGAGTACGGAATCGTACCAAGCCCGGCGCGTAATCTCACGCATTGAACTGACCGCTGCGCCGAGCACCGGTTGCTTTCACTACTCGCTGGTAGAGTCGACGGGAATACCAGTGTCGCTCCCGGCTGAGGAGTCTCGCCGGGGGCGACGAACAGCTCTTAGCTTGCCGCTATCTCCGCCGCCGCAGAAGAATTGCTCGCCGCCGTCGGACTCGAGCCCCGACACGTAGGTTCCGGGCGGCATCTCAACGCTCTCCAGGACCTCTCCCGTTAGCGAGTCCACATGTCTCAGCTCGCTCGAGTCATCTTCCCAAGTGCCGTGCCAGAGTTCTCCGTCAACCCAGGTGACGCCGGTGACGAAGCGGTTGGTTTCTATGGCGCGAAGAATCACGCCCGTTTGGGGATCGACTTGATGGATCTTCCGGCTCCGATACTGCCCAACCCAAAGCGACCCTTCGGCCCACGCGAGCCCCGAGTTACCGCCGCCGCCGGGCGCCGGGATGGTGTCAAGCACCTGACCGGTTTTTGGATCGATCTTCTGGATACGATCCCCGGCAATCTGAAACAGATGCTCGCCGTCGAAGGCTGTTCCTGCATCGGCGGCGACACCCAGCGAGCGCAGCGGCGGATCTGCGCTCGCCGGGTCGAAGGCATTCAGCTTGTCTCCGGATCCGAACCAGACATGCTGACCGTCATACGTGACCCCATGTACGCTGTCGATACCCGGAAAGGGCCCATATTCACGGATGATTTCGGCATCTGATCGTTTCATGTTGTCATCCTAATCACTGGGTAGTTGAGCGGAGAGTAACAAGCATGTCGCGAATCCCGGCACGGGCGGAATCAACCAGCGACGTGCTCGCCCGCGCCCATACGACTGCACCTTGCCTGCTGCCGCAAGCACGTCGAGTGATCGCTGCACGGTGCGCTGGCTGGCTCCAAGCACAAGTGCGAGAGCCGAGCTCGTCCACGACTCGCCGTCGGCGAGAAAGACAAGCACCGCTGCATATTTGTCCTCAACGGCCCGCGCCAGCACGACGACCTCGTGTGCGGCGCGCGGCATTAGCACAAACCCTCGCTTCGTCGCGCTCACGCCCGCCAGCGTTCCAAGCACGGTACGAAGCCGTCCGATTTCAACGCGCAAGCGTGCGCGATGCGATTCATCGGCGTGCTTCGCCCGAAATGCCCGCGCGACCAGCGTGTCGCGGGGCACGTCTTCGGGCCATGCTTCGCCCAGCGCGCGTGCAAG
>DASYLW010000011.1:0-23627 GCA_036009385.1 Caballeronia sp.
CTTGCAGCCCATCCAGTCGAGCAGGATATGCACAGCAACGCCCGAGCGCGCCTTCTCCGACAACGCCGCCGCAAATCGCGCGCCAATTTCGCCGGACCAGTAGATGAACGTTTCGAAGGTAATGGTCTCTTTGGCGGATTGGATGCCAGCAAGCATGGAAGGGAAGATTTCGTCGCCGTTCAGCAGCACGGCATATCTGTTGCCCGACGTTACAGGCGGCCCCAGCAAGAGGCTCATTGAACGAATGAATTGCGGGTCGTCACTGGAATACAGCCGGTCAATGTTGTGCTCGACCTTCTTTTCACCGCTGACGAAATTCGCAAGGATCAGGACCACGACGAGCGTGGCAACGACCGTAAGCGGTATGGCGAGCAAGAGCATGTCGGATTCCCGAGGAGACGAGCTGCAATCAGGGAGAGAGGTGGACCCGTGGCAGGAGCCCGCAAGCATCGGGGATGCGCGGCGGACGATCCGACACGCTTTGTAGCAAGTGTCGGGCCTCCTATTTATTGCACTGCATTGACGGATCTAAAGGGCGAGGACCTAAAGGCGGCCGCTGCATGGCAATTGCGCGACCGAGTTCTTCAAATATCCAGCCGAGCGTTTCGCGGCGGCGGCTTTTGCAGTGCCGATAGAGACTTCACTGCGCAGCCCCTAATCTCTCCAAAATCGCTTACTCGTCCACAACCGTGCTCAGATTCACGCGCACGCGCCGAAGCAGCGAGATCAGGTGCGCGCGCTCGTCGGCATCGAGCCCCGCCAAGGCTTCAGCGGCTACTGAATCGCCCACCCGGCGTGCCCTGCCCAGCGCGCCTTCAGCCTTTGCCGTCATTCTCACCGTCCGCTCGCGGCGGTCATCGGGATTCGAAAAACGTTCGATCCAGCCGCCTTCCTCCATCCGGTCGAGCAGGCGACCGGCCGATATCGGCGCGACTTCGAGCAGATCGGCCAGCCGCGCCTGGTTCACATCGCCGAAATGGGAAAGATAGGCAAGCGCGCGGCATTGCGCCCGCGTGAGATCGAGGGACGATTTCGCGAGTTCGTCAAAGCGCTTGCTGCACAAGCGCCCGACGTCCGAGATCAGAAAACCAAAGCGCTTGTCGAGGTGCGTTTCCATGCCCGGATTATACGAAGAAGCTCGCGCCCACATGCATTCGAGCAGACGAGGGTTTCCCCGGGTTTTTGAGTCCTTGTTCCGATCATCAGCCTGTTTATAATAAGCATGCTTACTATTAAAATAAGCACTCTGATAACCGGATTGGCGCCTGAATGTCCTCTGAATCGATGCCGGCAAGCGCAGTGGCGGCCACGCCGCTCAACCGGCCCATGCTCACGATCTCGATCATGCTTGCAACGCTGATCCAGACACTCGACAGCACGATCGCCAATGTAGCGCTGCCGCATATGCAGGGCACGCTGTCGGCGTCGCAGGACGAGATCACGTGGGTGCTGACGTCGTACATTGTTGCGGCGGCGATCGCCACGCCGCTGACGGGCTGGTTATCCGATCGGCTGAGCACGAAGCGTCTGCTGGTCATATCAATCGCGGGTTTCACGGTCGCTTCGGCGCTGTGCGGGTTATCGGAGAGTCTTGCGCAGATTGTCGCGTCCCGATTGCTGCAGGGCATTTTCGGAGCTTCGCTCGTGCCGCTCTCGCAATCAATCCTGCTCGACATCAATCCACGCGAAAAGCAGGGGCAGGCGATGGCCGTCTGGGGCATGGGCGTGATGGTCGGGCCAATTCTCGGACCGACACTCGGCGGCTGGCTCACCGACAGCTACAACTGGCGCTGGGTATTTTTCATCAATGTGCCTATCGGCGCTTTTGCGCTCTTTGGCGTGGTGACGTTCCTGCCGGCGCGAGCGGCGAAGCTCGGGGTGAAATTCGACGCGTTCGGGTTCGCCACGCTGGGTCTGGCGATCGGCGCACTCCAGGCCATGCTCGATCGCGGCGAGCAGCTCGACTGGTTTGGTTCGCTCGAAATCCGCATCGAAGCCATTCTTGCGGTGCTGGCCTTCATCTTTTTTCTCGCGCACACCGCGACCGCCGGCAAGCGTTCATTCTTCAAGTACGAACTGTTGAAGGACCGCAATTTCGCGACTGGCGTGTTTTTCATCTTCATGATTGGTGCGGTGATGTACGCGACGCGTGCGCTGCTGCCGCCGATGTTGCAGAACCTGATGAACTATCCCGTCGCCACGACGGGTCTGGTCACGGCGCCCAGCGGCGCGGGAACGATGGTCGCCATGCTGGTCGCCGGGCGGTTGTTACGACGCATCGACGCGCGTTTGTTGTTGCTCGCCGGCTTTCTCGTTTCGGCGTTCGCGCTCTGGCAGATGATGCACTACACGCTGGTGCTGTCGGTCTCCGATATCGTGTGGCCCGGCGTAATCCAGGGTTTTGGCCTGGGCTTCGTCTTTGTGCCGCTGAGCGCGCTGACGTTTTCCACGTTGACGCCCGAACTACGCGCCGACGGCACCGCGACCTACAGTCTGATGCGTAACATTGGAAGCAGTATCGGCATCTCTATCGTCCAGACCATGATGACGCGTGGCACGCAGGTCGCACACGCCGATCTCGCGGCGAATGTGAACGTATTCAATCCGTCGATGCAGCCCACGCTCGAAAGCGGATCGCAGATGAGTCTGGCGCTGATGGATCAATCGATCAACCAGCAGGCGCAGATGATCGCGTACCTGAATGACTTCAAGCTGATGTTCGTCGCGACCTTGCTGGTGGTGCCGCTGCTGTTGCTGATCCGGCCGATGCGAAGTGCCGCCAGCGAAACTCTCGCTCACGCGGCCGCGGATTGACGTAATTACTTGATGGACGAAGCGGACGAAGCGGACGAAGCGGACGAAGCGGACGAAGCGGACGAATCGCGTGAAAGCTCGCGTTGGGTCAGGTAGATGCGCAGATCGAATTCAATCTGGTGATACCCCGGCTGCATGAACTCGCATAGCCGGTAAAAAGCTTTGTTGTGGTCGGTTTCTTTCAAATGCGCGAGTTCATGCACGACAATCATGCGCAAGAATTCCGGGGCCGCATCCTTGAACAGCGACGCGACCCGAATCTCCTTCTTCGCCTTGAGCTTGCCGCCCTGCACGCGTGATATGGCTGTGTGCAGACCGAGTGCATGACGCAGCACATCGAGTTTGGCGTCGTACATTACCTTGTCGATTGCGGGAGCCACGCGCAGAAACTCCTGCTTGAGATCCGTGGTGTATTGATACAGCGCGCGGTCCGATTGCACGGCGTGGCGGTGCGGATACCGGTCGGCGAGATACACGCCCAGTTGGTCATCGGCGATAAGTTTGCGGACTTTATCCTGAAGAGTTTGCGGATAGGCGCCGAGGTATTTCAGAGGAAGCATGAGGGGTCGTAACCGCCAAGTGGTGCCTTCGGCATTATAGGAGCCCGGCTCGGGTGTCGCGTCACGCACTGTTTAGTTGAGCGAGCTAAGTACAAATCGAGTCAAGTGCGAAGCGAGCTAAGCGCGCGCTCGCGTGCTCCATAAAATGCACGCAATCAGCACAAGCTGCAATGGCAGCCGCACGAGCAATAACCACGATGGAACCTGTGAAAACTGTTCTGCGTGTTGATACATGAATACGTTGGCGGGGGTAACGGCAATAGTTAGTAAGGTCAGCCCGACGCCCGCTGCACTTCGCGTGCGTTTGATCATCACGCCGGCCGCGCCAAGTAACTCGAAAATGCCGCTCACAATGACGGCCAGGAGCGGGAAGGGGATATAAGGCGGCACGATTTGCACGAAGAGCGGCATGTACAAGAAGTGGCACGCGCCGCCGATCAGGAAATACAAGAATACGAACCACAGTCCGATGCGCTGGCCCACGGACATTCTTCTAGCCGATGAAAATCTGAGTGAAGACATGGGTGATCAAGCGCCGTGTGATTGAATGTGATTCGATGACAGCGCGAACCTTGCGCCAGGCTTGAAGATATCGGAATAGCCGAACAGCCGATGACCTGACACGAGACCTGAAAAAATCGATGACGCAAAACGAAAAACCGCCCAGCAAGCTGGGCGGTTTTGGCCTTGATTACAAGGGAATTCTGGTCGGGGTGAGAGGATTCGAACCTCCGGCCTCTACGTCCCGAACGTAGCGCTCTACCAGGCTAAGCTACACCCCGAATGTTCACTCTGAGACGGTTCGTTTCCTTTTCAGGACTGTCTTGCCGTCGAGTAAGAGCATAATTCTAGCAGGCTCTCTTTAAAAATGGAATCTGGAAACGAAGAAATTGCATTCGCTGCCGCCTGAGCTTCCTGACGTGCACATTTCAGCGTGTGATCCAGCGCGCCCGATGTCGTGATGGCTTCAAAGATGGTGTCGAATTTATCGGTGCCACCTTGTTCGATCGCCTCACGCGCAAGCGCTGCCTGTTCGGCCGAACCGTGCTCCATCAGATAGATGAGGGGCAGCGTGGGTTTGCCTTCGCGCAGATCATCGCCCGCGTTTTTACCCATCGATTCCGCCGTACCGGTGTAATCGAGCCAGTCGTCCATGATCTGGAACGCTGTGCCAATGCGCCGGCCAAACTCAGCCGCCGCCGCTTCCGTCCGGGCATCCGACCCCGACAAAACTGCTCCCAGTTGTGCTGCCGCCTCGAAAAGCTTGGCCGTCTTGTAGCGGATCACCTGCATGTAACGCGCTTCGTCCACGTCCGGGTCGTGCATGTTGAGCAACTGCAGCACTTCGCCTTCCGAAATCACGTTGGTCGCAACGGACAGGATCTCCATCACGCGCATCTTGCCCACGCCGACCATCATTTCGAAGGAGCGCGAGTACAAGAAGTCGCCGACGAGCACGCTCGCCGCGTTGCCGAACAGCGCATTCGCGGTCTTGCGGCCGCGCCGGAGATCGGATTCATCGACTACGTCATCGTGCAGCAGCGTGGCTGTATGAATGAACTCGACGACCGCGGCCAGCTCATGCCGGTGCCCGGTGGTGTCGCCGAGCGCGCCTGCGACCAGCAGCAGCAACGCGGGCCGGAGCCGTTTGCCGCCGGCCCCGATGATGTACTCGGAAATCTGGTTGATCAGCATCACTTCGGACGCCAGGCGCTGCCGGATGACGCGATTGACCTGCTGCATGTCCTCGGAGACGGGCTCGAGCACGTTGGCGGCGTTTGGGGAGGAAATGGCAGTGGACGACATGATCGGCAATTAGGGTAGTGCCGCGAATTATAAGGCGAATCGGCCAATAGCCGCCTCTAAAGACGCCTCGGATGAATCGCGCGAGGTGCGGCGACAAGCCTGATGTGCGGCGTCAGGCGGTAAAATCGCGATAATGGTGCGTGCATGGTCCGTGCACGTTGCTTTGTGCGGGCTGCAGCTCCTCAATTTTCGCGATGTACAAGGGTTTTGACGGAGAGCCTAACTCTCTGTATAATCACGCGTTTTCGCGCACGGTGTGCGGAAAAATGAATTCAGAGTGAGGTTCTCAATGTACGCGGTCATAAAAACCGGTGGCAAGCAGTATAAGGTTGCTGTCGGCGAAAAATTGAAAGTAGAACAGATACCGGCAGACATTGACGCTGAAATCACGCTCGACCAGGTTCTCGCAGTAGGCGAAGGTGAATCGATTCAGTTCGGTGCACCGCTGGTCAGTGGGGCTTCCGTCATAGCTACCGTCGTGTCCCAGGGTCGTCATAAGAAGGTTACGATCTTCAAGATGCGTCGCCGGAAGCACTACCAAAAGCACGCTGGCCATCGCCAGAACTACACCGAACTGCGTATCGACGCTATCAACGCCGCGTAAGCGTCGTCGAGTCGATTAAGCTAAACGGTCAAGGAGCTATTAAATGGCACACAAAAAAGCAGGCGGGTCATCCCGCAATGGTCGCGATTCTGAATCAAAGCGCCTTGGCGTGAAGGTTTACGGCGGCCAGGCTATCAACGCAGGCGGCATCATTGTTCGCCAGCGCGGCACGCGCATGCACCCGGGCGACAACGTCGGCATGGGCAAGGATCACACCTTGTTCGCGCTGACTGACGGTCACGTCACGTTTTCGACGAAGGGCGCAGCAAAGAAGCATCTGGTCAACGTTGTCCCGGCTGCCTAAGTAGTATTCAGGCACGGGCTTCAGGACCGGAACAGGCCCCGCGAAGTTCGCGGGGCTTTTTTTATTGGCCGGCTTGATTGACGCGGCCAGGCAGTGACATATATCGAATGGTCTAGTGGCTGGCATCGGCCGGTCGCGGCAGAATAGCGGAACACCGCTGAAACACGGGACGGAGCAACTCATGAAGTTCATTGACGAAGCGAGAATTGAAGTCATCGCCGGCGACGGAGGGGATGGCAGCGCGTCGATGCGGCGCGAGAAGTTCGTCCCGTTCGGCGGGCCGGACGGCGGCGACGGCGGCCGGGGTGGCAGCGTGTATGCGGTTGCAGACCGCAATATCAACACGCTGATCGACTACCGGTACGCGAAGAAACACCAGGCGCGCAACGGCGAAAACGGCCGCGGCGCAGACTGTTACGGCAAGGGTGGCGACGACATCATCTTGCGCATGCCGGTCGGCACGATCATCGCGGACACGGAAACGGGCGAGTTGATCGCCGATCTGACCGAGCACAACCAGAGCGTCTTGATCGCGCACGGCGGCGCGGGCGGTCTCGGTAACCTGCACTTCAAGTCGAGCACGAACCGCGCGCCGCGTCAGAAGACAGAAGGCAAACCGGGCGACCGGCGCATGTTGCGCCTCGAGTTGAAAGTGCTCGCCGACGTCGGTTTGCTCGGTATGCCGAACGCAGGCAAGTCCACGTTCATCACGGCGGTGTCGAATGCGCGACCGAAAATTGCCGACTATCCGTTCACCACGCTCGCACCGAATCTCGGCGTGGTGCGTGTTGGACCGGAGAAGAGCTTCGTCATCGCGGACATTCCGGGTTTGATTGAAGGCGCGGCGGAAGGCGCGGGTCTGGGTCACCGATTCCTGCGTCACTTGCAGCGCACTGGTGTGCTGCTGCACCTCGTCGATCTGGCCCCGTTCGACGATGCGGTTGATCCCGTCGTGGAAGCGCGCGCGATCGTGAACGAATTGCGCAAATATGACGAAGCGCTGTACGAAAAGCCGCGTTGGCTCGTGCTGAACAAGCTAGACATGGTGCCGGACGACGAACGTAAATCGCGCGTGGCGGACTTCATCAAGCGTTACGAATGGGACGACGGCCCGGTGTTCGAAATTTCGGCGCTGACAGGGCAGGGTTGTGAAAGCCTGACTTACGCCATCTTCGATTACATCTCGAAGAATTCGGATGCATCGCGGGCGGCAGAAGCCGAAGATCTCGCCGCAGATGTTCGTTTCCGCGACGAACCCGCCGTCGTGGCGCCGCAGCCCACGCCGGAGATCGACGAAGACGAAGACGAAGAGGAAGCATAAAAGTTTGGCCCGTGGTTATCGAGGCAAATCCGAGGAGAAATGCGTCAGATGCGTTCCGTCATAGCCGCTTCGAAGCGACTCGTAGTGAAAGTGGGATCGAGCCTGGTGACCAACGATGGGCGGGGGCTCGACCACGCGGCCATCGCGCGCTGGGCCGCGCAGATTGCAGCGTTGCGCGGGCAGGGCAAGGAAGTCGTGCTGGTCAGTTCAGGCGCGATTGCTGAGGGGATTCATCGGCTGGGCTGGACCAAGCGGCCGCGTGAAATCGACGAGTTGCAGGCTGCGGCGGCGGTCGGGCAGATGGGTTTGGCGCAGGTCTACGAAAGCAGTTTCGCCAAGCATGGCATGCGGACCGCGCAGATCTTGCTGACTCACGCGGATCTGGCTGACCGGGAGCGTTACCTGAACGCCCGATCCACGCTGCTCACCTTGCTGCGGCTGGGTTGCGTGCCAATCATCAATGAAAACGACACCGTCATTACCGACGAAATCAAATTCGGCGACAACGACACGCTCGGCGCGTTGGTAGCGAATCTCATAGAAGGCGACGCGCTGATTATCCTCACCGATCAACGCGGCTTGTTTACCGCGGATCCACGCCGCGATCCCATGGCCACGCTGGTCGAACAGGCTGACGCGGGCACGCCGGAACTCGAAGCCATGGCGGGCGGCGCGGGTTCTAGCCTGGGGCGCGGTGGCATGCTGACCAAGATTCTCGCGGCGAAACGCGCGGCGCATAGCGGCGCGAACACGGTGATCGCGAGCGGGCGAGAGTCGGATGTCCTGACCCGGCTGGCATCGGGCGAGATGATCGGTACACAACTCATGGCGCGCACGGCCCGTATGGCGGCCCGCAAGCAATGGATGGCCGATCATTTGCAGGTGCGTGGCCACGTGGTTATCGACAACGGTGCGGTCGAAAAGCTCACTGCGGACGGCAAAAGCTTGCTGCCAATTGGCGTGATCGATGTTCATGGCGCGTTCGCGCGTGGCGATGTGATCGCGTGCATGAATCCCGGCGGTCAGGAAGTGGCGCGCGGCATCACGAACTACAGCAGCTCGGAGGCGCGGCTGATCCAGCGCCGTCCGAGTGGAGAAATCGAAACAGTGCTGGGATATATGCTGGAACCTGAGTTGATTCATCGGGACAATCTGGTTTTGGCATAAGCAGCGCTGGATGCACCGAAACAAAAATCCGCCATTAGGCGGATTTTTTGTTTACTTCTGCTCAAAAATATAGTTTTTGAGGAGTGCATTGTAAAAAAGCCCGCTGACCGTCAGGCGCAGCGAGCCTTTTCATCCACCTTTCGATCTAGTGATAGTTCGAAACCGCGGTCCGCTTCGACTGGATGTTCGTCAAAATCTGCTTGGCCGGCCCTGTCGGCAACTTGTTCGAGCAGAAATAATCCTGATACAGCGATGCGTGATAGGCGTTCAACTCGCCGTTTTCGATGCGTCGAAAATCGTTTTCGACCGTGCGGTCCCAGTCGGTCTGGTCCTCATTAATGCTCGCATACAGGCGCCAGTTATAGTTGTCGCAACGAATGCCTTCGTAATTGACATTGCGCGCGCCGGCCGGGCTTTTCACGACAACTGTGTAGCGGATCACACCGTCGGTGCCTACGCTGAGCGAGTTTTTATCGATGAAAAAACTCAGCGGCGTATTGTTTGACACCGTAAATTCCAGCAGATTTGCATCTTTTGGCAGCGGAGGCAGAGTGTCGACCTTGTTTTCGATCCAATTCGGCGTACGGTCCATGAGGTAGACGAACGCGCTGTCGTCCTTGTTGGTCGGCTTGGAACTGCCGCAACCGGCGAGCACGACAAGGGCTGCCGCGGATGCCGCGAACAATGCAATGGCTTTCAATTCTTGATTTCCCGAGGTTGATGCAGAAGCGACTGCAAATCGATCGTGCCGCGTGATTACGCCGCGTTTGTCCCACCAAGGGAAAACGCCGGCGTGCCAAACACGCAAGCCCAGCCTTCGACGCTGCACGAAAAAAAGCGGCGTGCGTTGCCGCACCGCCGCTTCGGATGACACACGTCCTAATCCCGCGAAGGACGTTGTGCGTAGATGTGCAGCTCTTCGGTCACCGAACATTCTGCCTGAATGACACCACCGTTAGCAGAAACGGCGACATCTTCCATAGTCATGCCCTGAATCACGCGTGGATACCGGTTGGCATGATGCGCCATACGTTCCGCGCGCTCAGCACGCACAACTGCACGCCTGAGAAAGCGAGAAAGTTCCGTGAGCGCAAGCTGATAAACATCCCGCTTGAACTCGATCACCGCGTCGAGCGGGACCCAATACTCATTCCACCGCCAGGCATCGAATTCCGGATGATCAGTCGCACGCAAGCAAATGTCACAGTCGCGGCCTACCATGCGTAACAAAAACCAGATCTGTTTCTGTCCGCGATAATGCCCGCGCACCTCGCGCTTGATGAACTTGTCCGGCACCTCATAACGCAGCCAGTCGCGGGTCCGACCCACGACCTTCACATGCTCCGGAAGCAAACCGGTTTCTTCGTGTAACTCCCGATACATCGCTTGCACGGGGGTCTCGCCGTACTTGATGCCCCCCTGCGGAAACTGCCAGGAATGTTCACGCAGCCGTTTGCCCCAAAACACTTCGTTGTGCGCGTTCAAGAGGATGATGCCGACGTTCGGGCGAAAGCCTTCACGATCCAGCATACAACCACCTTCGAATCCTTTAAAATTGCTTTGATTATAAACAGATAACGGGCCTGGCGCACCGGCACGAACCCGAATCGGGGTTCGTTTCGTTTGCGTGCCAGGGATGCCGGGGCGGTCGGTCATACGCCTTACCGCATCGCTGTCCCGTCGTTCACTTGTTCCGCACGTTCTGCATGTTCCGCAGGTTTGGGCAATAAGCCCATGCAATCGACGCGCTCCCGCATTGGAAAATTTTTGAATGAAAGCATCCCGTTTCTTTATCGGCACCCTGAAGGAAGCTCCCACCGACGCGGAAATCGTCAGTCACCAACTCATGATGCGTGCGGGCATGATTCGCCGCGTGGCCGGCGGTATCTATAGTTATCTGCCTATCGGCCTGCGCTCCATCCGCAAGGTGGAGGCAATCGTGCGTGAAGAAATGAACCGGGCCGGCGCGCTCGAATTGTTGATGCCCGGCGTGCAACCGGCCGAACTCTGGCAGGAATCGGGACGTCTGGAGCAGTACGGCCCCGAGCTGCTGCGTATCAAGGATCGTCATGACCGCGATTTCGTGCTCGGACCGACGCACGAAGAAGTGGTGACGGACATCGCGCGGCGCGAGATCAAGAGCTACCGGCAACTGCCCGTCAATTTCTACCAGATCCAGACCAAGTTCCGCGATGAAATCCGGCCGCGTTTCGGCGTGATGCGCGGCCGCGAATTCATCATGAAGGACGCGTATTCCTTCGATCGCGATCAGGCGAGCCTCGCCGAGTCGTACAAGAAAATGTTCGATGCCTACGTGCGTGTGTTCACGCGCATCGGCCTGGAATTCCGTGCGGTCGCGGCCGATAACGGCTCGATCGGCGGTAGTGGTTCGCATGAATTTCACGTGATCGCCGACACCGGCGAAGACGCAATCGCGTATTGCCCGACCTCGGATTACGCCGCAAACGTGGAAGCTGCCGATGCGCTGCCGCTGAACGCCACGCGCCCGGCGCCCACGGAAGAGATGAAGAAGACGGCAACGCCGGGCAAGGCAAAGTGTGAGGCGGTCGCGGAATTGCTGAACATTCCGCTGGAACGCACGATCAAGTCGATCATCCTCGCGACGGAAAACGAAGGCGCCGAACCGACCATTTGGCTATTGATGTTGCGCGGCGACCATTCGCTGAACGATATCAAGGCGAATAAGCAGCCGGGTCTGGCGGGATACCGCTTTGCAACTGAAGCTGAAATTATCGATACATTCGGCACGCCGCCCGGTTATCTCGGCCCGCTCAACACGAAGAAGCCGATCAAGGTGATCGCGGACCGCACGGTCGCGAACATGAGCGATTTCGTGGTCGGCTCGAATGAGGTCGACTATCACACCACTGGCGTGAACTGGGGCCGCGATCTGCCGGAACCGGTCGTGGCGGACATCCGCAACGTGCTGGCGGGCGATCCCTCGCCGGATGGCAAGGGCACGCTGGAAATCTGTCGCGGCATTGAAGTGGGCCACGTGTTCCAGCTCGGTACGAAGTATTCGGATGCCATGGGCGCGTCCTTCCTCGATGAAAACGGCAAGCCTGCGCCCATGCAAATGGGCTGCTACGGCATCGGTATCACACGTATTTTGGGCGCGGCGATCGAACAGAATTTCGACGCCAAGGGCATCATCTGGCCGGAATCGATTGCACCGTTCGAAGTCGTGTTGTGTCCGATGGGCTACGACCGCAGCGACGCGGTCCGCGAGCAAGCCGACAAGCTTTATGCGGCATTGCAGGCTGCAGGTATTGACGTGGTTCTCGACGATCGCGGCGAGCGCCCGGGCGTGATGTTCGCGGATTGGGAACTCATTGGCGTGCCGCATCGGCTGGTGATTGGTGAGCGCGGACTCAAGGAAGGCAAGCTTGAATACCAGGCACGACGGGATGCCGAAGCCACGTTGCTGCCGGTGGACGACGCGGCCAACATCGTGATCGAGAAGGTGCGCGCTGCACTGGCTCGTGGAGTGGCCCAGTAACGTGCCGTACAACTTCCTCTCGGCGACGGTGCTGCTCATCCTGATCACCGATCCGCTCGGTAATATCCCGATCTTCATCAACGCGTTGCGTGGTGTAGCGAAGGAGCGCCGGCGGGTTGTGATCTTGCGGGAAGTCGCCATCGCCTTCGGGATCTTGCTGGTGTTCATGCTGGTCGGCGACCGCTTTCTTCGCGCGATGAGCCTGACGGATTTGTCGTTGCGGCTCGGCGGCGGGATTGTGTTGTTCCTGATCGCTTTGCGCATGATTTTTCCGCATCCCGATGGTCCGATGGGTGGTGATTCACGCGGTGGCGAACCGCTGATCGTGCCGTTGGCGATTCCCGCGCTGGCCGGCCCGTCGGCGCTGGCGACGGTGATGCTGCTGACATCGCAAGCGCCCGGGCAGATGTGGGAATGGGTCGGAGCGCTGACGATCACCATGATGGTCTGCGCGGTCGTGCTGGTGCTGGCCGAGAAGATCCAGCACTGGCTCGGCGAGCGCGCGGTCACGGCGTTCGAACGGCTGATGGGGTTGGTGCTGGTCGCGATATCGGTGGAAATGATCCTCACGGGGATACGGACCTTTGTGCATCAATTGGCCACAAGCGGCTGATGCGTTCGCGTTTGCATCGAGCGCGCCGATTCAGACGCGGTCGACGTTTCAATTTCCGAGACGTTGGCCGTGGATTTTCAGTCGAACGGCATAGTGGGTAGGCGGACGTAAAAGGGGGTTTCAACGTGAGTTGAAACCCCCTTTTTTATGCGCTGAACGTTATGTATAACCTCGAACGGCCCGTTCTGAACGACTTACGTTCAACAACACATCACGCGCCTTCCGTCAGCGCCCGGATAGTCGGCAGGTTGCGCCAGTATCCCTTTGCGTCCATGCCGCAGCCGAACACATAACGGTCAGGCACTTCGAAGCCGCAAAAGTCCGGCCGCAACGGTTTCGATTTATTGATGAGCTTCTCGCACAGCACGGCCGAAAGGAATTTCTTCGCACCCATGGCCATGATGCGGTCGCGGATGGCGGCCATGGTTTCACCTTCATCCAGGATGTCATCGAGCACCAGCACCACGCGATCTTTCACCGCTTCGGCGGGAGCCACGCGCCATTCCATCTTGTCGCCACCTTTGGTCGTGTTCCGATACCGCGTCAAGTGGATGTAGTCGAACTCGAGCGGGAAATCGAGATGCGGCAACAGCATGCCGGTGAACACGGCCGCGCCGCCCATGACGGACAGCACGAGCGGAAACTCTTCGCCGGTGCTCGCTCCGATGGCTTTCGCCATGCTTTCGATCGACGCGGTCACGTCCTGCGCCGAAACGATCTCTTCGGAGTGGCTGAAAATGTGGAGTGCTTCTTCGCGATTCATAGGGCAGGCGGCGAGGGCGTAGAGCTAAAAATAAGGGAAACGAGGCGCTAGGCGCCACATGATAAACCCGCGTTCCTCAGCGAAACGCGGGCCGAAAAAATCAAACCTAAGCCGAAATCGAAAATTTCAGCGCATGCCCGGCATCATGCCCTTCATGCCGCGCATCATTTTCTGCAGATTGCCGCCCTTCAGTTTTTTCATCATGCCGCGCATCTGCTCGTATTGAGCGAGCATGCGGTTCACTTCCTGGACCTGCACGCCTGCGCCCGCTGCAATACGGCGCTTGCGCTGCGCCTTGATCAGGTCGGGTTTGGCGCGCTCCACCAGTGTCATGGAATTGATGATGCCTTCCATCCGGCGCATCTGTTTTTCCGCGACGCCCATGTTCGCGCCCGCCGCGGCCTGCTGGAATTGTGCCGGCAGCTTGTCCATCAACGACGACAAACCGCCCATGTTCTTCATCTGCGCAAGTTGCGCGCGGAAGTCGTTCAGGTCGAAATCACCGCCTTTCTTGACTTTATCGGCGAGTTTTTGTGCCGCGGCGCCGTCCACGCCTTTCTGCGCTTCCTCGACCAAGGCGAGGATGTCGCCCATGCCGAGAATCCGGTTCGCCATCCGGTCCGGGTGGAAAACTTCCAGCCCGTCCAGCTTTTCGGCGACACCCACGAACTTGATCGGCTTGCCGGTGACGTGACGCACTGACAGCGCCGCGCCACCGCGTGAGTCGCCGTCCAGCTTGGTCAGCACAACGCCGGTCAGCGGCAACGCGTCACTGAACGCCTTGGCGGTGTTCACAGCGTCCTGGCCGAGCATGGCGTCCACGACGAAGAGCGTTTCCGCGGGCTTCAAGATTGCGTGAAGCTCGCTGATTTCCTTCATCATCGCTTCGTCGATACCGAGCCGGCCCGCCGTATCGACGATCAGCACGTCATGGAAATGGCGCTTCGCCCAATCGACTGCCGCACGGGCGATATCCGCCGGTTTCTGATCCGGCTCGGACGGGAAAAAATCCGCGCCGACTTGTTCGGTCACCGTTTTCAACTGCTGAATAGCGGCCGGACGGTACACGTCGACGGACACCGTCAGCACTTTTTTCTTATGCTTCTCGCGCAGCAGCTTGGCGAGTTTGCCCGACGTGGTGGTTTTACCCGCGCCCTGCAAGCCGGCCATCAGGATGATCGCGGGCGGCGTGACCGCGAGATTCAGCTCGACGGCCTTACCCTCGTAATCTCCGCCGATGATCGCCGTCAGCTCGCGCTGCACGACGCCGACTAGCGCCTGACCCGGCGACAAACTGGAAAGCACTTCTTCGCCGAGCGCTTTTTCCTTCACCTTCGCGATGAATTCGCGCACGACCGGCAACGCGACGTCGGCCTCGAGCAGCGCCAGGCGTACTTCGCGCAGCATTTCCTGCGTGTTAGCCTCGGTGAGCCGGGCTTCGCCGCGCAGCGTCTTGACGACGCGCGCCATCCGTGTAGTGAGTGTGTCGAGCATGGGAGCGTGTGGAGAATGCGGCCGGGTAACAGTGACGACTTCCTGACGGAGCTTGGCTTCAAGACGACCTGGCAAGAGGGGGAAGACGTCGTGGCTTCAGGGCCTGGTGTAAACTTCGAACATGGATATTGTACTGTATGCCCTCACTGCGCTTCTCTACGGCGGACTTGCCGTAGCTGGCTGGCGCGCGCATCGCAACACGGCTGTCGAGCCGGCGCTGGCGGGCATGCCGGCGGGCGGCCGCCTGGCCGGAGGAATGACCAGCGCAATGAACCCCGGCATGGCCGACTCCATGCAGCGCGGCCGGGCATCGAAGGCGTCGGGCGTGAGCACGATGGGGCGCGTGATGCTCGGTGTCGCGTTGCTCGTTCATGGGGTCTTGTTGCACACCACCATCTTTCCGCAGAACGCGATGGTGTTCGGCTTCGCTTTCGCGCTCTCCGCCATGTTCTGGCTGGGCGCGGGCATCTACTGGATAGAAAGCTTTTTCTTCCCGCTCGACGGCTTGCGCCTGCTCGTGCTGCCACTCGCTTGCGTGGCTTCGGTCATGCCGCTGATTTTTGGCGGCGTGCGTGTGCTCCCGTACGCGGCTGCGCCCATGTTCAAGCTGCATTTCCTGATTGCGAATATTGCATACGGACTGTTCGCGATCGCCGCGCTTCACGCCATCCTGATGCTGATGGTCGAAAAGCGTCTTCAAAACATGCGCGGAACCAGCACACGGCATACCTCGAATAGCTGGGTGTCGAGCTGGCTCGATACCCTGCCGCCGTTGCTCACGCTGGAAAAATTATTGTTCCGCCTGATTTCGGCGGGCTTTGTGTTGCTGACGCTTACGCTCATATCGGGTGTCGCGTTCAACGAACAACTCGTCGACAAAGCGTTCAAACTCGATCACAAGACCGTATTCGCGATTCTGTCGTGGCTGATGTTCGGCGCGCTGCTGACCGCTCGCCGCGTGTCAGGCTGGCGCGGTCGCGCCGCGTTGCGCTGGGTGCTGGCTTCGTTCGTCGCGTTGCTGCTCGCCTATGTGGGCAGCCGTTTCGTATTCGAAGTGCTGCTGCATCGAGCGGTCGTCTGAATCATCGGGCTTTTATTGCCTCTACTATTAGTAAGATCATGCGCCAACTTCTCCTGCTGATATTTGTGTTCTTCGCGAGCCAGTGGCTGTTCAAGAAGCTCAAGCGCGCTCAAGCTACCGCCGGCGCGCAGACGGGTCCACAAGGTGCGGGCGCCGCGCGCGCCTCTCATGGCCCATCGGCTTCCGGCTCCGCGCCGCAACTCCCTGATCCTCTCGTGCGCTGCGCCGAGTGCGGCGTGCATACGCCGAGCAGTGAAGCGATCGTCGCGGCCGGGTATCGTTTCTGTTGCTCCGATCACGCCCAGCGCTATGCCACTCATCCCACCGGCCGTGACGCTCGATGAGCGTGGCTGGTTTGATCGATGCCGACGGCTGGTACACGGCGGCTCTCCGGCTGCCATCTCCGAATTTCGAAGCGCGTCCGGGAGGGATCGAGCCCACGCTCGTTGTTGTTCACAACATGAGCTTGCCGCCCGATGAATTCGGCGGCAGTGCCATCGCCGAGTTCTTCCAGAACCGTCTCGATCACGACGCTCATCCGTACTACGACCACTTGCGCGGCATGCGGGTCTCGTCGCACTTCGTGATTCATCGCGATGGCCGGGTCGAGCAGTATGTGTCGTGCAACGAGCGCGCATGGCACGCGGGTGTGTCGAGCTTTCTCGGCCGCGAGCGATGCAACGACTTTTCGGTGGGTGTCGAACTGGAAGGCAGTGATCGATGTGCGTTCGAGGACGCCCAATACACGTCGCTCATCGATGTAGTCCAGGCGCTCACCCGACGCTATCCGATCGAAGCGCTAGCCGGTCATTCGGACATCGCGCCGGGTCGTAAAACCGATCCCGGCCCGTACTTCGAATGGTCGCGGCTGCAACGCGATACACAATTTCCGCCTCAGTACTTTCCCTATCTCACCGACATTTGATTCGCTGCTCGTTCACCCTTGATTGAGTGTGTCGTCGCGTGAGTCACTGAGCCGCGTGAGCCACTTTGACGCGCTGCGGCTTGCCGTCTTCGCTGGCTAGGCGCCGGCCATGCCTGATCGCTTCCAACGGTTCCGAGCCGCTTTCATTTTGCATTGCAGCGAGTTCGCGTGTGTTCCCAGCGGCTTGGCGCGCTTTCCCTTATCCGACTTTGGCATTTCAAAAGTCAACCCTCCAAGCGCTATTCTTCAGCAAATAAAAGTTTTTGAGACTGTGCGGAATGCCACTATACTTGGTGCTCAGAGACGTAATTCGCACTATATGTTGTGTTGTCCAGGCGGCGCCCCGCTCGTAGAGCCGGCGCCGTATGCTTTCGCGGGCATAGAAGAAAACACCGCATAAGCATCTGATTTGCCGCGTAAAAAACGTCAACACGCAGTTTGAAAGACCGAGGCAAACGGCGTAGCGAGAGAGGTTGTCTTCGTCGGTTTGAAGCGTATCGGCCTATGGAAAAACCATCGGACTGAAACGCCAGAACGGCACCGGCAATTTTCCCGGCCAAGCCATTTTCAATTTTCAATTTCATCGTCGCGCGCGGTTGGCAAAAGTAGTGAACAGCAATAGAGCAGCAACAGGCACCCACCACGCACGGCACGCATCTCAACAATCCGCGGACGTTCCGCACTATCGAACACCTGGAGATTTGCACATGCAAACCACCGACAACGCCACGACTTCCTACGAGGGCGGCTCCGCGCGGCCCATCGGCGTACAGGGTCAGCCGAGCACCAGCGGGCTCGCACCGGACGCCACACTGGCCGACTACAAAGTCATCCGCCGCAACGGGACCGTGGTGTCGTTCGAGCCGTCGAAGATCTCCATCGCAGTGACGAAGGCTTTCCTGGCCGTGAACGGCGGTCAGGGCGCAGGCTCGGCGCGCGTGCGCGAGCTCGTCGAACAACTGACGCAAAGTGTCATCCGGGCGCTGGTTCGCAGCCGTCCGAACGGCGGTACGTTTCATATCGAAGATATCCAGGATCAAGTCGAACTCGCGCTGATGCGCGGCGGCGAGCACAACGTGGCGCGCGCTTACGTGCTGTATCGCGAGAAGCGTACGCAAGAGCGCGCGCACGCACCGGAAACCCGGGCGAACGCGCTGGGCATCAACGTGATCGACAATGGCGTGTCGCATCCGCTGGATCTGGACGCATTGAAGGCGCGCATCAACGAAGCGTGCGTGAATCTCGGCAGCGAAGTGAACGCTGACCCGATCGTCGCGGAAACGGTGAAGAACCTGTACGACGGCGTGCCGATGGCGCAAGTCTATGACTCCGCCATTCTCGCCGCGCGCACCATGATCGAAAAGGACCCGGCGTACAGCCAGGTCACCGCGCGTATCTTGCTGCACACCATCCGTCGCGAAATCCTGGAAGAAGACGTCTCGCAGGGCGAAATGTCCACGCGCTACGCTGAATATTTTCCACTGTTCATCAAGCAGGGCGTGGAAGCGGAACTGCTGGACGAAAAGCTCCAGCAGTACGACCTGAAGCGCCTGGGCGCCGCGCTCGACGCCGACCGCGATCTGCAATTCGGCTATCTCGGCCTGCAGACGCTGTACGACCGCTACTTCCTGCACAACGAAACCAAGCGCATCGAATTGCCGCAGGCGTTCTTCATGCGCGTTGCAATGGGTCTGGCGCTGAACGAAATCGACCGCGAAGCGCGGGCGATCGAGTTCTACAACGTGCTGTCGAGTTTTGACTTCATGTCGTCCACCCCCACGCTGTTCAATTCCGGCACACGCCGTTCGCAATTGTCGTCGTGCTACCTGACGACGGTGGCCGACGACCTCGACGGCATCTACGAGGCGCTGAAGGAAAATGCGCTGCTGTCGAAGTTCGCTGGAGGCCTGGGCAACGACTGGACGCGCGTGCGTGCGCTCGGTTCGCACATCAAGGGCACGAACGGCAAGTCGCAAGGCGTGGTGCCGTTCCTGAAGGTCGTCAACGACACGGCTGTCGCGGTGAACCAGGGCGGCAAGCGCAAGGGCGCGGTCTGCGCGTACCTGGAAACGTGGCATCTGGATATCGAAGAATTCCTGGAACTGCGCAAGAACACGGGTGATGACCGTCGCCGCACGCACGACATGAACACGGCGAACTGGATTCCCGACCTGTTCATGAAGCGCGTTCACGAAGGCGGCGACTGGACGCTGTTCTCGCCGGCAACCTGCCCGGATCTGCACGACCTGTTCGGCGCACCGTTCGAAAAAGCGTACGTGGCGTATGAAGAGAAAGCCGCACGTGGCGAGATCAAGCTGTTCAAGAAGGTGCCGGCCGCGCAACTGTGGCGCAAGATGCTGGGCATGCTGTTCGAAACGGGTCACCCGTGGATCACGTTCAAGGATCCGTGCAACATCCGTTCGCCGCAGCAGCACGTGGGCGTTGTCCACTCGTCGAACCTGTGCACGGAAATCACGCTGAACACCAGCGACACCGAAATCGCCGTCTGTAACCTCGGCTCGGTGAACCTCGTCGCGCACATGATGAAGCAGGCTGACGGCACGCTGGCGCTCGATCACGAGAAGCTGAAGCGCACCGTGAGCGTCGCCATGCGCATGCTCGACAACGTGATCGACATCAATTACTACGCCGTCGCCAAGGCGCGTAATTCGAACCTGAAGCATCGTCCGGTCGGCATGGGCATCATGAGCTTCCAGGACTGCTTGCACTTGCTGCGCACGCCGTATGCGTCGAAGGAAGCGGTCGAATTCGCCGATACGTCGATGGAAGCGGTCTGCTACTACGCTTACTACGCGTCGACGGAACTGGCGCAAGAGCGCGGCCGTTACTCGAGCTATCGCGGCTCGCTGTGGGATCGCGGCATTCTCCCGCAGGATTCGCTGAAGCTCCTGGCCGAAGCGCGCGGTGGTTATGTGGAAGTGGACGACAGCGCTTCGATGGACTGGACCGAGCTGCGTTCGCGGATCGCTACCTACGGCATGCGCAACTCGAACTGCGTGGCAATCGCTCCGACCGCGACCATTTCGAACATCATCGGCGTGTCGGCGTGTATCGAACCGACGTTCCAGAATTTGTACGTGAAGTCGAATCTGTCGGGTGAATTCACGGTCGTGAACGATTACCTGGTGCGTGACCTGAAGGAACGCGGCCTGTGGGACGAAGTGATGGTCTCGGACCTGAAGTACTTCGACGGCACGCTGTCGCGCATCGACCGGGTTCCGGCCGATCTGCGGGCAATCTACGCAACGGCGTTCGAACTGGATGCTACGTGGGTGGTGGAGGCTGCATCGCGTCGTCAGAAGTGGATCGATCAGGCGCAATCGCTGAACATCTATATGGGTGGCGCGTCGGGCAAGAAGCTGGACGAGGTGTACAAGCTGGCGTGGCTGCGCGGTCTGAAAACCACGTATTACCTCCGCACGATGGCCGCCACGCACGTCGAGAAGTCGACGGTCGCTCACGGTCAACTGAACGCGGTGCCTTCGGGTAACTCGGGGAACGGTGCGGGCGGTGCTTCAGGCGCGAACGGCAACGGTTTTGGTTCGCAGGGTTCGCACGGATCGTCCACAGGTGGTTTCAATGCCGCTGCGGTTGCGGCACCGGCGATTGCGGCTGAAGCAGAAGCCGATGGTCCGGTCTGCATGATGCGTCCGGGCGATGCCGGGTTCGACGAGTGCGAGGCTTGCCAGTAAGTGATAGTGCGCGAGAGGTCGATGTAAATCGGCCTCTCGCTAGCTAGATAGTCGGTGGGATTGAAGGCCGGTACGAAACGTTGGTTCTTTCCACGGCGGAAAGCGCGGGCGAATTCGGAACCGGCTTTTTCTATTTGTGCACGCCGCTACTTGTTCTCGCTGAGGGTTGGCCGCTTCAGCTTTTGAAATTCGAGTCGCGGTCTCGAGGCGATTGCCTTTTCCGCAATTGGCTTGGCGGGCGGATTCGGACGGAGCCCTCCGCACCTTCTGCAATAACGCTCACAGGTTCAGAAGCGTGGCGGCGTTTGAAACCCCAAGCCAGTACCGAAGATGCATTGGGTTTTTCAACTACGGACCGGGCTGGATGGTTCGTAACCGCGTTCGGCGAAGCGCCGCACACGCGCCATCCGCTTCACCCGCGCGTGCCCCTCGATATCTCATGCCCCGCGTCCCGTCCCAGCTTCGAGGTAATCGGAATCGAAAGGAACGAAAACAATCCAACGACCACAAACGCCGGCCAGAAATCCGACCAGACGATGCGTGGATGTCCCTGCAGTTCATGCGAAATCTGCAGCGCGATCCCGCCGATTGTCACGCCCAACCCCAGTGACACCTGCTGAATAAAACTCCCGAGACTCGTCGCGCGGCCCACATCGCGGCTTTCGATCTCGGCATACGTCAGCGAGTTGAGGCTCGTGAATTGCAACGCCGGGAAAAAACCGCCAAGCAGCACGACGGCCCAGATGACCCACGTCGGCGTTCCCGGGTAGAACATGCCGCAGGCGGCGATCGCAATACCCGACAGCGCCGCGTTCACCATCAGCGTCTGCCGGAAGCCGTACCGGTGCAGCACGCGCGACGCGAGCGAGCGCATGAACATGCCGCCGAACGCGGACGCGCAGGTGATCGAGCCGGACTTGAACGCGCTCATGCCGAGCCCTTCCTGCATGGCGAGCGGGAGCAGGAACGGCACGGCGCCCAAGCCGATGCGAAACAGCGAGCCGCCCATCACGCTCGCCTGAAACGTCGGCACACGCAGGAAACGCAGATCAAGGAGCGGTATTTTTACGCGTCGCGAATGCAGCAAATACACGATGAGGAAGGCCACGCCGCCGAGCGTCATGGCCGCGGCTGTGCGATTAGAGACCAGCTCGCCGCCGATCAACGAGAGCCCGAGCAGGAACAATGTGCCGCCGCTCGCTGACAAAAAGAAACCGGTCCAGTCGAGCGGTCCGGGATGCGGCTCGCGCGCATTACCGATGTAACGGTTGGTCAGGTAGATGCCAAGGATGCCGATCGGGATGTTGATGAAGAAGATCAGGCGCCAATGCAGATAGGTGGTGATGAAGCCGCCTAACAGTGGCCCGACGGCGGGGCCGAGCATGGCGGGTAGCGAGAGGTAGTTCATCGCTCGGATGAACTCGGAGCGGCGTACCGAGCGGAAGATGATGATCCGCCCGACCGGTACCATCATCGCGCCGCCGACGCCCTGGACGAAACGCGCGAGCGTGAACGGGATCAGCGAGGTGGACGCGGCGCACAGGAGAGAGCCGGCGACGAAGATGCCGATAGCGAGACGGAAAATCGTGCGTGCGCCGAAGCGGTCGGCTACCCAGCCGCAGATCGGGATGAAGACCCCGAGGCCGAGCACGTAGCTGGTGACAGCGATCTTCAGCGTGACGGGGTCGCGGCCAAATGCTTTGGCCATTTCGGGGATCGCGGTAACGATGACGTTGGCATCGACGCTTTCCATGAACATCGCACAGGCGACGATGAGGGGGGCAACGAAAGCTTTGATGGCTAGCGACATGGAGAACGGAAGGGGATCTCTTCGCGGCGGGAAGCTGGGATTATGGCATCGATATCATGACAGCGACATCGCGAAGTGCCGAGATGAGCGACGCTCGAGCGACATTCAGCGACGATAAAACCCGAGGAGAACGACGATGGACCCGGAAGATTTGCAGCGTCTCGTCACGCAGAAGATGCCTTATGGAAAGTACAAGGATCGCTTGATCGCGGACCTGCCCGGTCACTATCTTGCATGGTTTGCGCGTGAGGGTTTTCCTGCAGGACAGCTCGGACGGCTACTCGCGTTGATGCACGAAATCGATCACAACAACTTGCGCGAATTGCTTGCGCCGCTGCGCGGCAAACACGGTTGAGAAGCCGCGTGCAAGCGGTTGCTGCAGGGTGATCCGGGCGCGCGTCCAGTGGTTTCGCAAGCGCATTTTCACGCTTGAAATCCGCTCTTGCATGACGTGGTCGTTTGCACTATAGGTAGTCATCGTAAGCGTAAAAGACCCAATATTTTGTGGTTTTGCCTTTGCGATGACGGCGTCGAGTGCTACACTTTCGACATGGAAACGAGACGCGCTGACGACTCTTTTCCGCAGCAAGACACATGTAATCGCGAGCTCGGCGCAACGGATTTTTTAGAGTCGGGAAGCTCTCGAAAAATGGCTTGAAGCGGATCGTCGAAGCTCACGTTGAAGCTCATGATCCGAAGTCTGATTCGACCGGTTTGAACGAGTCGCGAAGGCGAGCGATACTCGAAAGGCGCAAGAGAGACACGCCAGTTTTCATCGAAGCAGTCATGCAGTGCAAGCTGTCCGATCTCACGCTTCGGTTTCCACCTTAATTTCCACGCTCCACGACCACGCTAACTTCGCACGCAAGACCAAACGCAAGACCACATGCAACGCGATTCACAGCAGAGCCGGACGATGCAGCGCTCCAAGCAAAAGCAACACTGAAAGAGCTTGAAGAAGCACTGAACAAGCACTGCATCGAACATGTTTAAAGAGACTTCGCATGAAGCTTCAAGCAGTGAGCTCGACGCAAAGTGTTGTATGCAAGTAGCAGCGTCAACACTAAAACAGGATTTTTATGAGCAAGCTCTTTTATCGCTCATGGAAAGATGGTACAAACCGATCTAAATT
>DASYLW010000012.1:0-13543 GCA_036009385.1 Caballeronia sp.
GGAACGCACTTTTCTTGTAGTTGCTGTGTGTGAAGCTTGTCTGTAAAACGTGGAAGCGTGGCCGAGTGGTTTAAGGCACTAGTCTTGAAAACTAGCGACGGGGTGACTCGTCCGTGAGTTCGAATCTCACCGCTTCCGCCAAAAACCGGCATTCCGGCTTGTCTGCAACCCTCTGCTGCAAATTCCTCTTGTTTCCATACCGAAGCCATTTACACCGCCAGTTCGTCCGGCGAGTGGGTCTTGAGCCAATCGGCGAGCGCAGCGTTCAGACGCGATTGCCAACGCGGTCCGGTCGCGCGAAACGCTTCAAGCACTTCGTTGTCCAGGCGGACAGTGGTCGGTGTCTTCGTGCTGCCTGGCGGACGCCCCCGCCGAACCACCTTCCCACCGTCGCGTAACTCCGCGCCAGCGATCCAGTCATTGGTGATTTCGGGTGCATCGTCGGGATCAACCCAAGTGCGGGGTGAGTCTTTTAGTTTCGCGGTCATTTGCTTTCCTCATGCTTATGATGCGGCGGTCCGCGCCGCGAGGCGTCCAGACCAACACGACGATCCGGCCATGCAACCAGCCCGCAGTCATGAATCGTTGTTCCCCATAATCGGAGCGCAAATCTGGTTGCGTCAGCGTCAAGCCCGCAAAAACCTCAGCAGCAAGCTCAAAGTCCAGTCCGCGTTCATTAAAGGTTTTGTCGCGCTTCGCGCTGTCGTAGATAATTCTCATGCAATTATTGTACTAACAGAAATGAAAATGCAAGGTCATTTTTTGTTAGTACAAAACTAGCGGCAAAGTTATTAAAAAACCCGCAACGTCTCCGATGCGGGTTTTTAGCGTGCCAAGCGTACGCGGCGAAACCTCACCCCACGTCCGGTTCTCCCTCCCCCGGCTTCTTCCCGGGCTTATCGCTTGGGGCCTGCTTACGGTCGTCATCGGAGCGTTCCGGCATCTTGCTTGCCTCGTTATCGCTGTGCTCGGCGGCTTTCGGATTTTTCACATCGGTGGAATCGCTGCTCATGGCCTTCTCCTTGCGCATTAAAATGCAGTAGTTATTCAAAATGGGGAGCAAGACCCGGACCCGCCGCGTATTGTTAAGTATGAGTGCAACGAATTCGTCGAGCCTCGCCTGCAATGACACCCCGTTTGAATACTGCGCACATGGTGCGCACCGCGCTGACCTTATCGATCGCGGCAACCATCGCTGCCTGCACAATTACCCCGCCGCCCAGCGCGCTCGAACCAAAACCAGCCGCCGCCGTCAGCGGCGCCACGCTCGATCAGTACAAGGTCCGCATCGCGCAGCATATCTTTGAGCGCAATCCGTCGCTGGTGCTCAAAGGCACGCCGCAAGCAATGCTGCGCTCGCTGGTCGTGGTCGCGTTTACGGTGGATCGAAACGGCCGCGTGATCCGGTCATCGGTCTACCGGACCAATGGCGACGACGAAGCCGAAGCTACCGCCCTCACGTCGCTGCGCCGCGCATCGCCGTTGCCCACGCCGCCTGCGCGCCTGCTCGACGGCAATGGCCATCTCGATTTGTTCGAAGACTGGCTCTTCAACGACAACGGCCAGTTCCAGCTACGCAGCGTCCATTCACCGCAGGCAACGACCATCGATTGAAGGGAACTGAGCGGAACTATTGGTGCGTTCATTAATACGGTTTCCTTGCCCGCCGCCGCGCACGGTCGTTATAATTTTCGATACCCCACGCCGGACATGCCGGCAAAGCCGTCGCTGCCGCCCATCCAGCGCCTGATCGACGCGCCTGACCGGCCGGCTCCGCGACACACCGCGCGGGCCAGCGCCGGTCGCTTTTATCGCCACACAGCGCTGCGCATTCAACACAAAATGTCCCGACACGCGTCCCATCCCCGGGCGCGACACGAAGGGCGAACCGGAGACGCCATGTCATCAGCTTCACCATCGGGCTCCTTACCCGCATCGCCTGCGAACGACGCGAAAATGAGCAGTTCCCGCGTGATCTTCGCGAGTTTTATCGGCACGGCGATCGAGTTCTACGATTTCTATGTCTACGCGACCGCCGCCGCGCTGGTTATCGGCCCGGTCTTTTTCCCGCACAGCTCGCCCGCCGCGCAAGCGTTGTCGGCGTTCGTCACGTTTGGTATCGCGTTCATCGCGCGGCCGATCGGCTCGTTCGTCTTCGGTCATTTCGGCGACCGCATCGGGCGGAAATCGACGCTCGTCGCCTCGCTGCTCGTCATGGGCGTGTCGACCACGCTAATCGGCTTTGTTCCGGGCTACGCGTCTATCGGCAGTCTGGCGCCGGTTCTGCTGTGCATCCTGCGCTTCGGTCAGGGTATCGGGCTTGGCGGCGAATGGGGCGGTGCAGCGCTCCTCGCGACCGAATACGCGCCGCAAAACAAGCGCGGCTGGTTCGGCATGTTCCCGCAACTCGGGCCGTCGGTGGGGTTCCTGGCATCGAATGGATTGTTCTTCGGGCTGGCGCTCTCACTCACCGACGAACAATTTCGCAGCTGGGGCTGGCGCGTTCCGTTCATCGTGAGCGCGGTGCTGGTGGCGCTCGGACTTTACGTGCGTCTGAAAATTGCCGAAACGCCGGCGTTCCGTGAGGCTATCGAGAAAAAGGAACGTGTGCGCGTGCCTATCGCGACGTTGTTCAGCCAATACCTGAAACCGACGCTGCTCGGCGCGATCGCGATGATCGTCTGCTACACGCTGTTCTACATTTCGACGGTTTTTTCGCTCTCGTACGGCGTCTCGACGCTGCATTTCACGCGCGAGAAATTCCTTGGTTTGCTCTGCTTTGCGGTGATTTTCATGGCGATCGCGACGCCGCTTTCCGCGTTAGCCAGCGATAAATTCGGCCGCCGGCCGGTGCTGATCGTGGGGTGTATCGCGGCCATCCTGTCCGGCTTCACGATGGCCCCGCTGCTCGGCAGCGGCAACACCTACGCAGTCGCGCTGTTTCTCACCATCGAACTGTTCCTGATGGGCGTGACGTTTGCTCCAATGGGCGCGCTGCTGCCCGAGTTGTTCCCGACCAACGTGCGTTATACCGGCGCGGGTGTCGCGTATAACGTGGGCGGGATTCTGGGGGCGTCGGTCGCGCCGTACATCGCGCAATTGCTGGCGAATCGCGGCGGTCTGGCATGGGTCGGCGGGTATGTGTCGGTCGCGGCCGCGGTCAGCCTGCTCGGCGTGCTGTGCATGCGGGAAACGCGGGATATCAAGCTCTCGTAGCATTGATTACGTGCCGGCGAGACTTTGTAAAGCTCACCGGCACGCTGTAAAGCTCACCGGCACGCGTTGTTCAAACTCCTCACCGGTCGCGCCGGTGAGTCGCGTGCGCCGGCACCGGTTGCCGTTTCGGCAGCCGCGCCCGTTGCGCCTCCTTGCGATCACGCCAGAACGCCGCGAGCCAGATCAGACTGCCTATCGCGACGGTGTCGCCGCTCAGCCCTGCTATCCACTGGTATTGCCCGAACGAGACTAGCCGCAAGGCGGTATCGATGACCAGCGACATGCACGCGCCGGCAATAAAACACACCAGCCCCTGCTTGCCGATATTCACCACGCTCGGCAAGCGCTTCGCCAGCGCCTTGATCCATCCGGCGTGCACCGCCTGAGCGAACAGCCACGCGATCACGACAAAACTTACAATCCGCAAGCTCGCCAGGTTCTGCTTCATATATCCGGGCGGCGCTTGCGTCTCCAGAAACAGCTTCGCGAAAGCAAACATCAGGAACACCGCAATTGCCGCGCGGGTCATCCAGCGAGCAGTTTTCGAACTATGGAATTCGGCGGGGATCGGCTGCACGCGCGCCAGGATGCCGAGCGCGAACATCAGTTGCCACGCGAACGGGTTGAACGACCACCCTTCCGCGTAAGCCGACGGTAACCATTGCGCGAGCGACGATGCAAAAAGCCATACGCCGAGACTGCCGAAGAGCGCGACCACGGGCTTACGTTCGGCGAACGGCACCACGAACGGCACGGCGAGCGCGAACATGGCGTACATGGGCAATACCGCCGATAAATACGGCTGATCCCGCAACGTCGCGACATCGAAGGTAAGCCCCAGCGGACGGGCGAGGAATGACGGCCATTCGGTGATCTGCAGCATCGGGGTGTCGATACGCAGCCACATCAGCAAAGCCCCGCCGAGCAACATCATCACGGCGGTGAAGAGGTACGCGCGATAAATCTCCCAGCTGCGCTTCAGAAAGCGTAGGCGCGCGGCGCCGCGACTCCGGTTCACCGCGAGCGTTGTATAAGCGGCTGCCGATGCATATCCCCCCAGGAATACGAAAACCTCTGCGGAATCGCAGAACGCGTAACTATGGAGTGTAAATCTGGACAAGACGCTTCCCGAAATGTGATCGACGGCAATGATCAGCAGCACGACTCCCCGGAAGAAATCCACTTCGAGGGAACGGCGATTCGGGAAATTCATAAATGCAACTCCGTGGATTGAGCTTGCCCTGCACTGGGAAAACACCAATTCGGGTTAGTACTGACAGCGCCCGGAAAATTCCCATCGGATCATTAGATAAATTCAGCGACAGGCTCTCGCGTATTTTTGTGCAACTTGCGTACCGGCACGTCCTGTCTATACTCAACAAACGCTCGACAAAAGACTGAACATTATTGAGGACAGCGTCATGCGCATTCACCTTCAAAGTGCTGACGTGGTTGCGATAATTTCCATCGCGCTATTCACTGTCCTCATGCTGGCCGTGCGTTTCCGGACGACGAGCTGGCGCGGGATCGTGCTGCAGGCGCTGCTTGCAAATGCGCGCGCCATTGCCGCCGTAGTCGCTTTCGAAGTAATGACAACCCGATCTTCGGTAAGCGCTTCACGTCCCGCCTAATACAGTAATCGATAAAACTTTCAAACTCCTGGCCACTGTTGAAACGTTTGCGAGTCATTCGAATGCCTGAATAAAAAATTACTTTTTAATTACACTCTTCTCTCCGCTCTCGCCACCCCGACGAGAGTGTTTTGGGGCGCTGGCTCATAACTGCGCCCCGTTTCTTTTTAAAGCTGGTTGCAAGGTTGCAAGCGCCGAGCGCCAATCGGCTCGATTATTGAGACAGCTCGGTATAATCGCCGCTTTCCCGACAGCCGATCGCATGGCTCATCGAACAATGATTCGCGCAATACGCTCTCTGCCCCGATTTACTCTTCTCCGTGCGCGTAGCCTCTGGCACCGCTACGGCATTTTCTGGGTTGGCGCGATCGCGGTCGGGCTGGTCGCGGTGCTCTATGCGAGGCTCATCGACTGGGGCTATAACGCGTTTCGCGCCGTTCAGCACGATCATGTGTGGTTGCCACTGATCCTGACGCCAGCCGCAGCCGCGTTATCCGTCTGGCTTACCCGAAAGTTCTTTCGCGGCTCGGAAGGCAGCGGCATTCCACAGGTTATCGCGGTGTTGCACAGTCCACCGGGACTCGGGACCCGGCTGCTGTCGCCCGCTATCCTGGTCGCCAAGATGGGCATCTCGTTTATCGCGATCCTCGGCGGTTTCACCATCGGCCGCGAAGGTCCCACCGTCCAGGTCGGCGCCGCGCTGATGTACAACCTGCGACGACTGTTTCCGCGCTCGAACGCCCGCATTGAGCGGCAACTCGTGCTGGCGGGCGCGGCTGCGGGGTTATCGGCGGCGTTCAACACGCCGCTTGCCGGCATCGTGTTCGCGATCGAAGAACTGACGCGCAGCTTCGAAGCGCGCACAAGCGGCGTGCTGATCACGGGCATTATCCTCGCGGGTATCGTCGCGCTTGGCCTGAACGGCAATTACACCTATTTCGGCACCATCGAAGTGAGCGCGCATTTCCCCAACCTGCTGGCGGTCGCCGTGGTGCTCACGGCCATCGTGACGGGCATCGCGGGGGGCGTGTTTTGCTGGCTGCTGCTAAATACGTCCAGATGGATTCCGGCACGTCTGCGCGAGATGCATGCAACACGCCCGGTGGTGTTCGCCATGCTCTGCGGGTTGATCATCGCCGTGGTCGGGATCGTGTCGGGCGGTACGACCTTTGGCAGCGGCTACGCCGAGGCGCGCGGCCTGCTGGAAGGCCACGAGCAACTATCGCCGCTGTATCCGCTGCTCAAGATGGTCTCGATGATCGGCTCGTACCTGCCCGGCATTCCAGGCGGCATCTTCGCGCCGTCGTTATCGATTGGCGCGGGCTTCGGCAATGTGCTGCATACGGTCTTCAGCCACATGCAGTTGTCGATGCTGATTGCGCTCGGCATGGTGGGTTATCTGGCGGCGGTCACGCAGTCGCCAATCATGTCGTTCGTGATCGTGATGGAAATGATCAACGGTCATGCGCTGGTGATATCGCTCATGGCCACCGCGCTGATTGCGAGCCGGGTGTCGCGCTTCTTCTCGCCGCCGCTGTACGAAACGTTGGCCGAGCGCTACATGACGCCATTGCCCTTGTCTGTGCCCCGGGCATCGCCCGAAGTGCCTGAGACACCCGTCGAGGACGAAGAGCCGGTCAGCAGATGAAGCGCGGGCAACTTAATAAACGTAGACGCGTGGCACCGGATGATAAGCATACGGATGCGCCGGCACGACGATACAGCCACCCAGCAACGTGGCGAGCAAGCCGATAATCAACAGTTTGGTTTTCATGTGGAACTCCGGGACGGGTTCATCGGATTTGAGCGGCGTAAAAGCCGCCGCCCGTGAATCAAGCGAGCTTGTGCGGCTATCAAGCGTTAGGCCCAGTGCCCCGGCATCCAGCGCCATGCGCCGCGGCGATCGCCGCCTGGGCAATGAACAAACGTATTTTCATCATCGGCCTCTTGAGTTGGTCGCCTCCTACCGGGGCGATACACACTCAATGCGCGAGGACGCGGATTAGCCGACAGCGCCCGTGTAACGGCGACGGCTAAACTGCAACGGAATATTGATGTAAGTCGCTTATGTGACTTTGAGGAGGTGCAAACACACCTGTGCAAACTGAAAAGGCCGGAATCAAGTGATTCCGGCCTTTGGATGCCCTGCGCGCCAAGGAAAACCTTCAGCGCTGGTTCAAACCGTCATCCATCTTCAAACCGATGGAATTTCGATCTTCACTTCGAGTACTTCGAGATCGTCCTGACGTTCGAGGCTAACCCGGATATCGTCGCTTGAAATCTTCACGTACTTGGAAATCACGGCAACGAGTTCTCGTTGCAACGCCGGCAGATAATCGGCGGGTGCATGTCCGCCCGCTCGCTCGTGCGCGATGATCAACTGCAAGCGTTCCTTCGCGACCGAAGCGGACTTCTTTTTCTCGCCCAGCAAAAACGAAAGAATCGACATTGCGTCCCCTTACTTGTTGCCGAAGATGCGTTGCAACAGACCTGGCTTCTGATAGTCAGTGAAGCGCAGGGACTTTTCTTCGCCGAGAAAGCGCGAAACGATGTCCTTGTATGCTTCAGCCACGTCAGTGCCATCGAGGTGCACGGCCGGCAGACCCTGATTGGACGCATGCAGTACGGCTTCCGATTCAGGGATCACGCCGATCAACTCGATCCGCAGGATTTCCTGGATATCGGTCAGCGAGAGCATCTCGCCTTCGCTCACGCGCTTCGGGTTGTAGCGCGTGATCAGCAGATGCTCCTTGATCGGCTCCTTGCCTTCAATCGCGCGCTTCGTCTTCGATGAAAGAATGCCGAGAATGCGATCCGAATCGCGCACGGACGACACTTCCGGATTCGTCACGATCAACGCTTCGTCGGCGAAATGCATGGCCAGCAACGCGCCCGATTCGATGCCCGCGGGCGAGTCGCAGACGATGTATTCGAAGTCCATCGCGATCAGGTCGTTGATGATCTTCTCAACGCCATCTTGCGTCAGCGCGTCTTTATCGCGCGTTTGCGAGGCCGGCAGGATGAACAGGTTCTCGCACTTCTTGTCCTTGATCAGCGCCTGGTTGAGGTTCGCTTCGCCCTGGATCACGTTGATGAGGTCGTACACCACGCGGCGTTCGCAGCCCATGATGAGATCGAGATTGCGCAGGCCGACATCGAAGTCGATAACAGCCGTCTTGTGCCCGCGCAACGCGAGGGCCGATGCGAAGCTCGCGCTGGTGGTCGTCTTGCCGACGCCGCCCTTGCCCGAAGTCACCACAATGATTTTTGCCATTCCTGTACCTTGTGTTCGTCAATTAAATCCGCTCGCGTGCCATCCGAAAAGCGCGCCGTCCCCATCAGGCGCGCCTGGCTGATTCGTCTCAGGCCTCTCAGGTCAGCCGCAGCGGTTCGATCATCAGTTTTTCTTCGTCGAGCCAGATCTGCACCGGTTTGCCCAGGACATCGGGACCAAGCGGTGTTTCCATCGTCCTGTAGATGCCGGCAATAGAGATCAGTTCCGGCTCCAGACACGTGCAGAAAATTCGCGCGTCGAGATTGCCATGCACGCCCGCGAGCGCCCGGCCGCGCAACGGCGCATAGATATGAATGTTGCCTTCCGCGATCACTTCCGCGCCGTAGCTCACGAGCCCCAGCACGACGAGATCGCCTTTCGCATAGACCTGCTGGCCCGAACGCAACGGCCGGTCGATGATGGTCGTCTTGGGCACCGGCGCGCTGGGAGCAGGTGTTTGCGCCACGGCCGCTTCGATCACGGCGGCCGCCTCGCTGTTCTCCACGCCCGCGTCAACCGACGGCTTCGGTGCGCCGCGCCGGTCGCGTGCTTCAAGCAACGGCAGCGCGCCTTCGGACGCCCATGCCTGATCCCCCGACGCAACTACACCGATCGGGCGCATGCGCACGCTGTCGAGCAACGCCGCGAGCTCGCTGATCGATATGCGCTCGTCGGCAGCCAGGCGGCGCACGTCGATGGCGACAGTATCGTTCGCGAAAAACTCGGGAGTCGCTTCGAAGCGCCGCGTGAGTTCCGTTCGCAGCGCGCCGAGGTCGGTAGTCTTGACGACAAACAGAAGCGTGTCGACAGAGCCGCTGCGCAATTCGAAAAAGGGCGTTTTTTTGAGCGACATAGGTAAAGCCAAAAATTTTGCGTATTTTACAGGCGTGACGCAAGCAAACGGAATATTTCAGATTGCCGCCCGAACGCGGGCAGCATGGCGTGCAACAAGAGTGGCAAGACAGGGAACGGCGAGATGAGCCGGGAAGGACCAAGCCACGCGTGCCGTGGCCAAATCCATCCGCGACGAACGCTGGCGGATCAACTGCTCAGGTCATACATTCAGGTCACGTGGTCACTCACGCGGCGCACGAGCAGCGTTTCGTATTCCTCGGGATGCGCTGGAATCCGGCGACGCTCGCCGGTAGGACCAAAGCCCAGGCGCTCATAGAAACGCATGGCGTTGCGGTTTTCGTCGGTAACCCAGGCAAAGACGTCGTGCACACGCCGTTCCGCGAGCCATTGCGTGGCGGCATTCACGAGCAGCTCGCCCCCGCGCAGATGCCTCACTGCAGGCGCCACCCACAACGCGTAGACGAATGCACGCGGGGCAGGCGCTTCATCGATAAACGCACCAACCAAGCCCGCCGGATGACCTTCGGTGTACAGGATAAAAGACGCGGTGGCGGGTGAATTCGCGTGGCGGTCGGCCGTTTCGTCGAAGCTTGCGACGTCGGCGGACAAGGCCTCCTCCAGCGTCTCACCGAACGCGTAAGGCGCCTCGCGCAATGAGGCCGTGCGAAGCTCGCGCAGGACTGCACCTTGATGCGCGGCGATCCTGCGAACAGTTAGTGAAGGACTCATGCGGGTGTTTTTCTCTCAAGCTTTCACAAGCTTCTTAAGCTTTCTTAAGCCGGCTTGGTCTATTTAATAGCTTCAACCGAACAGGCGAACGAGTCAAATCATTATTGCAATCGACGCGCGAAGTGCCTTCACCGTGGGTCTCCCAGCCCACCACCTCGTTTGCCTCATGGTGCTTTACCGCGCATCCGTGTGCATCAGGGTGCTGCGTATTCGCCCGTACCGCCGGGCCACGGTGTCAGCAATTCGAAGCCGTCGTCGGTCACCGCGACCATATGCTCCCATTGCGCCGATAACGACCGGTCCTTGGTGGTCACGGTCCAGCCATCACGCGATTGCTGCGTTGTAGCGCGGCCCGCATTGACCATTGGCTCAATGGTGAACACCAGTCCCGGCTTCAAACGCATTCCGGCACCCGGTTGTCCGTAATGCAGCACTTGCGGATCCTCGTGATACACGCGGCCAATGCCGTGTCCGCAATACTCGCGCACGATCGAATAGCCCTCGCGATTTGCGATGGACTGGATCGCATAACCCACATCGCCCAGCGTGGCCCCCGGACGCACCGCCCGAATGCCCGCGACCATGGCCTCATACGTCGTGTCGCACAGCCGTTTGGCCTCGCGGTTCGGCGTGCCGGCGTAGTACATGCGGCTCGTATCGCCGAAATAACCATCCTTGATGATCGCGACGTCGATATTGATGATGTCCCCGTCCTTCAGCGCACGGGGGCTGGGAATACCGTGACAGACAACGTGATTCACGGACGTGCAAATGGTCTTGGTAAAACCCATGTAGCCCACGTTTGCCGGAATCGCCTTCAGTTCTTCGATAATGAACCGGTTGCAGATCGTATCCAGTTCTTCGGTGGTGATGCCCGGTTGCACATGCTCGCCGATCATCGCGAGGACTTCTGCGGCCAAGCGCCCGGAAATACGCAGTTTTTCGATGTCGGCAGGCGACTTGAGTGTAATGGCCATGGAGCGTTGATGTGTCGGCGCGCGATATCGATGTACCGCAGACGCATTAATTCAGGATGCCGGCGATGATAGCATCGCACGCTTTCCCGCTCTTTTTTCGATGGTCCGTGCGATTGTCTTGCGGGTGTGCGGCGTCATGCTTTAGGCTTGAGCCGGCTTGATTCAGGTTGTTTGACGCGGATTGTTTTGGCCCCTGATTTGCGGCCTGTTTTCTGTTCTCTCGTTGCCTCGTTTGTTGCGTTGTTTCTACTGAAGCCCATCGCTTATGCTCTCACGCCGAGTTGTCCCGTTCACCTCCTTAGTTGCGTGTGTACTTGCGCTTGTTGCGTGCAGTTCCGCCAGCGTCCCTGAACTGCGCGCTTCTAGTCCGGTGATCTACGTAGCATCGCATCGCCAGTCCCGTGACGTATTGAATTGCCTTGAGGACAAACTGCCTTCGGTGTCGACATCAAAGCTGGGCAGCGCCTCGGAGTTGCTGGTTGGGCCGAATGCGTGGCTGGTCACGCTCACGCCGTCGCAATATGGTTCGACAGTAAAAGTGCAAAAATCTTCAGAAGATTATGGCGGACTGCCCGAGCCCGAAATGCGCTTCGATATAGCGCGCTGCACGACTTGAAATCAATTAGTAGCAGCCAGATAAAATCCCCGACGAATGATTATTTTCCGAGGATTTTTAATATTGGTTCCACGAAATATTAAACTAATCAGAAGCAGCAGTAAAGTCCGACCGTCACGCTGTTATTACGGCGTTTGGTTCCGTCGTGGCTAATTGAGTCAGCCGTCACTTGGCCGCGATACTGGCTTTTTACACGAATTTATATTCAACGCCATCGCTGCGATGAGAACGTGCATCAGGCCAGATTCCAGTCATACCTGAACGTGCGTAGGGCATGATCAATAAGTGGTCGGACCGTGATGGAAATCCGCCAGCACTTCTGCGCCGATCATGAACTGCTTTACATCGAATCCGACTAGCCTCGTCATGGCACGGGGCTTGGCGTTAACTATGCCCGACGCGTCAGACCAGCTCTCCCCGACTTTGACACCGGTGTAGGGACTGGCGAACTCGCTTGCTTGAGCACGCGAATTGCCGGTCAGGGGGATGACAAGTGCCGCAAAAAACCTCTTTGAATTGAAAAGCAACGCTAATTGCCGCGTTCGTGCACATTCGCGGTTAACAAGATTAACGGAACCATTTCTAGATAAATTTTGCAACGAAGCTAAAGATTAAATTGCAAGGAGGTGCGCGACCAATCGAAGCGCTCCTTAATCCTATTTTTGACGTTATTATTTGTAGACTTTTGAATCGCAAGCGCCTAACGAAAACAGCGCTTGCGATGGTTTTGTCCTTTATCAACAGTGATCGCCAATAGATCGCTCAAGCACTTAATTTAATCGAATGAAATGAATTAAAAAATTGAACCGAATACTGATATAACGGCAATCCCGATCAGGCTGAATAGGCGAATTCACGTTTTCATTTCACAAAACGCTTCGACTTTGTCGGATGTGCCCGTTGTGGCCGCGACCGCCATCGGATTCTCACAACGGAAGTGCACGCATGAACTACCTCGCTCTCTACCTTGCCGGCAGTTTGCTGGCCACAGCAGTAACTGCTGCATCGCTTTGCTCAGCGGCCAACGCCCAGACTGCCCAACCGGTCACGCCGGCCGCCGACAATCCCCTCTCGCTGTCCGTGGCGCCTGTACATGTGTATCGATCGCCCTCGATTACCGGGACATCGCAACTGGAACCTGCCCCACTGCCCGCATCGGGTGCCGATGACTGGTCCAACCGACCGACACCAAGTATTGAGAAACCGGACAATTGGGCTTGCCGGACATCGAATAACCTGTCGCGGAGTTCCGCTGGCAGGAATCCTGATGGCAAATCGACGTTCGACATAGAACGTTTACTGCCGAAATGCTGAGCGTGAAGCGTCGCGGGCAAATTCGGTGGCTAAGTTGCGCACCTTACGAGACGTTCTTGCAGCCCCGGAAGGGCAAAACCCCCGCTGATCTTTCGATCAGCGGGGGTTTTTGAATTTGGCGGAAAGGGTGTCCGCCTCACGAGATGTCGTGATCTGTCGTAGTTAGTTCGGAACGATCGTTTTTGTGCCGCGTAAACAGTACCTTCAGCGCGTTTACATAAGATAATTCGTCGACATCAGTTGCTATTAGTCGGACACAATCGTAAATTCAATGGTGGGTAGGTTGGTGGGACATTGAGTTAGGCGGAAAGAAAATGCCGAAGATTGCGAAAGAATTGGGAGCGCTAGCCGTGTCCAGGCTGACCGCGCCAGGTCTGCATATGGTCGGACACATTGCTGGGCTCGCCTTACAGGTCACTCCGACAGGCGCCCGATCGTGGATTTTCCGCGTTATGGTTGGCGGAAAGCGGCGCGCGATGGGCCTGGGCGCATATCCGGCCGTCTCGCTTAAGGAAGCGCACGAGAAAGCTCAGGCCAAGCGCAACGAGATCGAGCGCGGCGTCGACCCAGTGCTAGCACGCAAGGAAGCCGCAAGCCGGCTGCGAGCCAGCCAAGCCCTTGAGATTACCTTCGAAGAGGCGGCCAAACGATTCATCGCCGCCCGATCGCACGAATGGAAGAATGTGAAGCACGGCGAGCAATGGAAGAACACGCTCGCCGAATACACCTACCCGGCGCTCGGGAAGATGATGGTTCGCCACATCAACCGCGAACACGTGCTCGCGGTTCTCGAACCGATCTGGACGACCAAAACAGAAACAGCGTCGCGTCTGCGCGGCCGAATTGAAAATGTACTCGACTGGGCGCGCGTAAAAGGGTTCCGGTCGGGAGACAACCCGGCGGCCTGGCGCGGCAACCTCGATCACCTGCT
>DASYLW010000013.1:0-10851 GCA_036009385.1 Caballeronia sp.
CCGACCTTGCTCGGCAGCTATTTCCCTCAATACGTGCAAGGCATCCAGAATCAGCGCGCCAATGGCGGCGGCCGCGGCCCCGTCAGCGTGGCAGGTGGCGCGCTGGTGGTCCGCTCCGGCGGTCACATGGGCGCATTCGCCGGTCAGGCCTACCTGCCGCAATCCTTGCCCGCGGGCGTCAGCCCCAGCGATATCCAATAACGGGCGGAGACTTTTACTATGCGTCCGACGATTTCCTCGTCCAACCTGGCCCTGCGTTCGGGCCTGTTCCGCTGGCTCGCCGTGCTGAGCGTGTCGGTGTTACTCGCTGCCTGCGGCGGTGGGGGCGGCGATTCAGGCAGCAGTTCCGTCAGCAGTGGCAGCGGTGGTAGCGGCAGCAGCAGTGGTGGCGGTGGCTCCAGCGGCACGCCCAACGCGCAGCCGATAGCGTCGACGGCGTCGAACACGGTGCCTATCACCGTGGGTCCGGGTGCACAAAACTTCGTGAATATCCCGAACGTATCGGTCACGGTGTGCGCGCCCGGCACGAGCACGTGCCAGACCATCAACAATATCCAGCTCGATACCGGCTCGTACGGCTTGCGTCTGGCAAGCGACGCGGCGACGCAGATTTTGGGCAGCTTGCCGTTGAACGCGTCGACGAGCGGCGGTCAACTGGCGGAATGCACCCAATTCGCCGATGGCTTCACGTGGGGCACCGTGCGTACTGCTGACGTGAAGATTGGAGGCGAAATCGCGAGCGCGATTCCAATCCAGATAGTGGGCGATCTGCCTGATTCCACGGTGCCGCTCAACGGCTGTATCAACGGTAGCAACGAGAGCACCTCGCGGCAATTGGGCGCGAACGGAATTCTTGGCGTGGGCGTTGCGGCTACCGATTGCGGCGTGAACTGCACGAATGCCGCAACCAGTAATTACTACTCTTGCCCGGGCGGGACAAACTGCTCGGCCATTGCCGTGGCGGCGGCGCAGCAAGTGGTGAATCCGGTTACGAAGTTCGCGGTGAACAACAACGGCGTAATCGTGCAATTGCCGCCAGTGACGACGTCGGCGGCGTCGGTGACAGGCACGTTGGTATTCGGCATTGGCACGCAGAGCAACAATGCGTTGACTGGCGCGACGTCATATCGCTCAACGGCTTTTGGCAACTTGATTGGCACCTATAAGGGGGCGTCGGTTACAACCATTGTCGATTCCGGTTCGAACGGGCTGTTCTTCACCGACAGTTCGCTGCCAGCGTGCACGTCCACGTTTACAGACTTCTATTGCCCGGCCAATCCGACGCCGCTGACAGCGACCGTTTCCGGGCTTAATGGCACGACGGGCACGGTGAACTTCACGGTCCTGAGCGCCCAGACGCTGGCTGCCGGCGGCACGAACTATGCGCTTAATGGTCTGGCGGGCAGCATTGGTTCCTTCCCAACGCTGTTCGACTTCGGCCTGCCATTTTTCTTCGGACGATATGTTTATTTCGGCTTTAACACCAACGGGAATTCACCGTACGTGGCGTTTTAGCTTACATTATTTTGTTACGAAAAAACCCGGCGGGTTCTCCCTCGCCGGGTTTTTCATTTTCCGATCCAGGCTTGATCATTCGCGTTCGCGAGTAAGGTCATCTTTTCGATTGAAGTCTCTACGCAAAACGCTCGGGGCAACGCCTAGCCTATGCGTAAAAGCAGCCGTCATATGGGCGTGGGAGGCAAAGCCCGTCGCGAGCGCGACTTCGCGTAAATCGTGGTTGGACGAACGTAGTAACATGCGGGCCAGCGCAAGACGCCGATCAATAAGATAGCTGTGCGGGCTCTTTCCGGTCGCGGCTTTAAACGTGCGAATAAAGAATCCCTCTGACAGCCCCACTGTCGCAGCGATTTGATCGACGCTCAGTTCCCCGCTGATGTTTGAGTCGATGAAGTCGTCGATGATCTTAAGGCGCGCTGATGTCATCCAGCGAATAGCTACGGATTCGCTTAAAGAACCGCTTAGCTCGAGTTGAACTCGGTCGAAAAGCTCCGTTACCTTCTCCTCGACTGATAGAGCGGCGAGGACGTTGCCTAGAAGTGCGTTTCGGATATCGTGTGCCGCTGCAATAGCGGCTGGGTCTATCACATCGTTGAACTGGCGGGATTTGAGGTGGTCGGCTTTCGAATCATTGCTATACGTGATGAGCAGATACTCTCCACCTCTTGTTGACGACGAAAATACCTCGCAACCGCTTGGTACAAAAGCGAGGCTATTGGGCCTGGTGCGAAATGGCCTGATCCGGTCGCTTGCAAAGGCGTGGACGCCGGCTTGGCTTTCAAAAGCAAATCCGATTGTGGCTTTGTCAGGCCGATATGAAGCTTCGTATGAACGCCGCGGCAGCAGTGTGATCCGAAATGGGCCCACTACCACCTCACGGATTAACTTATCTTTCAACTCAGCCGTTTTTTGAGACAAGAGACACCTCTAGATTGCGATGCCCAACTCTGCTGTCGGGACTCACTCTACGTCAGTTTTCTGATAGCGCCGTTTGCCGCGCGGTTTACGATAATAGACCTTAAGCATTCCATATCACATAGATGCCACACTTTCTGATGATTCGATCTTGTCTCAAAAATCGAGATGTCCAGACGCACGAATCAGGAATAGCAAAAGTGGGCGGTCCGGTATCTGCAGGCAATCCGGGTCAACTTTGAAGATGTGCCAGAGCACCCCTTAGTCAGCGATTTACGATGGTTAGCGGGGGCAGTGATGGCTATGTTTAACCAAGCGGGATCGCTGATGAGAGATGTCGTCACAAATTTGCTTAAAGCAGCATTGATGGAATGCTGTTCTCCTCGATTCGTCGACAAGACCGTTTGTCATCCTTGCTTCGAGCATGCGATTCGAGAAGCAGAAAAAGATCTTGATGCCTTTGCAACAAAAGATCCCGCGTCAAGAGGGTCGATGGTGGCCATCGCTCAGGGTTACACGTCATATAAAGCGGTCGCACACTATCGGCTCGTCCGCGCAATGACCCTGATGATCCCCACCAGCGAAGCAGACAAAGCAGAGTTAGACGCCGGCGTGTTCCTCATCTCCAGCCGGGGAAAACTAATGTCCGGGGCAGAGATACATGCTCGTTGCCAGATTGGCAGGCGTTTTGTTCTTGACCACGGTGGGGTACGGTCATTGGCGAAACTGCTGTCCTCGGTGACGACTGTTATGTACTCGGTGGGGTTACGCTCGGCGCGACGGGGATTGCCGGAAATGCATCCGGCAAGAGACATCCGACGCTGGGTAATCGCGTTCAGGTTGGCGCCTTCAGTCGGATATTCGGCTGCGTCGAGATTGGTGACGACGTGTTCATCGGCCCTCATTGCGTCATTAAGGAGGACGTCGCGGCAGGATCCATTGTCACGCTAAAAACTCAACTGCAAATCACCCGCGGGCCGCAATGCCGCGATGTACTCAACCAACTCGTCACCGCAGCGATATAAAAACCATGTTTGCTCTGAATCGGAAAACACACAAGCGCTATTACGACGATCCGTTGCTTGGAGAGTGCGTCGCGCAGGTTGTGAAGGTCGACGGAAACTATATTGAACTCGACGCAACCGTGGCCTATCCAGAAGGAGGTGGACAGGACTCCGATCAAGGGGTGATAGTCCTTCCCGATGGCCGTCAGGTACGCTTCGTTCATGCACGTAGGATGTACGGAAATCGGGCGCTGATCCCGGATTTTCCCGACATCCAGGTGGATGGAATCATCGAACACGTCATTCACGATGACGATATGGCGCTTGCGGCGTTGCTCACAGAAGGCCAGCATGTGGTGGTGTTAATTGACCGATTGCGAAGGGCACGGCTGTCGCTCAGTCACACGGCATCGCATCTCCTTTATCTCGGCGTGATGGAAGTACGGCCAGATGCCGTCGCTGCGACGTTGGGGTGCCATATTCGTCCCGACGCCGCCAGATTTGATTTCGGAATTGCCGATCGATTCAAATCGGAAGAAGTGACTGAAATCGAGCGACTTGCGAATGCGTTGGTGTCGCGTGGCAGCGCGGTGCGCGTGTATGCGCACCAGCAGTATTCCGACGCGCGTTACTGGGAATGCGAAGGAAACGTGATTCCGTGCGGCGGTACGCACATCCAGTCGACTGCGGCGATCGGACCCATGCAGATAAGTCGAAAGAGCTTGGGCAAGTGCAAGGAGCGGCTGGCCGTCAACTTCCATGAAGCGATTTTCGATCTTCGCTCATGAAAGATAGCAACCGATCATCCATGCACGAACACAGGACCTTTGAATGAGCACAGATCTGCTCGCGGACGATAGCGGATTACCCACCCCCGGCCGTCTTCCGGGCGCTACATATGTTCTGTTTTTCTGTCAGGCCGTGAACCTCACCGCTGCGGTCATTTCTGTCACGATCGCGGCCCTCGTCGGCGCGAAGATGGCGCCGAACCCGGCACTGGCCACCGTGCCATACGGCCTGCAGTTTGCGGTTGTTGCTTTCCTTACCTATCCGGCCGCCGGTTTTATGCGCCGATTTAGCCGTAAAGCGGGATTTTTGCTGGGTGCGACTCTGCTGATCGCCGCCGGATTGGTTGGATATGGCGCTGTCAACCGTTCAAGTTTCATCGGGTTGGTGGTCGCTCATGCCCTGTTGGGCGCTTACGTGGCTTTCGCAAACTATTATCGATTTGCTGCGGTCGATAACTTGCCATCTGAGTTGCGATCTAAAGGTTTGTCGCTCGTCGTTGCGGGCGGTATCGTCGCGGCGGTAACAGGGCCCCTTGTATCGATTGGCCTGCAGGACGTTGCTGGATTCTCACCGTATTCCCTTTGCTATGCGTCATTCATTGTGTTGGGTCTCACTACCATGGGGCTCATGAGCGTATGGAGACCGGGTGCTCCGATCATTCGTAAAACTCGGCAAGGCCAATATTCAGTGACCGCTTTCACAGCACCTTTGTTCTTGGCCGTGTTTGCGTCGGCGAGCGGCTATTTCGTCATGAATCTTTTGATGGTGCAGGCGTCGCTCGTCATGGAGACAATGTGCGTGTCGTTCAAAGTCAATACGTTGGCTGTACAGGGGCATGTGATCGCGATGTTCGCGCCGTCATTTGTCACGGGAGCCTTGATATCGAAAATCGGCTTTCGAAAGACTCTGTTAGCGGGTTTCGTGCTGCTTATAGCTGCTTCATTCCTCGGGATGTGGAATCTGGGCTTGGCCGCGATGGTGGTCGGGCTGCTGCTGCTCGGAGTCGGTTGGAATCTAAGCTATGTAGGCGGGGGGGCGCTGCTCGCCGGGTACTTGACTGATCAGACCCGACACCGGCTCCAAGGCATCAACGATTCAGTTATCGCTATTTGCGCAACTTTTGGCGCCTTCGCGCCTTCGCTGTTGCAGACGACGATCGGATGGCAAAACACGAACCTGCTTTGCCTGTGTATTAGCGCGGTCGGTTGCGTTCTGACTTGGACCATTCTTCGAAACCGTCTGCCTCCGAAAGCGCAATGACGAAAACAACCAGTGGATTCAGTTCAAGAGAGCATAGCCTTGCAGAGTCGCGTTCTGTAACGGACCTTCAGGAGGTGATGCCGGGGCTGTTAGCGAAGTTCGAATGCAATAATGCGGGAGGAAGTCACAAGGTTCGAGCGGCGCGTTTCATTGTTGATTCCGCGATCGCTTCGGGCGCGATTGTTCCCGGGAAATCGACCGTGATTGAAAAGACGGGTGGAAATTTCGGATTCGGACTCGCCGTTGCTTGCCGGTCTCACAATATTCGGGTGGAACTCGCAGTCGGGCTGAGTTTCAGTCCGATTAAACGCCACTACCTCGATTTGGTCGGGGCTCACCTGGTCGGCGTGACGATGTTGCAGGACGGTGCGACACCCCGCGAGGTCGTGGAATGGCATCTTGAGCATGCAGACGCTTTGGGACGGCATTATTTTTATACAGATCAGTTCAGCAACGGAGCGAGTGTCGCCGCGCACGAATTAGAAACCGGGCCAGAAATCGCGGAGCAGCTGAAAACCTGGCCGAACGTCCGGAAACTGACGTTTGTCGCTTGCGCGGGCACTGGCGCAAGCCTTACCGGGATTGCCAAAGGGTTGATTTCGGCTGGTTTTATCGTTGATGTGATTCTCGTAGAACCGGCAGGCTGCGAGTCCCGAAACAACGTTTTTGTCGAGCACAAACTCGAAGGTATGTCGGTAGGTGTTGCGCCGCCCTTCCTGGACTGGACCTTGATTACGGAAACACGTGCCGTTGCTCATGAGAGTGCCGTCGCTGTGCAACATGCGTTTGCTCAACGCACCGGTTACTTGGTTGGCAAAACTACTTCGGCATGTTTGTCGGTCGCGATTCCGATCGCGGCCACAATGCCGGCTGATCAGAAGGTACTGTCAGTCATTTACGACCATGGGCTATGGTATGCGCCAGCTCTTTCGATACGCGGATGACTGGTATGTGGGACATCGAACGTTGCTCGCTCAAGTGCTAGTCCAACTTGCAATTGATCGCCCAAAGGCCGTTATGCAGCGCAGGGTATGGCAAGCGGGCGCTGCGGCGGCATCTGGATTAATACAAAAGCCTGAAGTCTCATTCCCCCGCCCGCGGTTTCCTTGGCGCCTTCTCCAGCAACCGGTCATACAGCCAGCGCGGCACCACGTGCAGCATCGCGCCGACGACGCGCATCTGCCAGGGAAACGTCGCAAACCGCTTCTTCCCCGCGATAGCATCGGCGCTCTTGACAGCGAATACATCGGCGTTCATCAGGAAGGGCATCGGATACGGATTGTGTTCGGTCATCGCGGTCCGGATATAACCCGGCGCGATGGTCACCACCGATACCCCCTTCGGCCGCATCTCGATCCGCAGCGCTTCGAGATACTTCAATGCCGCCGATTTCGACGCGCTATACGCGCCCGAACCCGGCAATCCGCGAATGCCTGCCACGCTGGCTATGCCAACCAGCGTGCCGCGCCGCTCTTCGACCATGCGGGCGACGAAGGGCTCAAACGTGGCGATCATCCCGAAGTAGTTGATATCCATCACGTCGCGAAAGGTATCGAGATCGCCATGACCGGTCAGCGCACCGCGGCTGACGCCGGCATTGGCGATCACCACATCGGCGCCGCCATGCTGCGCACAGAACTGCGCCGCCGCGTGGCCAAGCGCGGCGGCGTCACGGACGTCCACCGGATAGATCGAGATGGAATGGGAGGGGAAGCGCGCGGCGAATGCCGCGAGGATGTCGCCACTACGGGCAACGAGACCGAGCACCGCGCCACGCCGGAGATATTCCTCGGCGAGCGCGAGGCCAATGCCGCTGGATGCCCCGGTGATGAAAACTCTGAGCCGGGCTGGCTTGGCACCACTGCCATTGCCCGGCGTGTCCTTCATGGCGGCGCTCACGCCTTTACATCTTCTTCGCGCGAATCTGGGCGATCAGGAAATCGAGGACCTGGATCGTGCCCGGCAGGCTGTTCGTGGTGGCCGGACCCGTCTCGTACTTGCCCTGGACCGCGAGCGTCGGCACGCCGTCGATCTTGTAGTCCTGCATCAGCTTGGTGTCGCGCTGGAGATCGCTTTGCGTCGAGAAGGAGTTATACGCGTCCAGATACTTCTTCTTGTCGACACCTTGCGTGGCGAGGAACGTAGCCTGAGCTTCCGGCGTCAGCAGATAGTTCTTCTTCACGTGGATCTCGTTGAACACAGCGGGCGTGAGCTTGTCCGCGAGACCGAGTGCATCGAGTGCGTGGTACATCTTTGAGTGCGGGATGAAGTCATCGCGGAACGCAACCGGCACACGCTTGAAGACTACGTCAGGACCTTGCTTCTTGACCCAGGCTTCCAGATACGGGTCGAATTCGTTGCAGTGGGGGCAGCCGTACCACATGAATTCGATCACTTCGATCTTGCCCTGCGCGTCCACCGGCTGCGCGGCTTGCAGCACCGTGTAGTCGGTACCCGCAACGGGCGCTGCCGGCGATGCGTGCGCCGTGTTCATGGCGCTCAGGGTGCCGGCCGCGAGGCCGAGGGAGAGAGCGAGGGCGCTGATGAATTTTTTCATGATGACCGAGAAAGGGCGTGGAGACGCGAAAGGGGAACACACGACGCTTAAAGGAGGCTTAAGCCGGCTGGGCCGGGCCGCTGGTGGCCGCTGCTCATTGGCGCCGGGCCGTCCATGCTATCAACCCGCGCCAGCCTTGTATGAAAGGCCGCGCGGGTTGCGGGGTCTACTGCGCGTTCACTGCTTGGAGAAGCGGATGACCGCGGTGTCCACGCCCGCGTCTGAAAGCCGCTGGCGCACGTTGTTCATGTCCTCGAACTTCGTGAACGGTCCGATCCGCACGCGGAAATACGTGACGTTGCCGGCATCGCGTTGCGTGACCTTCGACTCGAAACCCTGGAAGCCGAGCCGTGCGCGCTGCTGCTCTGCGTCGGCCTGGGTCTTGTACGCGCCAACCTGCAGGAAATAGCCGGTGTTCGCGTCGCCGGGTGCGGGCGGCGTGACCTTGGCCGTAGACGAAGCCTGTGCCTCAGCCGGCTTCTTCGCAGGCGTCGCACTCGACGAGCCGCCCGGCGCGTTCGCGACCGGCGGCACGGCGCCCGGAGCGGCTGGCTTCGGCGCAACGGCCGTACCGTTCGCAGCCGATGGCGGCACTTCCAGAATCTCCGGTTCGTCCTGTGCGCCCGACGACTGCGTCTGGTTGTTCGTCTGCCCTGGCGCGGTGTTCGGCGGCGCGGGCTGCGCGGCTTGCGGCACGGCCTGGCCCGGCGTCTTGCCCTGCAGCGGCCGGTTCGGGTCGTACGGCTGTCCCGTGGCGGGCGCGGAGCCCGCGTCAGACGGAGCTGGCGCGACCTTCGCGACAAACGGCGTGGGCGCGCGCGTGATGTACAACGCCACGATCACTGCAATTGCAAGGCCGACAATCAAGCCCAGCACGATACCGAGAAAAGTGCCCCCGGTTTGCTTCGACTGCTTCGACGTGCTGCGTGGTTTTGCCATCGTATGAATAACCTGCAAAAAGTCTTCTGAATGGCCGTCGATTATAGCGGCGGCCTTAAGCGCGGTTTGGCGTTGCGCGGTGTTGTGTTGCGCGGTGTTGCGCTACGTCATGACTCGTCGTCAGCCGGCTTCACACGCACCGGACGTGCCCAACACGGGAATCACATCTTGACGGGGGCGGACACGCCGATCAGCGCGAGGCCGTTTTCGAGCACTTGCCTCGTAGCGGCGAGCAACGCAATGCGCGCATTGCGCACGCCGTCTTCGTCCACCAGCACGCGCTCCGCATTGTAGAACGAGTGGAATTCGCCCGCGAGGTCGCGCAGATAGAACGCGACCGCGTGCGGCGCGAGTTCATCGGCGGCGTGAGACAGCATGTCCGGGTATTCGGCGAGCTTGTTCAGCAGCGCCATCGCACGTTCGCTCGAGAGCGGGGAAAGATCGACGGTCGGCAAAGCGTCCGCATTGCCGGCGTATTTCATCTTCCAGTCGCCGAGGATCGTGCAGATCCGCGCGTGCGCGTACTGCACGTAGTACACCGGGTTCTCGTCGCTTTGCTTGAGCGCCAGGTCAACATCGAAGACAAATTCCGTATCGGCCTTACGCGAGATCAGGAAGAAACGCACGGCGTCGCGACCGCGGCGAATGGTGTCTTCATCGATCTGATCCGGCGCGACTTCCTCGCCCGGCGTCATGCCGCCCGACCATTCGATCAGGTCGCGCACCGTCACATAGCTGCCCGCGCGCTTCGAGATCTTCACTTCCACCCCGTTGCGCATGACCGTGACCATTTTGTGCAGCACGTAGTCGGGGTAGCCCTTCGGAATGCCGATGCCAAGCCCCTGCAGCCCCGCCCGCACGCGCGCGATGGTGCCGTGGTGGTCCGAGCCCTGCACGTTGATGACCTTGGTGAAACCGCGCTGCCACTTCGCCACGTGGTACGCGACGTCCGGCACGAAATACGTATAGGTGCCGTCGGACTTGCGCATTACGCGGTCCTTGTCGTCGCCGTCATCGGTCGTGCGCAACCATAGGGCGCCGTCCTGCTCGTAGGTTTTGCCGGCGGCGATCAGTGCATCGACCGTGGCTTGCACGCGGCCTTCGTTATACAGCGACGACTCCAGATAGAACTGGTCGAAGTCCACGCCAAACGCGGTCAGGTCCAGATCCTGTTCGTGGCGCAGGTACGCGACGGCAAAGACGCGAATAGCGTCAATGTCGTCCACATCGCCCTTCGCTGTCACCGGCGCGCCGTCCTTGGCGGCCACCGTCGCGCCGGCCAGATAGTCACGTGCGATATCCGCGATGTACTCGCCGTTGTACGCGTTCTCCGGCCATTCCTTGTCGTCCGGATTAAAACCACGCGCGCGCAATTGCGTGGATGTGGCCAGATTGCCGATCTGCACGCCGGCGTCGTTGTAATAGAACTCGCGATGCACCGCGTTCCCTTGCGTGCCGAGCAGGTTCGCCAGCGCGTCGCCGAGCGTGGCTTGACGGCCGTGGCCAACATGCAGCGGCCCGGTCGGGTTCGCCGACACGAATTCGATCAGCACGCGCTTGCCTTCGTCGCGGGCGTTGTAGCCATAGCGCGCGCCTTCCACAATCACCGTCGGCACCACGGCCTGTTTCGCCGCTGCCGCCAGCCGCAAGTTGATGAAGCCCGGACCGGCCACTTCGGCTGCATCGACCAGACCCTGAGCGGCTGGCAGCGCGAGCACTGCATCCACGATTTGCTGCGCCAGTTGGCGTGGATTCGCGCGCAGCGGCTTGGCGAGCTGCATGGCCACGTTCGACGCCACGTCACCGTGCGCCGCGACTTTCGGGCGCTCCAGGACGATGACCGGCGCAACAAAGTTCGCTTCCGATGCG
>DASYLW010000014.1:0-9590 GCA_036009385.1 Caballeronia sp.
CTTGCCGCCGACGTTCACAGGAGGCGGCCAGGGCTTCGACGTCTTCTGGTCGCTTCTCGTGCGCTCGCTTGCCGCCGAGATTGCGCCATTTTCGGCGCTGAAAGCCAGCGCGCTGCCGCGGCGGTATACCGGGGACCTCGCGGTGGACGGACGCGGGGAACTGCTTCTCGTCGGATGAAACCAATCGGCGTAAGGTGGAGCAACCGTGGAGCAACCCGTAATAAGATAAAGCCGACAAGCGGCCCACACCGCAACCTGAAGGAGGCGACCATGAACATTGCGCATTCATCCGCCGCGCCGCTCGACGCAAGCGCAGGCGTGCCGCGTTACTCACCCGCGCAGATCGCCCTGCACTGGGGGACCGGGCTGACGATCATCGTCATGCTCGGCATTGGCCTCTATATGGTCGGGCTGCCGAAAGGCCTCGCCTTCAAGTCGACCCTGATCAACTTCCATAAGTCGCTTGGGATGACCGTTTTCCTGCTTGTGCTGATTCGCATCGTGGTTCGCCTGGTTGCAGGCCGACCTCCGCTTCCTCCGATGCAAGCGTGGCAACGCGCCGCCGCGAGCACGACGCAGGGTCTTTTATACGTCGCGATGATGGTCATGCCGCTGACGGGCTACCTCGGCTCGTCATTCAACAAGTTCGGCACGCGCTTCTGGGGCATCCCGCTGCCAATGTGGGCGTGGGACGACCCCGGCCTGAGAAAGATTTTCTTCACGGTGCACGCGGTCTCGGCCTGGATGCTGATCGCATTGATCGCGCTGCATCTGGCCGGTGCGCTCAAACATCAGTTGATAGACCGCGACCGCCTGATGGAAAGGATGCTGCCATGACAAGACCCCGCCGATTTTTTAAAGAGGGACGCCGCCAGCGTCACGTCGCATGAAAATCAAGGTACTCGGTTCATCGGCGGGCGGCGGTTTTCCGCAATGGAACTGCAACTGCCGCAACTGCGATGGCGTGCGCAACGGTACGCTTGCGGCACAGCCGCGTACGCAGTCGTCAATTGCCGTGAGTGCGAACGGCGAAGACTGGCTGCTGGTTAATGCATCACCGGACCTGCTGGCGCAAATCGCGGCCCATCCCGAGTTGCAGCCCGCGCGGCGCGTACGCGACAGCGGCATTGCAGCGGTCATCACCATGGACGCGCAGATCGATCACGTGACCGGCCTGCTGATGCTGCGCGAACGCGACACCCCATTGCCCCTCTACGTCACGGACGCCGTCCTGCAAGACCTGAGCACCGGCTTGCCGGTTGTATCGATACTCGCGCATTACTGCGGCGTCGAACGCCATGCTATTCCGCTCGATGGAGCGTCGTTTGCTGTTCCCGCGCTGCCGGGCATCCGCATCGAAGCGCTGCCGCTCTCGAGCAAGGCGCCGCCCTATTCGCCGCATCGCGAAGCACCGCAACGCGGCGACAACATCGGGCTGACGTTCATCGATCAACACTCGGGCAAGCGTGCGTTCTATGCGCCCGGCCTGGGTGCGCCAGAACCGCACGTCCTCGAAGCGATGAACGCGGCCGACTTGCTGCTGGTCGATGGCACGCTCTGGACGCCGGACGAAATGATCGAACTCGGGCTCTCCAAAAAAACCGCCGCCGATATGGGGCACCTCGCACAAACCGGCGCGGGCGGCATGATCGACGTGCTTGATTCGATCGAACGTACCGGCCTGCGCAAGGTCCTCATCCACATCAACAACACGAATCCGATCCTGGTTGAAGACGGTCCCGAACGACGACAGCTCGCGGACCACGGCATTGAAGTTGCATTCGACGGGATGGCATTCGAACTTTAAGCAGCGCTTACAGGAGGACCCAAGTGAACGGCCCCACTCCGATGACCGGCAACCAGAATACGGACCACACGACAGCCTGGACTCGCGAAGCGTTCGAAGCCCAGCTTCGCGCGAAGGGCACCGCGTATCACATTCATCATCCGTTCAATGTGAAGATGAACGAGGGCGGTTGTTCACGCGAGCAGATTCGCGGCTGGGTCGCGAACCGCTTCTATTACCAGATCAACATTCCGCTGAAGGATGCGGCCGTGATGTCGAATTGCCCCGATCGCGAGACGCGCAGGCGCTGGGTGCTGCGCATTCTCGACCACGACGGTCACGGCGACGACGAAGGCGGCATCGAAACATGGGCCCGGCTGGGCGATGCGGTCGGTCTCTCACGCGATGAACTCTGGTCGCTGCAACATGTGACGCCGGGCGTGAAATTCGCCGTCGATGCCTACGTCAACTTCGCGCGCCGCGCGCCGTGGCAGGAGGCAGTGTGTTCGTCGCTGACCGAGATCTTTGCGCCGCAGATCCACAAGGACCGGCTGGCAACGTGGCCGTCGTGCTATCCGTGGATCGAACCCGATGGATTGACGTATTTTCGCTCGCGTATCTCGCTCGCACAACGTGATGTCGAACACGGCTTGCAGGTCACGCTCGATTACTTCAAGACCCGCGAACAGCAGGAACGCGCGCTCGATATTCTGCAGTTCAAGCTCGACATCCTGTGGTCCATGCTCGATGCCATCGAAAAGGCCTTCCCCCAATGACATCGCCTACGCTCAAGCTCAACGGAATCTTCCGGCTGCAATGGGAACCGGCGCAGGAAGCGCATGTGCTGCTGTATCCCGAAGGCATGGTGAAGCTGAATCAAAGCGCGGGCGAAATACTCAAGCGCTGCGACGGCACGCGCGATATCGACATGTTGATCGAGGACCTGCAGCAAGCCTTCAATGCGCAAGGCATTGGCGATGAAGTCCGTCTGTTTGTCGCCGAAGCCGAGCGCCGCGGCTGGCTGGAAAGCACGGAGGCTGCGACATGACCGATATCGCCCCTCCCCTGTGGCTGCTGGCCGAGCTGACATACCGATGCCCGCTGCATTGCGCGTTCTGCTACAACCCCGTGAACTACACCGACCACGCCAGCGAACTGTCCACCGATCAATGGCTCGGCGTGTTGCGCGAAGCACGGGCGCTCGGCGCGGCGCAACTGGGTTTCTCGGGCGGCGAGCCGCTCCTGCGCGACGACCTGGAAGTGCTCGTACGCGAGGGACGCCAGCTCGGTTTTTACACGAACCTGATCACGTCAGGCATCGGCTTGACGGACAAGCGTCTCGATGCGTTGAAAGACGCCGGGCTTGATCACATCCAGTTGTCGTTCCAGGACTCGACCCAGGAACTCAACGACTTCCTGAGCAGCACGCGCACCTTCGACCTGAAGAATCGCGTGGCGAAATCGATCAAGGCGCATGGCTTTCCGATGGTGCTCAACTGCGTGCTGCATCGATACAACTTGCCTCACGTCGACAAGATCATCGACATGGCGCTCGCCATGGGCGCCGAATATCTGGAACTCGCGAACACGCAGTATTACGGCTGGGCGCATGCCAACCGTGCCCAACTCATGCCCACAGCCGAGCAGTTAAAAGAGGCCGAAGCCGTGGTCGAACGCTACAGAAGCGAAATCGGCCATCGCTGCAAAATCTTCTTCGTCGTGCCGGACTACTTCGAGACGCGGCCGAAGAAATGCATGAACGGCTGGGGTTCGGTCTTTCTCGGTATCGCCCCCGATGGTGCGGCGCTGCCCTGCCACACGGCCCGTTCGCTGCCCGGCCTCACCTTTCCGAACGTGAAACAAAGCTCGATCCGCGAGATCTGGTACGACAGCGGCGCGTTCAACCGCTTTCGCGGTTTTGACTGGATGAAGGAACCGTGCCGCAGTTGCGAGGAAAAAACCATCGATGCAGGCGGTTGCCGCTGCCAGGCCTACCTGCTGACCGGCGACCCGGCCAACGCCGATCCGGTCTGCGATAAATCGCCCCACCACGAAGCCGTGATCAACGTGGTGCGCAAGGCTGCCGCTCAACCCGCTCAACCCGTTCAACGCGAACCGGACGAGCAGCCGATCCTCTTTCGCAACGACGGCAATTCACGCCGGCTGGCTGCGTCCCCCGATGGCCGCAACCCAGACCATCGCAACGTCACCGATCTCGCGGGAGCCCACAAATGACCATCGCCAAGATCAGTGTCCTCCTGGTCGATGACCACGCCGTGGTGCGCGAAGGTTACCGGCGCCTGCTCGAACTGAGTCCCGACGTGAGCGTAGCCGGTGAAGCCGCCGACGCCGCGCAGGCGTACCAGCGTTTCTGTGCATTGCGCCCGGACGTTGTCGTGATGGATCTGGCGTTGCCGGGCGCGAGCGGCATTGAAGCGATGCGGCGCATGCTCGCCCGGGAACCCGACGCCCATGTGCTGATTTTCAGCGTGCACGAGGAAACCATCTTCGTGCGCCGCGCGCTCGATGCCGGCGCGCGAGGCTACGTGACCAAGGCAAGCGCGCCCGACGTCCTCGTCGAAGCGGTCCGCGCGGTTGCCAGGCGGGCACGCTACCTGAGCGCGGACGTGTCGCACGCACTTGCGCTGCGGGCCACGTTCCAGGAGGGACCGCCAGGACGCCATTTATCGGCGAGGGAATTCGAGGTGCTGCGTCTGCTGGTGCAGGGCTATACGCTGCCGAGCATCGCAGAAAGACTGGGCCTGAGCCAGAAGACCGTTGCCAACCATCAGTCAGTGATCCGGCAGAAGTTCGGCGCGGACAATGGCGTGCAGCTTGCGCAGATGGCAAACCGCCTGGGCCTTCATTTCACCGATTTCGCCAACTCGGCAGGTTCGCTGGGTTCGTTCAGCCCGGGCAATCCGGCCTGAACCGGCACGCGTGCGCAGAACAAAAAACCGCTGTCCGGCTGGCTCGCGATATGGAACTCGCCGCCGATCGCCTCGACACGCTCGCGCATGCCGATCAGCCCAAGGCCCGCACGGGGTTTTGTCAGGTCGATGCCCGGACCGTCGTCGGTCATGGTCACCACGATCTCGCCACGGTGCTTGCGTTCAGCATGCGGATCATCCGCAGTCCGAACCAGATAGATTTCCACTCGCGACGTGCGCGCAAACTTCGACACATTGGTCAGCCCTTCCTGCACCAGCCTGTAGAGCGTGATGTTCAGCACGTCCGCCAGATCCGAGAAGTCGCCGTCGACCGTCAGGGTAAACGACGCCTGCGGCAGACGCTCACGCCAGCTTTCAACGCAATGTTCCAGTGCGCTCGGCAAGCCGAATTCATCCAGTCCGATAGGCCGCAAGCGCCGGATCATCCCCCCTATCTGCCGATACACCGTACTGGCGCTCTGCATGACCGCCAGCGACAAGCGATGGACTTCAGGCTCGCCTTGCGCCGACAGATCGCGGATACGTCCCGCATCCAGCGCAATGGCGTTCAGATACTGGCCGAATTCGTCGTGCAATTCGCGCGCGAGATGGCGGCGCTCGTTTTCCTGTGCCCCGATGCTTTCGCTGGCGAGACGCCGGTTGTCAGCGAGAAGCCTTTCAGCTTGTTCTTCAAGCACCCGGCGATGCAGCAATTCCCGTTGTGATTCCCGATAGCGGCGCCAGGCAAACCACGCCAGGCCCAAGGCCAGCACCACCAGCGTGGGCGGATATTCGTCCATCTGAAAGCGTTCAAACCGGCGCGTGAGGGAATACGTCAACTCGCCGACGTCAAAGCGCATGCAAAGCACGGCAGCCAGCGCCGTGACTGCCAGCACGCACGCGAGGTCGCGCCACACGCTCGAGTGCGTGCTCGAGTGCGTGCTCGGATGAGCGCCCGGACGAGATGCAGGCGCTGGCGCGGAGGAAGTCGTGGAATCGGGTGGCATGGCGCTCTCATTCTACTCAGCACGCGCGCTCGCGTCGCGTGCGAACCGAGCGGGTTGGGAATGCTTCCCCCTGTAATCGGGAAGACCTCCCGGTTGCACGCCGCGCATCTTGTGGGACGCTTTCAGTGTCGAAACAATAACAACACCCTGCAGGAGACAATCATGAGCCAGGCACCGCGTCACCGGTCCCGCAAGCCTCCATTCGCGCTGCGCGTGTGCTTCGGCAGTGCGCTTGCCGGCCTCAGCGCCACGGCCTGGGCACAAGATGCAGCCTCGCCGCCGGTAGCTGCATCCGAGCCGAACCTGATCCAGCTTGCGCCGATCGTGGTGGTGGGCACCACGCCGCTGCTGGGCATCGGCACGCCGCTCGAGAAGGTGCCGGCCAACGTCCAGACCATCAAGGGCAGCGCGATCGACGCGCAGCATCGGGCGGTGCTCACCGACTACTTCGAGAAGAACGTGGGCAGCGTCGACATCAACGAAGCCCAGGGCAATCCTTCCCAGACCGACATCAACTATCGCGGCTTTACCGCGTCACCGCTGCTCGGCACGCCGCAGGGTTTGTCCGTGTTCCTTGACGGCGTGCGCATCAACGAGCCGTTTGGCGACGTGGTGAACTGGGACCTGATTCCGCAAGCCGCGATCAACACGATCCAGTTGATCCCCGGCTCCAACCCCACCTTCGGCCTCAACACGCTGGGCGGCGCCATTGCTGTCACGACGAAAAACGGCCGCAGCAATCCGGGCGGCGAGGCCGAGATCTCGGCAGGTTCGTGGGGCCGCAAGACGGCGCAGATCGAGCAAGGCGGCGTGATCGGCCAGAATCTCGACTACTATTTCACCGCGAACACGGCCAACGACAACGGCTGGGCCGACCACAATTCCAGCCGCCTGCGCCAGACATTCGGCAAGCTGCGCTACACCGACGCGGACACCACGATTTCACTGTCCATGGGCGGTGCCGACAACACCCTGCAGGGCTCGCAGACCATCCCCCGCTCCTTCCTCGATAACTACAAGCAGGCCTACACGTTCCCGGACCAGAACCAGAACCAGGTTGGATACCTGACGCTGTCGGGCGAGCATTATTTCGGCCCCAACCTGCAGATCAGCGGCAACGTGTATTACCGGCACTACCGGAACGTGAACACCAGCAGCAACACCAACGACGACTTCGGCGAGGTCGATGACGACGGCAACGTCAACACGGTCCAGGCGACCAACTTACAGTCCGTGATCGTCACCGACAGCTACGGCGCGAGCCTGCAAATGACGCTGCTCAACAAGCTGGCCGGGATGGAGAACCAGTTCGTCGCGGGCATGGCGGGCGACTTCGCCAACTCGCATTACACGCAGGCTTCGCAAGACGCGCAGTTCACCGACTCACGCGCGACCATAGGCATTGGTCCCTATCAGTCCCAAACCGATGCAAAGACGCGCAACGCCAACTATGGCGTGTATTTCGAGGATACGTTGTCGCTCACGCAGCAGTGGTCCATGACGCTGGCCGGGCGTTATAACTGGTCCAGGTCCGTGATCGGCGATGAAAGCGGTGTACAGCCGCTGCTCGACGGCAGTCATACTTTCTCCCGCTTCAACCCGGCGGTGGGCATCAACTGGAACCCGACCCCCACGTTCACCGCCTACGCCACGTACAACGAAGGCATGCGCTCGCCGACCGCGATCGAACTCGCCTGCGCCGACCCGGCCGCGCCCTGCTCCCTGCCGAACGATTTCATTGCGGACCCGTCGTTGCAACCGGTGATCTCGAAGACCTACGAGATCGGCGCGCGAGGCCAGCTCGGACATGGAACCTCATGGAGCGCGGCGCTCTACCGGACCACACTCGACAACGACATCCAGTTCGTCAGCAGCAACGGCGCAGCCAGTACGCTGGGCTTTTTCCAGAACGTGGGCAAGACGCGCCGGCAGGGAGTCGAACTGGCCGGGCGCACGCAGTTCGGGCCGCTGGGCGTGGCCGCGAGCTACAGCTATGTGGACGCGACGTATCAATCGACGTGGACCGAAAGCAGTTCCAGCAATTCGAGCGCCGACGCCAACGGCAATATCACTGTCAAGCCAGGCGACCGCATCCCCGGGATTCCGCAGAACACCATCAAGTTGCGGCTCGACTATGCGGCCACGCCGAAATGGAATGTGGGGAGCAACCTCACGTATCGCGGCAGCATTTTTGCTCGCGGCGACGAAGACAACCAGGATGTAAACGGGTCGGTAGCGGGCTATTTCCTGATCGACCTCGACACGACCTACAACATCACAAAGCAGCTGCAGGTGTTCGCGAGCATCACGAACCTGCTCAACAAGCGTTATGCGAGTTTTGCGATCCTCGGCGAGAATGACTTCAATGGTCCGAACCATACCTTCAACGGCGCCAATCCGTCCAATGAGCAGTTCCTTGGCATCGGCGCGCCCCGAGGCGCGTGGGTCGGACTGAGGTATGCATGGAAGTAGGTTTTAGTTCGCACCGGGGTGCATCTATCTCAGCTGAATGTCTCAGCTGAACCCCGGTGTGAACGAGACTGGCGTGCTACTCAATCGACCCCGCGCTGTGCGGATACGTCACGATGCCCCACGCGAGCGGCAGTCCTTCGATCTGCTTGACCGGCTGATAGCTGGTGGCGTCGATGACATACACGGCGTTTGACCGGCCACATGCCAGCATCAGCTTCGAGCCGTCGGGTGTGAAGCTGAAGTGCCAGCAACGCTGGCCCACCGGGACATCGGTTACATGATCGAAGGTCTTGGCATCGAATACCTGCAACATCTTGCCGCGCGCCGCCGCGACCATCAGGCGCTTGCCGGCAGGGTCGAACGCGACGCCGTAGGGTCCCATCTGCGTATCGACAGTCTTGATCACCTTGAAGCTGCGGGCGTCCAGCACGACGAACTTGTTGGTGTTCTCAAGGGTGACCACGTATTGCTTGCCGTCAGGCGAACGCTTGATGCCGCGCGGGCGCGATCCATGGTCCAGCTTGAGCGTACGTAACGGCGCGCCGGTACCGACGTGATACACCGAGACCGTATCGTCCCCCTCGTTGGTCACCAGCATTTCCCGGCCGTCACGCGAAAACTCCACGCCCTCCGTCTCGTGCCCGCTCTTCACCGAACGGATCACCCGCAAACTCTTCAGGTCGACAATCGCGATCTCCGCCGGCGGCTCATTCGCGTTGTCATCATCCTTTCCCGCGCCCGGAGGACCGCCTTTATCGGCTCCTGGTGCTCCTCCTGATGCACCCGTCGCACCCGGCGCACCCGACGCTCCCGACGCTCCCGTCACGCCCGGAGGCGGGCCGCCGTCCTCGCCCGGCTCGTAGGTCACGTAGGCGTAGCCGCCATAGACCCGGACAAACTCCGGATTCTTGCCGATCTTCACCCGCCGCAGGACCTTGCCCGTGGCTGTGTCAACTTCGGACAGATCACCTGGTTTCTTGTTGGCCAGCAGCAGCCGGCGGCCGTCGGCAGTCAGGCTCAAGCCGCGGGGGCCATCGTCGCCGAACGAGTAAGTCTTCGCGAGCGTCATCTGGTCGAGGTCGATCACGCCAACCCCCGCCGTCTCGCTCGTCACGTAAGCCGTCGGAGCCGCCGCCCACGCCGGACTCGCGCCGAACGTGATGCCCGTCGTCACCACCGATGCGAGCGCCAGATACGCCGTCGCCTTTTTCAGATGCATGTTCGTCTCCGCCTACTGTTCTTTGCATGGTGCACCGGATGTCCTCGGACATCGCGGACCCAAAGGTCAACTTAGCCCATGATGGCGGTACTTGACAACGGCTCGGGGCGGGAGATTCTCCCGAAAGCGTTTTCCAAAAGCGCGTCCGCGGGTCTAGCGAGTCGCGTCGGGGTCGT
>DASYLW010000015.1:0-10191 GCA_036009385.1 Caballeronia sp.
AAAATCGACATGGCGTCGCCGAATTTCAACATGCGCGACCCCGTCATCTACCGGATTCGCTTTGCGCATCATTACCGGACCGGCGACACCTGGTGCGTCTACCCCATGTACGACTACACGCACTGTGTATCGGACGCGCTAGAAAACATCACACATTCGCTGTGTACGCTCGAGTTTGAAGATCACCGTCCGCTGTACGACTGGTTCCTGAATCAACTCGCCGATGACGGCAAGTTCACCCGTCCATTGCCGCAGCAAATCGAGTTCTCCCGCCTGAACCTGACCTACGCGATCACCAGCAAGCGCAAGCTGCTGCAGCTCGTGACGGAAAATCATGTCGACGGCTGGGACGACCCGCGCATGCCGACTATCGTCGGAGTACGGCGCCGGGGCTTCACGCCGGAAAGCATCCGGCTCATGTGCGACCGCGTGGCGGTGACGAAGGTGGATTCGTGGATCGACATGAGCGTGCTGGAAGGTGCATTGCGCGACGATCTCGACGAAAAGGCGCCCCGCGCAATCGCGGTGCTCGATCCGCTGAAACTGATTATCGACAACTATCCGGCTGGCACAAGCGAAACGTGCCACGCGCCAGTTCACCCGCATCATCCCGAGCGCGGCACCCGCGAATTTCCGTTTTCGCGGGAATTGTGGATCGAACGCGAGGACTTCCAGGAAGTGCCGAAGAAAGGCTATTTCCGCTTGTTCCCGGGCAACAAGGTGCGGCTGAAGTACGGCTTCGTCGTGGAATGCACAGGTGCGGACAAGGACGAGCACGGCAACATCACGGCCGTGCATTGCACGTATTTCCCCGACAGCAAGTCCGGCACGGAAGGCGCAAACGGCTACAAGGTCAAGGGCACCATTCACTGGGTCAGCGCAGAAGGCGCGTATGAAGCCGAGGTACGGATCTATGACCGACTCTTCAAAGAGCCGCAACCCGGTGCTGGCGGCGCAGAGTTTCTCGATGCACTGAATCCGGACTCGAAGCGCATCGTGCGCGCTTATCTCGAACCGGGCGCGCGTCAGGCGAACGCTGAAGATCGCTACCAGTTCGAACGCCACGGCTATTTCGTCGCTGACCGTATCGATTCGAAACCCGGCTCGCCGGTGTTCAATCGCATTGTCAGCCTGCGCGATAGTTGGACCAAGCCGGCTTAAAGCCATCTGCGCGTCCCGCCGGACGCTCGCACTTGTTGTGGGAGATGCTTTGCAACGCACCTTGCCAAGGTCGTTCGTCCGCGCGTTGCGCGCGTCGCTGACCTCACGCACGTCTCGCGTGTCGTGTGCGTTTGCGCTGCTGGTCGCGGCGCAAACGGCTTTCGCGGGCACAGTCGACCTGTCCTCGCCTACGTTACGCAAGATCGCCGAAAACAACGCCATTGTTCTCGGCGTGCGCGAGTCGTCGGTACCCTTCTCATATCTCGACGCGAATGGGCAGTCCATCGGCTATTCGCAGGCTATCGCGCTCAAGATCGTCGACGAAGTCCGACTTCGCCTACAAACACCCCGGCTCGCCGTGAGCACGGTGGTTGTCACGTCGGGGAACCGATTGTCGTATGTGGTGAATCACCAGATTGACCTGGAGTGTGGATCGACCGCTCATATTCGTGATCGGGAACAATTCGTTGCGTTCTCGAACAGCATCTTCAGCTACGGGATCCGGATGGTGGTGAAGCGCAAATCCGGCATCCGCAACTACGACAATCTCGCTGGCAAGACCGTATCGACAACAGCGGGTACGTCCGATGAACAACTACTGCGGGAACTGTCGTTGAGCCGGAAACTGGATCTGCGAATCTTCAGCGCGAAAGACCATGCAGAAGCCTTCGAAGCAGTGAAATCCGGCCGCGCTGTAGCGTTCGTGATGGATGATCCGTTGCTATACGGAAAGATAGCCCAGGAAGGTCCAGCTCAAAACGAGTACATGGTCACCGGCGACTCGCTCGCGCATGAGTCCTACGCATGCATAATGCGCAAGGGCGACCCAATCTTCAAGAAACTGGCCGATGACGTGATTGCCGGGATAGAGCGCTCAGGCGAAGCCGAACGGCTCTACGACCGGTGGTTCATGCAGGCCGTTCCCCCCGACAACATCAACTTGCGGTTCCCTCTCTCCCCAGAAATGAGAGCGCTGTTCGCGAACCCAAACGACCACAGCTCCGAAGACTAGCAGCGACGAGTATCAACTAGCCGCCACCAGCGCCGGTCAATGGTGACCCACGGCGCACACCCAAGCCTTCCGGCTCAGGCAAGCGTGTGGTGCAGTTCAGTCAGCGACAGCGTGGTCTGGAACAGGCGCGCGAGGCTGCGGCTCGCGTACTGATCGACGTCGACCGGCGTGACCCATCGGTACGCGTCCATTTCGGGGATCATTACGCCGTCCCGTCGACGCGGAAAATACGATTCGCAGACGCACTCTTCAAGCTTCACTTCGTCGTCGGTCGCTCGCACCGCGAACAGATGAAGGTCTTTGTCGCGGCGATAAACAAACCGCCCCAGATCCTTCAAGCGTTCCGCTTTCATCACGATCCCCGTCTCTTCCACGAGTTCGCGCAATGCCGCTTCCACGGGTTGTTCGTCCGCCTCGCCCTGGCCTTTCGGGATATCCCAGTGAGACGTCTCGGTCGCGTGGCACAGCAACACGTCCCCTTGCGTGTTTAGAATCACGACGCCGCACGAAACCGTCCGATCGGCCATTTAAGTAGCCTTCCAGATTCGCGATACCGCGCGACGGGAAACTTCGAGCTGGTTAAAACAGGTCACTGTTTCAACAATGCCCATTTACCGCCGTCCGTCTTGCAGACGGTGGGAGCCCAGGTCTGCGTCTGGCCCTTGGCGTGAGCCACCATGGTGAGCTTGCGGCACGTACGGTCGCCGTCCTTCTTCGTATCCGACGGCGCGATCGTGCCATTGATGGCGACCGGATTACCTGCGCCCTCATTGTTCCAGTCGAGCGACTCACCGTCTTGTTTGGTGTCGAGCGCCGAGTGCGCCGCGTTGTTGAGCGCCTGTAAATCACGCTGCTTCATGTAGGTGATCGGCGTGTTGTTGAGAAACCCGAGGTTGGCCGCGTGCACCGCGCCACTACCAAGCAAGACACAGCTTGCGATCAGTGGCACGGCGAGTTTCACGGAGACGCGCTTGAGCGCGCGAGATGGGTATGACATGAAACACTCTCCCTCGTTGGTATTGATATTGAATTTCGGCGGTATCAGAAACAGAGCAGAAGCAGCGCAGCGGGATCGGCATGACTGCATTATTTGCGGCCATTGTCATAATCGCGTTTCAAAAAAATCAGAAACACTCAGGATCAACTGATAAACCACGATCATCTGGCGTCGAGGATAGCATGAGGACATATGGACTTTGCAAGCGTCCAACGTCCGCCAAATGGCCATGTCCTGTGATTTTCAGAGCCTCCAGGACTATCTCAGAAGTGTCTGATATAGGGATTCGAGACGGAAAACTAATATCGAAGGCTTGTCGACTACGCTTCGATTCCGATCATGGACATCCTTCTCGCCACCGCTCAGAGGCCCACGCTGTACCAGTGGCTGTGCATCGCCATTATCGCGTGTGCGATCGCGATGCCCAAGGGACTCATGGCAATGGACCGGATGCTGGCCAGACGGCCTGAGCGCTCCGACTGGTCAGGCTGCTCCTATGTTCCCGACCCGCGTGGCGCGATACAGCCGTCAATCTGGCCGCGCGTGATGATCGCCATAGGTGGTGCGTTCTGGATCGGCGCGTTGCTCACGCTGGTGTTTTTATGCCGGCAGCTCACTCCATAGGCTTGTCGCAATCCGACATGAATCAAGGGCAGCTTCGGCTGCCCTTTTTTATCGTCGACCGCCTTCGCATTTCCGTTTTCCGTATTCCGTCATTAGCTTCGAAGCATCTCTTATTCGACGCACAAACCCATCGCCGCTATGGTCGACGGTATCTCCTCTTCCACGTAAATCTCCATGAAAAAGCTGGGTTTCTCGTTGTCGTTATCAGGGTTATGGGTCGCTGCTGCGTTCGCTTTGTTGCCGCTGTCCGCTTCCGCGCAAGATGCGGCGAGTGCTCCCACAAAGCAATTGCGGATCGGTTTTCAGAAGGCTGGTTTGCTTGCCGTGCTCAAGGCCCAGGGTTCGCTCGAACAAAAGCTCAAGCCGCTCGGCTATATCGTCAGCTGGTATGAGTTCCCCGCCGGGCCACAGCTGCTCGAAGCGCTAAATACAAGCAACATCGATTTCGGCTACACCGGCGCACCGCCGCCCATTTTTGCGCAGGCCGCGGGCGTGAATTTCGTGTATGTCGGCGCCGAACCGGGGGGAGAAACCAACGAGGCGCTGTTTGTCAAAGCCAATTCCCCGATTCATTCGCCAGCCGAGCTGAAAGGCCGGCGCATTGCTCTGCAGAAAGGATCAAGTTCGAACTTCCTGCTGCTGGCGGTGCTTCAGAAAGCAGGCTTGAAACTGGACGATATCCATCCGGTTTATCTCCCGCCCGCGGACGCACGCGCGGCTTTCGAAAACGGCGATGTCGATGCGTGGATCGTCTGGGACCCGTACTATGCCGCCGCGCAGAAAGCGTTGACCGTGCGCACGCTCGCGGACTACACCGGGTTGCCGAAGCCGTTCAATTTCTACGAGGCTACGCGCAGTTTCGCCACCCAAAATCCACAGGCGGTGCGTGCCGTGATCGAGCAGCTGAGGACAACCGGTGCGTGGGTCACGCAGCATCCTGCGGACACGGCGGCGTTGCTGGCGCCGAAAATCGGACTTGATGAGGGGCTTGTGGAAACGTGGATACGCCGGGTGCCGTATGCCGCGACGCCGATCGACGAGAAGATCGTCACGACTCAGCAGAGCGTGGCGGACACGTTCTATCGCGCGAAACTTATTCCGAAGGCGGTGACGGTGAAGGACAACGTGTGGCAGGATCAGGACGCGCTGACAGCGCGGTAGGCGTAAAGACTTAACGACTGTTGAAGCGGTGGCGTGATCACCTGAGCACGCCCTGCTGAACATCACGCGATGCCGTGGTTTCGTACGCTCGAGGCGTTGAGAAACCTGAGGTTCTGGTACGGCAGGAGGGACTCGAACCCCCGCCCCTCGGCTTAGAAGGCCGATGCTCTATCCAGCTGAGCTACTGCCGCGTTGCAGGTGATCCAGGATTTTACCTCATCGAAAGGGTGCGAGGCCTCATTCCGAGACCTCGCCCGCTTCAATGCGCGTCAAAACCCCTTCAAACCGGTTGCGGATGCAACATGAACCAGCCAAGACAGAACGCACCCGCGACCACGCAATACAAGCCGAAAGCTGCCAGCCGGCCGCGGCCTTCGAAATAACGCATCAGGAAACGCACGCTCAAATACGCCGCGATTCCCGTCAACACGCCGCCGAGAACGGCATCGGATAGTTGATCCGGTGCATGGAACAGCTTCGGCAACTCAAGCACGCCAGCCGCGAAGATGATCGGCGTACCCAGCAGGAATGAAAACTCCGCCGCTTTCTCGGAACTCATCCCGGCGCCGACGCCCGCGATAATCGTCAGCCCGCTGCGCGAAAATCCTGGAATCAGCGCGCCGATCTGCGCAAGGCCAACCAGGAACGCCTGCTTGAATGTAAGGTCTTCAGGCGCACGCTCGGCGCGCCCACGCGTCAGCCGGTCGCCGAGCCACAGCAACACGCCGTTGACCATCAACGCCGCCGCCACGATCCGCAGATCGTGGAACAGCGCCTCAAGCCGCTTTTCAAGCACGAGCCCGACGATGCCCGTCGGAATCGTGCCAATGATCAGCGCCCACATCATGTGGCCATCGGCATTTTGGCGGCCGCGCAGCGATCCGATAAACCCCTTGATCAGCGCAATCCAGCGCTTGCGGAAGTACCACAGCAGCGCGAGCGCCGTACCCAGGTGCAACGCGACCAGGAACGGCAACAACTGCGGCGCGTGTTTATCGATGTGCATCCCGATCAGGCCGGGCACCAGAAGCGTATGTCCAAGACTGCTGACCGGGAACAATTCAGTCACACCCTGGAGTACGCTCAAAAAAATCAAAAACCACAAAGTCACGCGTCGATCCTCTTTCGTTATTGGCGACAGGCACATAGCCGCGGCGATGCAGCAAATGGCGAAGCAAACCGGGCCGATTATGCCGGTCACCAAATGCAGCGCCAAGCGTTTGCGTAGTGCCTTTTGTTATCGAAAGCTGATCGTTTGGATAAAAGAATGCCTTAGTAATAATAAAAAAAGCCCGTTGTAAGAACGGGCTTTTTGTTTGACTGCTTCACATGCGCGTCACGGTCGCAGCTTGTATAAAAACAGCAGCGTACCGGCGCCGAACGTGCCAAAAATGAACACTCCAAACATCATCGCCAGATCCATATCATCCTCGTCGTTCGGCAGGGCCACTTGATCGCTGTGAGATCGTCAAGGTCGAAAAATGTTTCATCGGTGTTACATCGTACTTGCATTATCGAGGCAATGAAACCGGCTGTGTCAGTCGCAATTTCCCCAAAAGGGTTTCCCCGTAGAATTGAGCCGCTCGATGTGTCACACCGTTTGTTCATTGCACGTTCGAACACCGGTTCGTCCACGCAGTTTGCCCACTACTCAAGGAGACAACCGACATGTCATCCCAGCCTGAAGACATCCTGGAAATCACGTTCGATGACGCCGCCCTCGAACTCGCGCCGCGCGCGGGCGGACGGCTGATGACTTGGCGCGTCGGCGGCGAGCGCGTTATTTTCTGGCCGGCCGCGCCGGACTGGTCCAACTTCGTCAAGATCCGCGGCGGTAATCCGTTATTGTTTCCGTTTCTCGGCCGCCATTTCGTCGATGGCGAGATCGGCAAATGGCGCGATCCGGAAGGCGTCGTGCACGAACTCCCCATGCACGGTTTCGCGCGCAACCTGCCATTCGAACACCGGAAAGACGCGGACGGCCACGGCGTGCGAATGACCCTCGTGGACAATGATTTCACGCGTCAGGGTTATCCGTTCGCGTTTCGTTTCGAGGCGGCATACAGGCTGGTCGACGCCGTGACGCTCGACGTCGAACTCACTACCTCGAATCCCGGCGAAGTGCCGCTGCCCTACTATGCGGGTCATCATTTCTACTTTGTCCTGCCGCACGAGCAGCGCGGCATCAGCAGCCTCGAATTGCCGCGGACGGAAACTTGCCGGCAACTCGACGATGGCACCATCACTGACTCGCAAGCGGGCGCGGCGCGCTACGCGCTGGACGACGCGAACATCCTGGATCGCTTCCATTGTTTTACCGGTCCCGCCGATCGCCCGGTTCGCCTTGTCACCCCGGGTTTGAAGCGCGCGGTGAATTTCGACCTGCAACGCCCCGACTCGGTACCCTGGTACTCCGTGACGACCTGGACCGAAGCGCCCACATCGGATTTCTACTGCGTCGAGCCGTGGGTCGGACTTCCTGATGCCATTCACAACGGCCGCGGACTACGTTGGCTCGCGCCTGGAAAGACCGAAACGGCGGCACTTCGGATGACCGTTTCGCCGGCTGCCTGAAGAGAACAAGAGCGGGATACAGAGCGGCAACTTGCGGAGGCGCGTGGCCCGCTTCTGAGGGCAGCGACGCCGGGACGGTAAAATCGGAGATTTCGCCGATACGCGTCCTGGTTTGTTTGCCGCAGCGTTTTCGGTTTGTGCGGCGTTTTACGAGGTTTTGGGTTTGCTAAAAATAATTCGACGGCTGACCTGCGTGTCATTGGTCGCAGTGCTCGCCGCGTGCGGCTCCGCGCCGGTCGGACCGGGATTTTATCGAGTTGAACGGGGCGACACGGTGTCGAAGGTGGCGCGGGCGAACCGGACGTCGGTCTCGAACATCGCGCGCTGGAACAACCTCACCGACCCGAATGCTATCGAGGTCGGTCAGGTGCTGCGCGTGGCGCCGCCGGCGGGAAGCGTGACGCCGGCCGGGTCTTCAGCCCCACCGGCCCGCGCAAGCAGTGGGGGACTATCGGACTCGGCGCCATCGTCGTCCGCATCGGTCACGCCGGCCACCAGCATTTCGCTCATCTGGCCGACGCAAGGCAGCGTGATTCGCGGTTTCGATGGCAAGAGTTCGAAGGGCATCGACATTGCCGGGACGCCCGGGACGCAAATCGTGGCGGCGGCCGCGGGAACGGTAGTTTATGCAGGGAATGGGCTGCGCGGTTACGGCAACCTGCTGATCGTGAAGCACAACGCCGACTATCTGAGCGCCTACGCGCATAACCGCGCGCTGCTCGTGAAAGAGGGCCAGAGCATTACGCAGGGTCAAGCCATCGCGGAAATGGGCGACACCGACACGAATCGCGTGATGCTGCATTTTGAGTTGCGCTACAAGGGTAGTTCGATCGATCCATCGCGCTATCTGCCGGCACGCTAAACCGCCGCTCAATCGCTCAATTGAAGACAGGCACGCTCAACGAACAGGGGCGTGCCCAATCAAACACAGGAAAGAATCAATGAAATTACAAGTTTGCGCCACGACGCTTGGAAAAGTAGCCGCGACGGTCGCGGTAATCTCGGCTGCGCTGGCGCTCGCTGGCTGCGCCGACTCGGCGAAGAGGACCTATCTGCCGTCCGGTGACACCGGTTTTGCGATCAATTGCAGCGGTGGCGACGCGAGTACTAGCTGGGGGGAATGCTACAAGAAGGCGGGCGAGATTTGCGGTTCGTACGGCTACGATGTGGTGTCGAAGGATGTCGACAATGGGGCGACGTCGGGCGGAACGGTGGCCGGAATTTTCGGCGCGAACGTCAAGAACCGATCGATGGTGATTCGCTGCAAGCAATAGCGCCCGCGTGTTTCTTGATCGAGCGGCCAACACGCGCAACGTGTTCGCCCACCGCCTGGTGTGCTCGCGGACCTAGCGAACCCAGCAGCTGCGCGCCGCGCCAGCGACCGGACAACGGGTCGATATGCGAGGCAAACACGAGCAGCGAACCCAGCGCGATTGGACAAATGGCGAGAAAAATCCAGAACGAGGTCATGATCGGGAATCGATTTCAGGAATCGCGATCATACCTTTGCGGCAAGAAGTTCGCATAACACGCTGGCATGTGCGCGCTTCCGTTGTAGTAATTACGTGTCGCGGCCTTCGTTGACCAGTCAGGTTTGATCTCTGGAAATGCCCCGTGCACATTGGGTTACGCGTTGATACAAGTGATCACAATCGGCCCGATTGGTGCGCTCTAGAATATGCTCAGCCTGCGATTTTCTGCGCGAACAGTCTTCGCGGGTCAGAAGCCCCGCTGTGCCCGCATCGGGGCTTCGCTTCATTGAGCCGCTAGTTCAGGAGAACGGCGTCCGAAACCATCCAGAGATATAAAAAAGCCGTTTCCAACTGACGTCGGAAACGGCTTTCTTATGCGCGAAGCTTTTACACGTCGCGTGCGAAAATCAATGCGACGCGTGATTGTGATCGTGGTCGTGCTGATGCGCGCCGGGGTCTTCAGCGGCCTGACATGCCGGACAAATACCTTTTAACTCGATGTCGTCGCCGGCCAGCCGATACCCACTCGCCTCGACCTGCGACATCAGGCTCTGGCGCAGCTGTTTTTGCTGCTGCAACTCGGTCACGCGGCCACATTGCTGGCAAACGATCAGCACGCCATGCTGGCAATGCGTGAGATCGTGGCAGACGGTGAACGCGTTGATCGACTCAATCCGATGAATCAGCCCCGCCGAGAGCAGAAAATCCAGCGCCCGATATACGGTGGGTGGCGACGCGTTCGGATGCATCGCACGCATTTCGTCGAGCAGCGTATAGGCTTTGGTCGCGCGGCCTGAGGCCAGCAGCAACTCGAGCACAGTGCGGCGAATAGGCGTGAGTTTCTGACCACGCTCGCGGCAATAATCGTCGGCCATCGTGACCGCCGCCTGCAGCGCGTCGGCGGACGAGTGGGCGTAAGACGGAGTGTCGTTGGCGGGCGTGTTCATAGGCGGATTATACGCTGCGGCATGAGGGCCAAGCTCGGGGCCGCGCCGCATCAAGGCTTCAACCGGCTTTATTGCGGCTGCTCGGGCTTGGCCGGCGCGATAATCATGACCGGCGGCGTGGTATCGGTGGGCACGCCTTTGTAATCGGGCGGATCTTGCGGCGGCGTGTGGTGAGGTACGGTCGCGTCGGCACAAGCGGACAGTAGCAGGGAGCAGAGTAGCAAAGCAGCGAAACGCGGCATG
>DASYLW010000016.1:0-4784 GCA_036009385.1 Caballeronia sp.
TCGGTATCGTAATGCGTTTGGAGGTTCATCCAGCTTTGTGGGTCGACGCCGAAAAATGCACCGAGACGAACGGCGGTATCAGCCGTGATGGCGCGTTTCCCTTGCACAATTTCATTGATACGACGTGCCGGTACCTCTATCTCCTTCGCGAGCGCGTACTGAGTAATGCCCATTGGGGCGAGCCATTCTTGCGCGAGGATCTCGCCGGGTGTGTCGAGTGGAATTTCGCGAATCATAAGTAATCCTGGTGGTAGTCGCAGATTTCAACTTGCGTGGCGCTGCCCGATTCGAAACAGAAGCAAATACGCCATTGGTCATTGATGCGCACGCTATAAAGCGTTATTAGCGCTGCGGTTGCTCGCAAGATCGTCTTGACGCAGCGTTATCGCCGCCGTCACCGGTCCTCTACCGTATCCCCACGCTCCGCAATGATCCTTCCCAACTCCCGCGTTGAAGGCACGCGGCGCATGGGATTCGTAGACCCCAGTTCATCGTCGGCCAAATTTTCAATCAGCGCCAGCAACACCTTCCGCGCGGTCTTGATGTCGTGCTCGCTCAGGCCCACCACGCTGACCTCATTGACTTCTTCAGCGAGCGGAACGAGCTTCTCTTTCAGCGCCCGGCCCTCGACGGTCAGGAAGACGTGTACGTTTTTCTTGTTGTCCGGCATCTGCTGACGCTCGACATAACCCAATGCCTCCATCGCCTTGACGGCTGCAAAGGTCGTTGGCTCCATCACCCCCGCCTGCGTGCTCAACTCGCGCTGCGTCAAACCATCCGTCTCCCACAAGATCCGCAGGAACGTCCAGTGCCCGTACGACACGGTGTGCTCGGCAAGCCGCATCTGCAGCGCGCGCACCAGCGAACGCGCGGCGTCCTTCACGAGATGGGCCAGCCGGTCGTTGGGAACGGCGTCGTGCCAGTGACGCAGGATTGCAGCGGTTTCGCGAGGCGTGCTGTCCGCGGGTTTCTTTCTTGTCATGACCGTGTTTCCCAAAGCTCGAAGCATTGCCCAGGCCAACATGATAGCCGGTCGAGACGAACCTGAAGAACGGCGCCGCGCAGTCACGGGCACGGTCACGGGCTTGATGAATAATCGGGCCGATCGCAGTATCTGCATGGCGGCTGAGAGCAGGGAAATGCACGCACAAAGCCGATCTGCCAATTGAACCGCCATCCCCTGATCATGCCGCGCAGGATTAAACTCTGCGCGAGAATTGTCGTTATAGACTGTATGCACTGCTCCCAGTCACCGTCGAAAGAACTGGATATGCTGGCCCCCATTAAATTTGACGACGAAAGCAACCCGGTTCATGCCCTGCGCCCGCTCGACGGGGGCATTCTCCCGGACGAACGATTCGACGGACTGACCCGCCTCGCCAGACGCCACTTCGGCGTGACCCTTGTGCTCATCATGCGGGTCGATGGACAGCGGCGGTGGTTTTGCTCATGCGACGGTCTTGCGGCTGATCGTGCCTTCGCGCAAACCCCTCGTGCGCTTGCATTTTGCGGACAGGCAATACCTGACGACGAAACCTATGACGAGGATCTTTTCGTCATACCAGACACCCTTGCAGACAACCGTGTTCATGATCATCCGCTTGCCGTGGACAACCCCTATATTCGTTTTTATGCCGGATGTCCGCTGCGGAATTCGAGCGGTGAAACGCTTGGCGCTTTTTGCCTGCTTGATACCTCGCCCCGCGAACTCGACCATGCCGAGCGCGAATGCTTGCGAGATTTTTCCCGGCTTGCAGAAGCAATCGTTGTGCGCGATCAACCGGCCGCCCATTTAAAAGAAGACCAGGACGCGCTGCGCAAGCGCGAGAAACGCATGGCGCTTGCCATTGCAGGCAGTGGCACGGGCATCTGGGATCGAAATATAGTTACCAACGAGATCCACTATTCCGCCGGATGGAAAGCCATCCTGGGTTATGCGGATTGGGAACTGACCAACCAACTCATCGACAGCTACCAGCGCGTCCATCCTGCCGATCTCGCTTACGTTCAAGCGGCCATCCAGGCGCATTTCGATCGGAAGACGCCAAGCTATGAAGTAGAACATCGCATCCGGTGCAAGGAGACGGTCAGCATCGGTATTGCCGTCATGAACGCGGCCGATGCAACTGCCGACGCACCGCTTTCTCGCAGCGACGCCGCCCTATATCGCGCGAAGAAGCGTGGGCGCAATCGTATCGAGTGTCATTGACCAGGCGCCTCGCCTGTCACCGTGGTCCCGGGCAGCATTCTCGCAAACGACACAGCCATGGACGCCAATTCCTGCGCGACCGGCGTCAGCGGCACACCTGCGCGGCGCAGCAGGCACACGCGCGTGCTCAACGCCTGCTCTTTGATCGGAACAACCGCCAGGTGGTCCCTGAAGAACGGATGTGCCGAGAGACGCACGGGCGCGAGCGACAGATAATCGCTGTTTGCCACGCAATGCAGCGTATCGAACACCGCTTCGGTCGTGGCCGCAATACGCGGCGGTTCAAGCCCTGCGTCCTCGAACAGAGTGGACAAGCGGGTCGCGACATCGCCTGCATGGCGCGGCCGGGTGCTGACCCACTCGCAGTCCTGCAGCACCTTCAGCGACCGCGCGCGACCTAGCGGATGACCACGCCGCGCGACCACGGTGACCGGCGATTCAAACAGGGTGGTCGCTTCGAGATCGTGGATATCCGCTTCGTTCGATGCCAGCGCCAAGGCGAAGTCCAGGCTGCCGTCGCGCACCCACGCCGTCAGGACCCGCGACGTCGCGCTGGTCAGGTGAACATCGATACGCGGGCAACGCTCGCGAAAGCTCGCCAGCAGCGCCGGAAATAATCGCATCATTGCTTCGGCCGCGGCGCCGAGCGAGACCTGGCCCGTCAACTCTCCGCGTAACTGACGCATTTCGTTTTCGGTTCGAACGCATTCGCCGAGGATCACGTCGGCGCGAATCCGTAAGCGCTCCCCCACGGAGGTCAGGCGCGCGCCGCGATGCCCGCGCTCGAACAACGGTCCGCCCGCGTTCATCTCAAGCTTCCTCAACTGTTGCGTCACACCGCTTTGCGCAATGCCGAGGCTGCGCGCAGCCGCCCTGAGACTGCCGGCTTCAGCAACAGCCACGAACACGCGAAGTTGCGTCAAGGTCAGGTCCACGATGTCCGCCCGGGGTGATAGGTAAAAGTGATCATGATAAGTAAATCGGCCCTGTTTGGTGGCATTTTGCACTCGTACCATGCTGGCGTGTTGTCCCCATCACCGTCCTGACCATTGAGTAAGCGCCGATGAAAACCCTCTCCTCATTGCTGGCCGCCGCCGTCATCGCGGCCTTGACCGCCTCCATGCCGGCCCTCGCGAAAGACGCGAACGTATTGCGCCTCGGCATTGATCCGACGTATCCGCCAATGGACGTCAAGATGCCCGACGGCACCGTGACCGGTTTCGACGTCGACCTCGCCAACGAGATCTGCCGCCGCATCGCGATGCATTGCCAATGGGTCGAGATGGAGTTTTCGGGCATGATCCCGGCGCTGCAGGCACGCAAGATCGACGCGATCATCTCGTCGATGGCAATCACCGAAAAGCGCATGCAGCAGATCGCGTTTTCGACCAAGCTGTTCCAGTTCAAGTCACGTTTGATCGCGAAGACCGGCGCACCCGTGACGGTCAGCGCGGAGGGTCTGCGCGGCAAGCGCATTGGTGTGCAGAGCGGCACGCAGTTCGAGACGTATGCACAGAAGAACTGGCAGCCGGGCGGCGTGGAAGTGGTCGCGTATCAAAGCCAGGAGGGCGTCTTTGAAGACCTGATGGCGGGGCGGCTGCACGCGGCGCTGCTGGGATCGGTGGAGGCGGATAACGGCTTCCTGAAGACACCGAGAGGCAAGGGTTTCGGTTTTGTCGGCGGACCGCTTGAGATGGGTGACCATGGCACGGGCATCGGCCTGCGCAAGGACGACGTGGCGCTCAAGGCAAGCATCGACAGCGCGATCACCGGCATGCGTGCTGACGGCACTTATCAAAAGATCGCCCACAAGTACTTTGACTTCGACGTCTACGGCAACTAACACGTTCTTCAGGAGCATTCGATGCAGACCCAAAGCACGCCGCTGGTTTCCACGTCCATTGGCACGCGCCGCGAATTCGTCAGCTTTCACTTCGGTACACCGGGCAAGGGCGAGAAGATCTATATACAGGCGTCGCTGCACGCGGACGAAATACCCGCCATGCTGACCGCGTGGCGCCTGAAGCAACAGCTGATCGAACTGGAAAAGGCGGGCCGCATTCTCGGCGAGGTGATCCTGGTGCCGGTCGCAAACCCGATCGGGCTCTCGCAGCATGTGCTCGGACAGTTCCTTGGGCGCTTCGAGTTGAATAGCGGCCACAACTTCAATCGCAGCTTTCCACTGCCTGCCGCCGCTGCTTTGGTCGAGCGCATCGGCAGCCAGTGGACGCAGGACGCCGACAGCAATACGCGCTTGTTGCGGCGTGCTGTATGCGACATGCTCGCCGACGTCAAGCCGAAGAATGAATTCGAGTCCTTGCGCCGCGAGATGCTGATCATGGCAGCCGATGCCGACGTCATCCTCGACCTGCACTGTTCGCTCGAAGCGACCATGCACCTGTACACGAGCCCAGCGAGCTGGCCGGCGGTCGAACCGCTCGCGCGGTATCTGGGTGCAAGCGGCGTACTGCTCTGTGGGGACTCGGGCGGCCAGTCATTCGACGAGGTTCATACGCAACTCTGGAACGACGTTCGTGCGCTTCTGGGCGAGGGCACGCCGCTCGCCGCGCCTAAC
>DASYLW010000017.1:0-11499 GCA_036009385.1 Caballeronia sp.
GCTCTTGCGAGCACCGTGCTTTTGGGGCACCTATGAATGGGAACTGCACGCTGTGGACACTTAGGGTAGAGCGGTTAAAGCGTTTTCTTTGCTTCGTTTCTTTGTCGCTTTGGACAAAGAAATGACGTGCCGCCACGCACAGTGGCTAACAGTGATAGAGAAAACATCTAACCCACGCAGGCCACTAACACCGAAAGCAGCAACCCGGCAATGAACCCGACCGCTAACGCTGGAACCTTGCAACCCACCCTCCAACCCCAACCCCAACCCCAACCAGTGCGAACGAAACACCCCCGCCGTGTTAATCGGCCCTAAGCACAATCGTCGCCAACGGCGGTAAAGTCAGCTCCGCCGACCACTCCCGCCCATGGCTCAAAATATTCTCGGCGTGAATCACGCCCCCATTCCCCATATTCGATCCGCCATACACCGACGCATCCGAATTCACGATCTCACTCCACTTCCCACCCCTCGGCAATCCCACCCTATACCCTAGCCGCGGCACCGGCGTCATATTCGAAACCACCACGCACTCACGACCCTCACCATCCGTGCGGCGGAACGCAAAAACACTATTGACCGCATCGTCGCCGATCAACCAGTCAAACCCGTGAGGATCACTATCAAGCTTGTACAACGCAGGCTCCTCTCCATACACGCGGTTCAAATCGCGGACCAGCTTCTGCAGGCCACCATGGAACGGATCATCAAGCAAATGCCAATGCGGCGACGTATCGTGATTAAACTCGCCAAACTGACCAAACTCACCGCCCATGAACAACAACTTCTTGCCCGGATGCGTCCACATGAATCCCAGATACGCACGCAGATTCGCAAACTTCTGCCAATGATCCCCCGGCATCTTCCCAATCAACGAACCCTTCCCATGAACCACCTCGTCATGTGAAAGCGGCAACACAAATCGCTCGGAATACGCATACACCATCCCGAACGTAAACATGTTGTGGTGGTACTTTCGATTGACCGGATCCTCTTCCATGTAGTGCAACGTGTCATGCATCCAGCCCATGTTCCACTTGAAATCGAAACCAAGCCCACCGTGCTCCAGCGACGCCGTCACACCCGGCCACGCAGTCGATTCCTCAGCAATCGTAATCGCACCAGGAATCTGACGGACTTCGTGGTTAAGACGCTTGAGAAAGGCTATCGATTCCAGATTCTCGCGCCCGCCATACACGTTCGGCACCCACTCGCCCGCCTTGCGCGAATAGTCCCGATACAACATGGAAGCCACCGCGTCCACACGCAATCCATCGACGTGATAACGCTTCAACCAGGCCAGGCCCGACGCCACGAGGAACGCGCTAACCTCATTACGGCCGAGGTTATAAATCATCGTGTTCCAGTCCTGGTGGTATCCCTCGCGCGGGTCCGAATGCTCGTAAAGCGGCGTGCCATCGAATTCGATCAAACCATGGGCATCGTTAGGAAAATGCGCCGGCACCCAGTCAAGAATGATCCCCAGTTCCGCTTCATGCGCACGGTTCACAAACTCGGCAAATTGTTCAGGTGTCCCAAACCGCGCCGATGGCGCAAATTGCCCCAACGGCTGATAGCCCCACGACCCGCCAAACGGATGCTCCGCAATCGGCATGAACTCAAGGTGCGTGAAACCCATACTCTTCGCATACGGAATCAGGCGCTCGGCAAGCTCATGCCAGTTCATGCCGCGGTTGCCTTCCTCAGGCACGCGCAGCCACGATTCCGCATGAACTTCGTACACGGAAATCGGCGCGTTCACGGTCTGCTTCGGTCCGCGTGAGTTCATCCACTCACTGTCGGTCCAGGCGTATCCATCGATAGCCTCAGCGTCGGCCACCACCGAAGCCGTCGCGGGCGGCCGCTCGCTTTGCATCGCGCACGGGTCAGCTTTCAACGGCAGCGCGTGGCCGTCGCGCGAGATGATCTCGTACTTGTAGCGCGTGCCCGCGCCAAGTCCCGGCACGAACAGTTCCCAGACGCCGGCGTTATGGCGCAGGCGCATGGGATGCCGGCGGCCGTCCCACGAGTTGAAGTCGCCGACCACTGAAACGCGTCGCGCATTCGGCGCCCATACCGCAAAACGCACACCGGCCACGCCGCCATGCACGATTGGCCGCGAGCCGAGGCATTCCATCACCGCATACGGATCACCCCAGGAAATCCGGTTTAACGCGTCATCCTCCAATACGGGGCCGAACGAATACGTATCGGCGATTTCCTGCGGCGTGCCGTGCCAATCAATGTTCAGCCGATACGCCTGCATCTCGTCGATAAACCCAATGAACAACCCCGCCGGATGAACCTGCGTGAGCGTACCAAGCGGCTTGCCGCTGTCGCGCTCAAGCACCTGCACGCCGGTTGCGCCGGGCAACAGCACGCGAACGACGGGGCCGGCATCGGTCTGATGAAGCCCGAGCTTCGAAAATGGATCAGGATGGCGAGCTTCGACGAGCGCGTCGATATCGAGCGGATGCAAACCTTCGGTCAGCAGCCTGTCATCTGTGCGCTTATTCATTTTCGTTTCCATCGGATGTGTCCTTGAATGCGGGGTCCACGGGCCGCGAACCCGGCGCGGGCGGCGCGCCCGTATCGCCAAGCAAGCGGCTCGCGAGCGACGCGAGGCCACGCAACGGCAAGCCGATCCAGGTCGGACGGTTCGCCGCTTCATAGCGGATTTCGTAGGCGGCCTTCTCGATCAGGAAAAGATCGAGCAGGGCGGCTTGCGTGGCTTCGTCGCCGGCAATCGGTTGCGCAGAAGCCGCCACCGCCGCGAGGTAGTCGATCAGGAACGCTTCCTCGCCATGACCGCGCAGGCGCTCGAACAACGCGCGCTTGCGATCGGCGGTTGCCTGCGGGGCGTTTCCGGTCGTCGGCTGCGCGGCAGCGCTCGCATACGACAGGGAACGCAATAAGCCGGCCACATCCCGCAACGGACTCGATTTTTTGCGCCGTTCTTCCAGCGGCCGCGCCGGTTCACCTTCAAAGTCGATCAGGAACGCGTCGCCCTGCGCCATCAGCACCTGTCCGAGGTGAAAGTCGCCGTGAATACGGATGCGCAATGCATTGGCGTTTTCCGGCACGAGCTTTTGCACGGCTGCCAGCAGCAGGTCGCGACGATCGAGCAGGCTCTGCGCCATGGCGCGGTCATGTTCGCTGAATTCGAGGAGCTTCGCCGCGAGGATGTCGAGCGCCGTCACGAGCAGCGCGTGAGTGCCGTCGTTCCAGCCGCGCACGTCCTTCTTCGACGCCTTTTCGGGCGCAAAAGCAGGATCGTCGGACGGTTGCGCGAGCGCGACGTGCAGTTCGCCCAACCGTTGCCCGATGATCCCCGTGACTTTCCTGTAGCCTTCGATGCCCTGCATTTCCTTCTCGCGGTCCAACGAGTGGTCGTCGGTATCCACGGCCAGCGCAAGTTCGTCGACGGTACGACGCAGGTAATCCAGCGCGTAGTTCCACGCATCGCCCTGGTTATCGATAAAGCCTTGCAAGATGCACAGCGTATGCGGCACGCCTTCCGGATCGACGCGTACCACTTCGCCGAACAGCGGTCCCGTATTCTGGTATCCGAGCTTCGTCAGGTGCCGGCTCATTTCGGCTTCCGGATGAATCCCGCCAACCAGGCGACGCACCAGTTTCAGCACGATCTGATCGCCAATCACGAGCGAGCTGTTGCTCTGCTCCGCCGCCAGCCAGCGAATTTCCGGCGGTGGTTCTCCAGGCTTGAAATTGGCGGCAAGCGCGTTGAGTCGTTCGGTCGGAATAAAGCGGATCTCACTCTTCTGCACCGTGGGAATGACCGCCCGCTGCAAGAGTTTTTTCAACACGCCATAGGTGAAGTTCGGGACGGCGAAGGCATCGGTGATATGGCCCATATTACGAACCTGGCGCACACGCGCGAGAGCGAGTTGCATGTAGAGCGGCGAGGTCGTTTCCGTGCCCCATGCGATCGTGAGCGGCAGCACGTAGCGTTCGGTGTGATCGCCGACATCGGCTTCGATTTCCGTGAACGCAAAACCCGCTTCCGGAATGGTCGTCAACGCCGCGAGTCGCACGCCGAGCAGCTTTTTGTCCTTCGACGCAAACCAGCGACGCTTGCTCAAGTAAGAAGGCAGTACTTCCGATTCGAGCAGGCGCACGTTTTCCGGCGTCGGGCCGGTCTGGCCGGCGCGGATCACCATGGTCACGAACTCGGGCAATTGCTCGGACGGCGCCTGGCTCCACGCCGGACGCTGATTGCCCGGACACAATTGGAACCACAGGAAACCGTACGGCGGGAAAGTCAGCAAATACGTAAGCTGCCCGATCGGCGGGAACGCGGAATCCGCGGTCATTTCCAGCGGCACCGAACCGGCATACTCGGACAAGTCGAGCTCTACCGCTTGTGGCGCGCGCGACAGGTTCGCCACGCACAAGATGGGCGGCTCGCCTTCGACCTCACGCAGATACGCAAGGATCTTGCGGTTGTTCGGGCGCAGGAAACGAATGGCGCCCCGACCGAACGCTTGCTTCCCGCGACGCACCGTGAGCATCTTGCGGGTCCAGTTGAGCAGCGAGTGCGGATCGCGGCTCTGCGATTCCACGTTCACCGCGTCATACCCGTAGAGCGAACCCATGACCGGCGGCAAAACAAGCTGCTCGGGGTCGGCGCGCGAGAACCCGCCGTTTCTATCCGATGACCACTGCATCGGCGTACGCACGCCGTCGCGATCGCCCAAGTGGATGTTGTCCCCCATGCCGAGTTCATCGCCGTAATAGATCACGGGCGTGCCGGGCATGGACAGCAGCAACGAATTGATCAGTTCAATCCGCCGGCGATCGCGTTCCATCAGCGGAGCAAGACGTCGGCGAATGCCGAGATTCAAACGCGCGCGGCGATCGCTTGCGTATGTGTTCCACAGATAATCGCGCTCGGAATCGGTCACCATTTCGAGCGTGAGTTCATCGTGATTACGCAGGAAAATGGCCCACTGGTTGCTCGGCGCGAGATCCGGCGTCTGCCGCATGATGTCCGTGATCGGGAAGCGGTCTTCGCTCGCAATCGACATATAAATGCGCGGCATCAGCGGGAAGTGGAAGGCCATGTGGCATTCGTCTTCATCGCCGAAATATTCCTTCACGTCTTCCGGCCATTGGTTCGCTTCGGCCAGCAACATGCGGTTCGGATATTCCGCATCGATAGTCGCGCGGATCTTCTTCAAGACCGCGTGCGTTTCCGGCAGGTTCTCGTTGTTCGTGCCTTCGCGTTCGACCAGGTACGGCACAGCGTCAAGCCGCAGCCCGTCGATCCCCATGTCCAGCCAGAAGCGCATCACCTGCAGCACTTCCTTCAGCACGGCGGGGTTATCGAAGTTCAGGTCGGGCTGGTGGTTAAAGAACCGATGCCAGTAGTACTGCCCCGCGACCGGATCATGCGTCCAGTTGGACGGCTCCGAGTCGATGAAAATAATCCGCGTGTCTTCGTACTTCTTGTCGGTGTCCGACCAGACGTAGTAGTTGCGATGATTCGAGCCCGGCTTCGCCAGTCGAGCGCGCTGGAACCACGGGTGCTGGTCGGACGTGTGGTTGATGACCAGTTCGGTGATCACGCGAATGCCGCGCGCATGCGCTTCCTGGATGAAACGCTTTACGTCGGCGAGCGTGCCGTAATCGGGATGCACATTGCGGTAATCGGCAATGTCGTACCCGTCGTCACGCCGCGGCGACGGATAGAACGGCAGCAGCCAGATCGTATCCACGCCGAGTTCGGAGATGTAGTCGAGCTTCGCAAGCAGGCCGGGGAAATCGCCGATGCCGTCATTGTTCGCATCGAAGAAGGACTTGATGTGGATCTGATAAATGATCGCGTCCTTGTACCAGAGCGGATCGTTGCTGAGAGTCGAGTTCTTGTTACGCTTCACGTGTCGCTCCTTGAGCCGCGACGGTGTTTTGTCCCGGCTGTATGAGTTGTTCTGTGCCACGTCGGCGAGTGCCGTCGTGATGATGACTGTCAGTTGACGCTCGCAGGACGGTCGAAGCGCCGTCAGGGGGCTGTCGGCGCCCGCGGTAAACCCCAGGTCGGCGCGATTCTCCAGATCGCGAACGGCCGCGTGTTCGGGTCGAGGCGAATATGCTGCAGTCTGCCGCGCCACTCAAAACGTTCGCCCGTCATCTGGTCCTCCACGGCCAGCGCGTCCCATTCGTGCACGCCCCAATTATTCAACGTCTGCCACGGCAACTCCACGTCCGCGCCCTGTTCGTTGAAGGGATCGAGATTGATCGCGACCAGCACGATGTTGTCGCGTGCCGCATTCGCTTTTTCGAAGAACAGGATGTTGTCGTTGTGGGCGGGAAGGAAGTTGACTCCGAGATGCGAATGGAGCGCCGGATTAGCTTTCCTGATCCGGTTCAGCGCGGTAATTTCCCCGACGATATTGCCCGGCCGGTTCCAGTCCCAGGCGCGGATCTGATACTTCTCCGAATCGAGATATTCCTCGCTGTTGGGCAGCGCGGCGGCTTCGCAGAGTTCGAAGCCGCTATATACGCCCCACAGCCCTGACAACGTCGCGGCAAGCGCGGCACGGATCACAAAGCCCGCGCGGCCCGAACGCTGCAGGAAACGCGGGTTGATATCGGGCGTGTTGACGAAGAAGTTCGGGCGGAAATACTCCTTCGCGTCCGTCTGGGTCAGGTCATGCATGTATTCCAGGAAATCCTGCTTCGACTCGCGCCACGTGAAGTACGTGTACGACTGCGAGAAACCGAGCTTGGCAAGGCGATTCATCACGCGGGGACGCGTAAACGCTTCGGCCAGGAACATGACATCGGGATGACGCGAGCGGACATCGCCAATCACCCATTCCCAGAATGGCATGGGTTTGGTGTGCGGATTGTCGACGCGGAAAATCTTCACGCCGGCCGCTATCCAGAACAGGAATACGTCGCGCAAGGCGAGCCAGAGTTCCGGTTTTGCATCCTGTGCGTAGAAGTCAGGATTCACGATGTCCTGATACTTCTTCGGCGGATTTTCAGCGTAACGCAGCGTGCCGTCCGGGCGCCACGCGAACCATGTGGGATGCTCCTTCAGCCATGGATGATCCGGCGCACACTGCACGGCGAAATCGAGCGCTATCTCCAGACCGTGGGCACGCGCTGCGTCCAGCATCTGCTTGAAGTCGTCCAGGTTGCCGAGTTCGGGATGCAAGGCGTCGTGGCCGCCTTCCTTGCCGCCGATCGCGTAGGGGCTGCCCACATCGCCGGGTAGCGCGGTGAGCGTATTGTTCTTGCCCTTGCGGTTTGCCACGCCAATAGGGTTGATCGGCGGGAAGTACAGCACGTCGAAACCCATCTCGCGAATGCGCGGCATCTTGCCGATCACATCGACAAACGTGCCGTGGCGATTCTCGTCGTCGCTCATGGAGCGCGGGAAGATTTCGTACCAGCTTGCGAAGCGCGCGGCGGCGCGTTCGGCATCAATACGATACGTCACCGGATCGCGTGAGAGGAACGGCCGATGCCGCGCCGCCTCGATCGCCTGCGCCGTTTCCGGCGCGAGCGCAAACGCGAGCCGGGTTTCAGCATCCGCTTTGGCGAACTGCTTGACGATCCCTTCGAGCGGTTCCGTTTGCGCGCCTTCCGTGGTCTTCACTTCGGCCAGGATCAGCGCGAACAAATGCCGCGCTTCCTCCAGTTCCAGTTCAACCGTCTGTTGCGCCTTCAGCTTCTTCTGCATGTGGTCGATCAGCGAAGCGAAGTCGTCGCGCCACGCGATCACTGTGAATTCATGACGGCCGACGCGATCGATTGGAATGTGCGTGGTCCACAAGTCATTGCCAAGCGGCAGGACCGGGATCATGGGTGCTTCGTGCCAGTCGGTTTCATCGGCGGCGCGCCATTGCACGGCGGCCGCGATCTTGTCGTGGCCTTCCCCGAAAATTGCGGCCGTGATTTCGACCGCTTCGCCCACGATCCGCTTCGCCGGAAAGCGGCCGTGATCGACCGACGGCGTCACGCTTTCGATTGCCACCCGCGGTGCCACCAACGCCTCGTTCACTGACTTCTTGTCGGCCGCCTTGGCGCCTCGCCTGACCTGCGGTTGCGCCAGCAGGACGGGTGGCTCGGCCGCGCCGCGCAGCAGCCGCACTTCGCCGGGTTGCAGCAGGAAAGGCTCGAGCGGCAGCGGCGTTTCCGTCGTGTCCTCGTCAATCGCGCGAAACCGCGTGAAGTTGCCCGGTGCCCCGTCCAGCAGATGGCGCGTATCGACATAAACCGGCGTGGTGAGATCCGGATTCAGCACGATCAGCGCCGCTTCGGCCGCGACCCGCAGGTCCGGGCCGCTGCCGCGCAGAATGGCTGCGTAAGGCGTGCCCGCGCCGGTTAATGCGCGCAGCTCGCCAATGCTCGCCAGGGCGGCCGAGTTGCGTTGCAATGCGTTGGCATGGGCCACTTCCGCCGATACGTTGAAACGCGCCCCTTCCCTGGCGCGGCGGAATTCTTCCGCGCTGCCGTGGTTGTAGGTGAGCGGCTGCGTGACGCCGTATTCGAAACCCATGGGCACGAGCAGGCCGGTGCCTATGCCCGCCGCCGTGTACAACGCGCGCCGGTAGGCGCGCTCCACCAGCGACGAGTCGCCGGTGTCAGGCAGATCGTGCAGCAGGCGTGAGCCGTAGGGCTCTTCCGGAAACGCGATGGGCGGCGCGATACGAAACAGCGCGGCGTGCTCGTCGAAGAGCCAGTTGGCCTGATAGTCCCACCATCGCGACGATGAAAACACCGAGTCGAAACCGGCATCGGCAAGTCCCGCGAGATCGTGACGGCTGACGCCGACGGTCCATGCCAGCCATTTCGTTTGCGGATGACGTTCGCGGACAGCCGCGCCGAGCCTGCGCCACACGTGCGCCGGCACCTTGTGCGGCGCCTCGAAGCGAAAGCCGCCAATGCCGGCGTCGGCGAGCAGCATCAACTCGCGCGCCCACCATTCGGTGAGCGCCTGGGCTGCTTCACCATCGGCGAAATTCGCATGCGCCGCGCTTTCTTCATGCGGTGCGTGGCGCGGGTCGAGCCGGGCGTCAGCCGCTTCGAACGGATGGAACCAGTGGCGGTTATCCCGGAACAAACCGCCTTCGGCGCTGACCTGGTCGAGGGTGATATCCACCAGCAAGGTCAGGCCGTGCTTGCTCGCCCGGCTTGCAAGCAGACGCAAACCGTCGCTCGCGGGCGCGTTGGAGTCGAATACGGCGTGCAGTTTGTGATGATCGGCGACGGCCTGTCGATGGCCGTTGCTGCCCGGCTGGAAGGGCGCGCCGATCAGGACGTGATCGAAGCCCAGCGCGGCGGCATGTTCGAATTGTGCGGACCATTCAGGCAAAGGTCCGACGAGAAGCGGGTCGATGAAATAAATTCTTGGCGCGTACGCCTGAAGCATGTGATGGTGTTCCATCGGTCGTCTTTTCCAGTTCGTCCTGCTATGGCGTGGATGCGGGAAAACGCGATCGCGCTCAACCAGGCAATAAACCAACCGCAAGAACGGCTACGGCAGACGAGCCTCAGACAGTCTTCAAAGCACCAATTCCGGGGTGACGAGTGCGGTGCGTACCTTCATCAGGCGATACGCCGTTCGGTGCGGCGCCAGGGTCGCTGGAAGGACACAGCACGTAGCGTGCCGCGCCTTTCACGTTTCCTGGTGTATGTCGAAGCCTGAGGGTAACCAATGGTTCGCGACCGGCATGCGAGTTCAGGTCAGACGACATCCGCTTCGCGTGTACTGCAATTTGCACCGCAATCCAGTTCGAATTGCAGTGCACGCCAAGCGGCCAACCGTGTAACCGTACCATCGAAAAGGGTGGTGTGGAAACGTCAGGCGCTGCGCGCGACGAATTGTGCCTGTTCCGCTTTACGGCGATCTGCCTCGGCCGCCACCTTGACCGGCAAGGCCCGAACCGCGACCGGTACGCAGCGGGCGCGCAACGGTGCTTTGGCGGGACGTGCGTCGGTGAGACCCGCGTATAGCTGGACATATTTCGCTACCGCCTGGTTCCATCCGTAATCACGTGCCATCGCATTGCGCTGAAGCGTGCGCCATTGTTGCGGACGCATGAAAGCGTCGATAGCGCGCGTGGCGGCAGCGATCACGTCCCGTACACCGTCGCCGTCGAAGAGGAAGCCGGTCGCCGGGCGCGAGGACGTTGCGCCCTCGAAGCCGCCAAGGGGAGACGCCTGGAAACCTGTCTGACGTCCGGCCGTGCCGGCGGCTTCGGCGGCTTCCGCCGCATCCACGATCGTATCCGCCAGCCCGCCCACGCGCGATGCCACGGGCAGCGTGCCATACCGCATGGCGTAGATTTGCGTGAGACCGCACGGCTCGAAGCGGCTGCCATGCAGCAGGATGTCAGCGCCGGCATGCAGCACGTGCGCGCGACGCTCGTCGTAACCTATATAGACACCTACCCGATCCGGCCATGTCTGCGCGAGGCGCTGGAACGCGGCTTCTATATGGGCTTCGCCTTTGCCAAGCACGGCAATCTGCAAACGCGGATAGTGTTCCAGCAGCGCGGGAATGGCTTCCACGGCCACATCGGCCATTTTCTGCGATGTCATCCGGCTGCCCAGCGCGATGACTGGCGCGAATGGGTCGGCCGGAAGGCCGAACATTTGCTGCAGCTCGCGCTTGCAGGCGTGCTTGCCGCGCATATCGTCGAAACAATAATGGCGGGCGATCTGCGGATCTGTTTTCGGATCCCAGGTGGTCATGTCGATGCCGTTGATGATGCCCGACAGCTTGCCGGCGCAACTTTGCAGCACGCCTTCCATCAGGTGGCCGAAGCGCGGCGTGAGGACTTCGCGTGCATACGTTTCGCTGACGGTAGCAACATGGTCCGCATGGACAATGCCGGCTTTCATCAGACTCAACGCACCATAAAATTCGATGCTTTCCGGTTCTGTCAACGCGGGCACGAGCCACTTGGCGGGCACGTTGAGCGCTGCACCAAGCGAGAGCGAATAGTTGCCCTGGAACGCCAGATTGTGGATCGTGAAAACGCTTTTTGCGTGCACGCCCGCTTGCTTCATCAAGAGCGGCGTGAGTCCTGAATGCCAGTCATGCGCATGCACGATGTCCGGCTTCTTGAAACCACGAACGCCTTCAGCGATCTTCACCGCCGCCGCCGACAACGATGCGAAACGAATCGCATTGTCTTCGTAGTCGCGTCCTTTCGCGTCCTGATAGAGGCCTTCGCGTGCGTACAAATGATCCATGCGCAGCAGGATCACGGGCACGCCTGTATCTGGCATGCGGCCGCGATACAGCGCTCCGTCTCCGCCGGGAAGCGCCGTCACTGAAGCAACCTTCTGTAATCCCTCGACCATTTGCAGCGCGTTCGGATAGGCCGGGATCAGGATCGCGGCATCGACTCCGGCTTCACGTAGCGCAACGGCGTACGCGCTGACCATGTCACCCAGGCCGCCGGTTTTGGCTAGCGGTACTGCCTCGGAAGCGACAAGCAAGACGTTCAAGGGCAAGGC
>DASYLW010000018.1:0-4353 GCA_036009385.1 Caballeronia sp.
AAACCTCATGAACACCAGCACCTCCATTGCGCTGTCCGCGACCAACATCCACAAGTCCTTCGGCGACGCACACGTGCTCAAGGGCATTTCCCTCGACGCACACGAAGGCGATGTGATTTCGATTCTCGGCGCGAGCGGGTCGGGCAAAAGCACCTTCCTGCGCTGTATCAACATGCTGGAAACACCCGACGACGGCGAAGTGAAACTGGCTGGTGAAGCGATCGAAATGAAGCGTGGCCGCGACGGCCGCCTGCAGCCGGGCAATCGCAAGCAAGTCGACCGCATTCGCTCGCAGCTCGGCATGGTGTTCCAGAGTTTCAATCTCTGGTCGCACATGACGGTGATGCAGAACGTGATTGAAGGTCCGTTGCGCGTGCAGAAACGCACCCGTGCAGAGTGCGTTGAAGAGGCGGAGCAGTTGTTGACGAAGGTCGGTCTTTACGAGAAGCGCGACGCCTACCCCGCGCATCTCTCGGGCGGTCAGCAACAGCGTGTCGCCATTGCCCGCGCATTGGCCATGCACCCCAAGGTCATGCTCTTCGATGAACCCACGTCCGCGCTCGATCCGGAACTGGTCGGTGAAGTATTGCGCGTGATGCGTGCGCTCGCCGAGGAAGGCCGGACCATGCTGGTCGTCACGCATGAGATGGGTTTCGCGCGGCACGTATCGAATCGCGTGATGTTCCTGCACCAGGGACAAGCCGATGCCGAAGGCGCACCAGACGACCTGTTCAACGGCCGCTGCTCGGAACGTTTCCAGCAGTTTGTGTCGAGTCATCATTCCCGTACTGCTAACTAAATCGACGAGGTTGACGTGCTTGCCAGTTCAGTTTTACCGACGCCATCGATTGTTCCGATTGTTCCCATCATCATCGGCGCCGGGTTGAGTGATGGTTGCGGCAACGAGCGCTCGCCGGCTGCGGTGTGTATCGACAAACCGCTCGACTGGCGTGGCGTCGCACAAATCGCGAATGGCGCACCGCTGGTCTTGTCTCCAGGCGCGCGTTCGCGGATCGACCATGCGCGAGCGCTCGTGGAGCAGATCGTCGAGCGCCGGATTCGCGCCTATGGCGTCAACACCGGCGTGGGCGCGCTGTGCGATGTGGTCGTGTCGCCGTCGGAACAGCGTGCGTTGTCGCGCAACATCCTGATGAGTCACGCGGTTGGCGTGGGTGAACCGCTGCGGCGCGAGGAGACGCGCGCGATCATCGCGGCTGCCGTGAACAACTTCGCGCACGGGCATTCCGGCGTGCGCCTTGAACTGGTGGAGCTGCTCGTCACGTTGCTCGACAGCGGGTTGGTACCCGAAGTCCCGGCGTTCGGCTCGGTCGGGTATCTGAGCCATATGGCGCATATCGCGTTAGTGCTGATCGGTGAAGGGTTCGTCCGTGACGACACCGGCCGTATGACCGCCGCGGACGCGTTGCAGCGCCTCGCGCGCGAACCGCTCGTGCTCGAGGCGAAAGAGGGCTTGAGCGTAGTCAACGGCACGCCTTGCGTGACGGGACTCGCCTCGCTGGCGCTGGCGCGCACCGGGCGGCTGCTTGAATGGGCCGACACTATTTCGGCGATGTCCTTCGAGAACCTGCGCGGTCAAGCTGCTGCCTTCGATGCCGATTCGCTTGCGCTGCGCATATCGCCGGGATTGTCTACGGTGGGCGCGCATCTGCGGGCGCTGCTTGCCGACAGCGGCATTATCGCGGCGTCGTTCGGACGCAAGACGCAGGACCCCTTGAGCTTGCGGACCATTCCCCACGTGCACGGCGCGGCGCGCGATGTGTTCGCGACGACGGCGGAAGTGGTGAATCGCGAGCTGGCTTCCGTCACGGATAACCCCGTGGTCGCCGGCACGCTCGCGTCGCCACGGGTTTTTTCGCAGGCGCATGCGGTGGGTGCATCCATCGGCCTGGCTATGGATAGTCTGAGCACGGCAGTGGCCGAGGTCGCTGCCATGGCCGAGCGACGCATCGACCGGCTGGTGAATCCGCTGGTCAGCGGCTTGCCCGCTTTTCTCGCCGATGGCGGCGGTACGTGTTCTGGTTTCATGATCGCGCAATACACGGCGGCTTCGTTGGTCGCTCACAACCGTCGCCTTGCGATGCCCGCGAGCCTGGATGGCGGCATCACCTCCGGCTTGCAGGAGGACCATCTGTGCCACGCGACGCCGGCTGCATTGAAAGCTTTGGAAATCATCGCGAATGCCGAACGCATATTCGCTATCGAATTGCTGGCGGCGACCCAGGCGTATGACCTGCAGCCGTCCGACTTGTCGCGCGCGCCTAGAACCGGCGCGATTTATCGGAGCGTCCGGGCGGTCATCTCCCAATACCGGGACGATCGGCCATTGGCTGGCGATATTGCCGCGGCGTGGGCGTTCGTCCGTGAGGCAACCCCCGAATTTTAGTCAACGGTCTTGTATAGACAGATCCAGCAACCGCAGTTGACGTTGATCCCGCAGTTTTTTACGCGGTATCGACGTCTGTCACCCGGTTTGCGCCACGCCAGCACCAAGTTCAAGTAAACCCCTATTCGAATCGACTGCGCGCTGCTTGCACTCCGATTTGATTTGATTCAGACTTGTATATACAACCCGCCGACCGAGCTCCATCGCTGGCCGAAACGCCCCGAGGAATTGGCTGCAAGGTACCGAATGTTCACCATCCCGTCCGAGGAGTGCTTTGATGAAAAACCACAACCCGCGTCCCCTGCGCGCACCGCGCGGCACCGAGCTTACGTGCAAGAGCTGGCTCACCGAAGCTCCCTATCGGATGCTGCTGAACAACCTCGATCCTGAGGTCGCCGAGAACCCCGACAAGCTGGTGGTCTATGGCGGTATAGGCCGCGCCGCACGCAACTGGGAATGTCTCGACAAAATCCTCGAAACGCTGCAACGGCTGGAAAGCGACGAGTCGCTGCTCGTTCAGTCGGGCAAGCCGGTCGGCGTGTTCAAGACGCATGCCGACGCACCGCGCGTGTTGATCGCGAACTCCAACCTCGTGCCGAAATGGGCAACGTGGGAACACTTCAACGAACTCGACCGCAAGGGTCTGTTCATGTACGGCCAGATGACGGCCGGGAGCTGGATCTACATCGGCAGCCAGGGGATCGTGCAAGGTACGTACGAAACCTTCGTCGAAGCCGCGCGGCAGCACTTTAACGGCGACTGGAAGGGCCGCTGGATCTTGACCGCTGGCTTGGGTGGCATGGGCGGCGCGCAGCCGCTGGCAGCGACGCTGGCGGGAGCGGTATCGTTGAACATTGAGTGCGACCAGACGCGTATCGATTTCCGTCTGCGCACGCGTTACGTTGACAAGCAGGCGAAGGACATCGATCACGCGCTTGAACTGATCAAACAACACACGGCTGCTGGCGACGCTGTGTCGATCGCGCTGCTGGGTAACGCCGCCGAGGTGCTGCCGGAACTCGTGCGCCGAGCCAAGGCGGGCGGGATCAAGCCGGATCTGGTCACCGATCAAACCTCGTCTCACGACCTGATCAACGGTTATCTGCCGGCTGGCTGGAGTCTTGAGAAATGGCGCGCGGCGTCGCAGGATGAGTCCCAGCACGCTGAATTGAAGGCCGCCGCGCAACGCTCGTGCGCCCAGCATGTCCAGGCATTGCTCGATTTCCACGCGATGGGCATTCACGCAGTCGATTACGGCAACAACCTGCGTCAAGTCGCTTTCGACGATGGCGTCAAGAACGCATTCGATTTCCCCGGCTTCGTTCCCGCGTACATTCGTCCGCTTTTCTGCGAAGGCAAGGGCCCGTTCCGCTGGGTCGCGTTGTCCGGCGATCCGGAAGACATCTACAAGACCGACGCCAAGCTGAAAGAACTGTTCCCGCACAACGCAGGCATGAACCGCTGGCTCGACATGGCGCGCGATCGCATCGCGTTTCAGGGTCTGCCGGCGCGGATTTGCTGGCTGGGTCTGGGCGAACGTCATGTCGCCGGTCTCGCGTTCAATGAAATGGTCAAGAGCGGCGAACTGAAAGCGCCAATCGTGATTGGCCGGGATCATCTGGACACGGGTTCCGTTGCCAGCCCGAATCGCGAAACGGAAAGCATGAAGGACGGCACGGATGCCGTGTCGGACTGGCCGCTGCTCAACGCACTGTTGAACACCGCGGGCGGCGCGACGTGGGTCAGCTTGCATCATGGTGGCGGCGTTGGCATGGGCTACTCGCAACACGCGGGCATGGTGATCGTCGCCGACGGCACCGATGCAGCCCAGAAGCGTCTTGCGCGCGTGCTGGTGAACGACTGCGCGTCGGGCGTGATGCGCCATGGCGATGCCGGTTACGAGCAAGCCATCGAATGCGCGAAACGTTTCGGCCTTGATCTGCCGTTCA
>DASYLW010000019.1:0-10263 GCA_036009385.1 Caballeronia sp.
ATCTATCCCGCCCGTGATGATCACAAACGCCATGCCCACCGATATCAACGCAAACATCGAGTTGTATCGCCAGAACGAGTTGATGTTATAGGCCGATGCAAAGTGGTCGTATCGAAGCACGCCAAGCAGGAGCAACGCCGCTAACGCCAACAGAATGGGACGGTTCTTTTTCATGTCGATATCTTCCTATCGCTGACGCCGCTGTACATACACCGCGACGATGATGATGCCGGCTTTCACCACCAGCGCGGCGGCATCGGGAATACCGTGGGCGAGCAGCGTATATCGCAGCAACTGGATGATCAGCGCGCCAATCAACGTGCCCACTATGTAGGCCCTGCCGCCCGTCAACGCCGTGCCGCCCACGGCCACTGCGGCAATGGCATCGAGCTCGGAGCCGAGACCAATGACGTTGGCGTCTGACGAGGAGTTCACGGATATCGATATCAACCCCGCTAACCCGGCCAGCGCCGCGCACAGCGTGTACGCGATCAACTTCACGCGCGCCGTTGGAATGCCGCTCAGGTACGCCGCCTGTTCGTTGCCGCCGGTGACAAGCAGGTACTGGCCGAACAAGGTCTTGCGCACGATCCATGCAAACAACGCCACGAGCGCGAGCATCAGGAACACTTGCGCCGGCACGCCCGCTACGCGGCCCAATGCGATCCACTGGAACGCGGGGTTATCGAACGCTTGCAGGCTGCCGTCGGTGAACACTTGCGCAATGCCGCGCCCCGCGATGAACAGGACCAGCGTCGCGACAATCGGCTGCACAGCGAGCCTTGTGACGAGGAAGCCGTTGAACACGCCGCAGAGCGCGGCGGCCAGCACGGGCAACACAAACGCCAACGCAATGCCGAATGGCCCGGCCACGTTCATGAATATCATTGGCGCGAGCGAACCGGCAATCGCCATTGAAGCGCCCACCGATAAATCGATACCACCCGTCGCCACGACCAGCGTCATCCCAATGCCGACGATCACGATCGTCACCACTTGCGTCAGGTTGACGTTGAAGGTTTGCAGCGACCAGAAGTGCTGCGTGAAGAGGAGGTTGAATACGATCATCGCGAGCAGCACGGCGATCTCGCGCTGAATCGTTATCCGATGTTTTTTCTTCTGCGCGGCCTGCACAAGCGGTGCGGCTGTAGCCGGTTGAGTTTTCTGATTCATGGCTGACCTTCTTTGGCATCGACCGCATCGACCGCTTCCGCCAGCGAGGATTCCTCTCCCGAGCCATACGCGATCGCATCCATGATCGATGCTTCGCTCATGCGCTCACCGTCGAGTTCGGCGACGGTCTTGCCATCGCGGATCACGACAGCGCGATCGGCCACTGCTGTGAGCTCTTCCAGCTCGGACGCCGACAGCAACACGGCCAATCCCGAGTCGCGGAGCTCGCGGATGATCTTGGCGACATCGGCTTTCGCGCCGACATCGATTCCTCTTGTGGGTTCATCGAGCAGCAACAAGGTCGGGTCCGTCGCCAGCCAGCGTGCGAGCAAGACCTTCTGCTGATTGCCGCCAGATAATTCGCGGATCGGCTGATCGGGTGACCGCAGCTTGATCCCCAGCGATTCGATAAACCGGTCTACGATCTCGCGTTGCTTCGCGACATCGACTACGCCGCGTCTGGTCAGCGTGCGCAGGCACACGAGCGTTAGGTTGTCGCGCACGGAAAGCTCCGGCACGATCCCTTCGCCCTTTCGGTCTTCAGTGAGATACGCGATCCCGCGCGCGATCGCATCTTGCGGCGACTTGAGCGTGACCGTCTTGCCATCGATGGAAAGCGACCCGCGCTCGGTCGAATCCGCGCCGAACATCAGCCGCATGGTTTCCGTGCGTCCCGAGCCTAGCAGCCCGGCCAGGCCAACGGCCTCGCCCGCGTGGACATCCAACGATACGTCCGATACCTTCGCGCCCGCGCCAAGGTTCGTCGCACTGATCGCCGTCGAACCGCGCTTGGCGAGGTTCGCCTCCTTGACCGCGCTGTCCTCGTGCACCACGGCGGCGAGCGTGCGCCCGAGCATGGTGGTGACGAGTTGCAGCTTGTCGAGCGCGGCCATCGGACTTTCCGCAACGGTCTGCCCGTCGCGCATGACCGTGACGCGATCGCACAGCGCATACAGTTCATCCAGCCGATGCGAGACGAAAATCACCGCTCGGCCGTCGTCCCTCAAACGTCTCACTACGCTGAAGAGCAATTCGACTTCGCGTTCATCGAGCGACGACGTGGACTCGTCCATGATGACCATCTTCGCGTCTGACGATACCGCCCGTGCCAATGCCACCATCTGCTGGATGGCGGTTGAAAACTCACGCACGGGTTTGCTGACATCGATTTGCAATCCGAACGAGTCGAGCAATTCCTGCGCGCGACGATGAATCGTCTTCCAGTCGATCAACCCGAACCGGCGCGGCTCCCGGCCGAGAAAAATGTTCTCGGCAATCGAACGGAACGGCACAAGATTGATCTCCTGATAGATCGTGCTGATACCCGCTTCGCGCGCTTCTTTCGGGCTGCGAAAATCCGCTTCGCGGCCATCGAAGCGAATGGTGCCCGACGTGCGCCGGTATGCGCCCGTCAGGATCTTGATCAGCGTCGATTTACCCGCGCCGTTCTGCCCGATCAGCGCATGCACTTCTCCCGCTGACACCGAGAGCCGCGCGTGCCGCAACGCAGCCACGCCCCCAAAGCTGATGTCGATGTCCTGCATCTCGAGCAGGGGTGTTCCAGAATTCGGAGTGTTCATCTAGCGCGTCTCCCTGGCGACTGGTTTCGTTTCAGTCCGCCGGATACAAAAGAAGCGACGGCCCGCGAAAGACGGGGCGCGCCGCTTCGAACACCTTCGTTGCTCAACCCCCAAGTGTCATGCGTTCACTGAAGTTCAACTGAAGTTCTCTGAACGCATCCGCTCAATAGCCGTACTGCATGCTCTCTTTAACGTTGCTCTTATCGTAGAAGCGGTCGGAGACCTTGACCCACGGCGGGACCGTTTCGCCCTTCGCGAACTTCTGCGCCACGTCGCAAGCGAGCGGGCCGAAGAACGGGCTCGACTGCACGCTCGCGCCGAGTTCGCCGGCAGCGATCGCGTCCATGCCGCCCTTCGTCCCGTCGATGGTCACCAGCGTGATGTCCTTGCCCGGCTGCTTGCCGGCCGCCTTGATCGCGGCAATCGCGCCTAGCGCCATTTCGTCATTGTGCGCGTAGACAGCGGTTACATCGGGATGCGCCTGAAGCAGCGTTTCCATGACCTGGCGGCCCTTGTCACGCGCAAAGTCACCGCTTTGCGACGCGATGATCTGCATGCCCGGATTCTTCGCGATCGCGTCGTCAAAACCCTTCTTCCGATCGTTCGCAGCCGATGCGCCCGTGGATCCTTCCAGTTCGATGATCTTGGCCTTGCCGCCCGTCGCTTTAACCAGCCAGTCAGCCGCACGTTGTCCCTGGTTGATGAAGTCCGAGCCGATGAACGTGATGTAGTCCTTACCCGCTTTTGCCACCGATTGATCGACGTCGCGGTCGACCAGGATCACCGGAATGCCCGCTTTCTTCGCCTGCAGGACGATTGGCGCGAGCGGCTTTTCTTCACGCGGCGGGAACACGATCAGGTCGACGTGCTGCGCGATCATGCTTTGGATATCGGCGACTTGTTTCGATGCCGAGCTGTTCGCGTCGGTCATGACCATCTGCCAGCCGCATTTCGCCGCGACGTCCTTGAAGCTCTTGGTTTCGGCGAGACGCCACGGGTTGTTGCTTTCGGTCTGGGCAAAGCCGACGCGCAAGGGCTTCTTGGTCGCGAGCTTGGGCAGCGGAGAGTCGTCGGCGTGGGCGATGCTTACGCCCGCCACCATCGACAGCGCAAACACTGATGAAGCCAGCACGCGCAACGGGAATTTGCGTTTGTTGAAATTTTCAAGCGACAGCATGTCTTCCTCCGGTATGGATGGTCCTGCTTTTTTAAGTACTTCGGTCCTGCTGTGTTTTTTCGGCCTCTCAGATCTATCTCTCAGCTCTATCTCAATAAGTCGAGGTGCGATGATTATTCCACCGTATTTTATTATTGGTCAATCGCTAATATTATTAATTGCGGGCTGTTTTGCCACGGTAATTACCCTTACCGACGCGCGTTCGACCAGCGGTCCGTCGAGCTTTACCGTGCGCTGGCGCACGGGTGCGCCGGCGGCGCGGTTATGTTCTTCCTGGAGCAGCGTTTCGACGGCCCATCTGCCAAGTTCATAGTTGGGCAGGACGACCGTGGAGAGCGGCGGATGCGTGTGCCGGGCGATTTCCTGATCGTCGTAACCGAGTACGGAGACGTCTTCGGGTATGCGTAGTCCTAACTGCTTTAGCGCTTCGATCGCGCCGAGTGCCATCAGGTCGTTCGCGCAGAAAATGGCCGTTGGCGGGTTCGGCTGGCGCATCAGTGAGAGGGTTTCTTCGAAGCCCGAACCCGAGCTCCAATCGCCTTCACGCACTAACTCGGCTGCGAACGGAAGGTCCGCTGTCGAGAGCGCTGTCCGATACCCTTTCAGGCGATCGCGCGCCGCATCTTGCCAGGGCTCACCGTTCACATATCCAATTCTTCGATGCCCCGCGTTCAGCAGATATTCCGTCGCGGCATGTCCTCCCGCAACTTCCGCTGGCACCACCGACGAAAGCTCGGAATCGCTTGTGTAGCAATTCAGCAGGACCGTCGGGACCTTTGAAAGCGCGGCGGGCAACGTCACTTTTCGCGTGTACACCGTCGCGTAAATCACGCCGAGCACGTTGGGGTTCGTCAGCGCGGCGTCGAGTACTTGCTGCTCGATTTCCGCGTTGCCGTGGGTCGAGTAAACAGCCAGCATCCGGCCGTTTGCGAACGCTGCATCGCGCGCGCCGTCGATGTTCACCACAGGATGCGGGCTAGTGGAAATCTCGTCCGCCAAATACACGATCAGGTTCTTCTCGTTCGCCGCGATCGTCGCGTCCAGCGGCTCGCGGGCCGTCATCCGGTAGCCGATATCCTGCGCCGCCTTCAGTACCTTGTTGCGCGTAGCATCGGAGAATTTCGCGCTGGTCGCGTTGTTCAACACGAGCGAAACGGTGGATTGCGAAACGCCGGTTAGTTTCGCGATGTCGGTCATCGTCGGACGGCGTTGCGTGGATTTTTTCATTGTCTTAGGCCGCGAAAAGCGGCTGCGGTGTTGTCGTTGCGTTGTGCTGAAACGTTCTGCGAATGCCGCCGACGGTACCACTAATATTTCCTGCCAACAACGCTCGCAAACCATTGCCACCATTACTTTCGCCAGTAGCGAGACCGGCCTAAGTGTTATTACTAATAATATTGACTACTTCATGGCGATCGTGCGATTCTCGGGGCGCGCGCCAGGCTGTCGGATCAATGAAAGCCGCGCGTGCCGACCGCGCCCGACCCGCGTGGCGCAACCAAAGGAGACGACGATGGCCCGTTACGACGAACGCGCTCGCGATGCGTTTGCGAAGGATTTCGAGCGTGACAGTTTTGTCCTGCTGCCCAACCATTTCTCGCGAAAGACGCTAGACGCCTGGCGCGCGGCTTTCGCGCCGCTTTTCGAGCCGCACGAAACGGCGGCGCGCGAGCAGGGCGGCAGCGGCAATCGCGGGCCGGGGCGCTATTACGTCACGTTGCCGTTCGAGGGCGAGTTCGCCGATCCGGCCATTTTTTGCGATGACGATGTACTGGGGATCGTCGAGCGCATCGCCGGGCCGGACCCCGTGATGTGCCAGCTCGCCACGGATACCCCCGTGCGCGGTTCCGACTTTCAGGACTGGCATCGGGACACGCCGCCTTTGTTCGATAACTTCCCCGAGACGCCATCGTTCCAGCTGGCGGTGAATTTTCCGCTTGTCGATGTGAATGACGCGAACGGGTCGCTGGAGACGACGCGCGGAACGCATCGGATATCGCGCGAGGACGCGCTCGCTGGCTTGGCAGATGGCCGGTTTCCCGCGGAACGCGTTCCCATGCAGCTCGGCGACGTGATGATCCGCGATGTGCGCGGTTTGCATCGCGGAACGCCCAATCTCACCGATACCCCGCGTCCGATGGTCGTGATCGGTTACAGCCGTTCATGGTATTTCCGGCCGGAAGTGCAAGTGCAGGTGCCGCGCGATGTGTTCGCCGCGCTGCCTGCCCGCGCAAAACGGCTGCTGCGCTATAGCCCGCAAGTCGACAAGACGTCGCGGACCTTCGACGAAAGTTATCAGCGGTTTGCATATTGAACCCCGATCACCTGGCAAGGGCGGGTGAAAGCGCCGCCATTCAATCCACTCGGCCTGCTCAGCCCACGCCGGCCGCTGACGACGCGTTTCGCGTCGCGTTGAATGATGCTGCGCTGATCGAACTGCGCTTTGAAAATCGGCGAGTGTTGCTGGCGCCGCATGTTGGCGGCGCGATCGCGGCGTTCTACGATCTGCCGGACGGCGGCAATGAAGGCGGCAATGAAGGCGGCAATGCGCTGCATTGGCTGCGTCCCGCTTCGGCCGATTCGCTCGCTGCTTGCAACCCGCTAGGCATGGCGAGCTTCCCGTTGCTGCCGTACTGCAACCGGCTGCGCGACGCACGTTTTGCATTCGACGGCCGGGAAGTCGATCTATCCGCCGATGGCAACGCGTTCGATCACGCGCTGCACGGGCACGCGTGGCGGCGGCCATGGCGCGTGGGATTGGTTTCACCGACCACGGTGGAATTGCATCTGAACCACGAACCCGGCGGCGGACCTGCTCATCACTGGCCGTATCGATACGAAGCGACGCAGCGTTTTGAGCTCGACGACGCGGGCTTGTTCGTCACGATGTCGATACGCAATCTCGCCGATCAGCCTATGCCATTTGGCATGGGTCATCATCCTTATTACCCTCGCACGCCGGCCACTCGAATCCATACCAACGTTCGCGCGATGTGGCACGCCACGCAGGATCTCCTGCCAGCGAAGCTTGGTGCGCATCCGTGCGTTGATGCGTTGGCATCGCCGGAAGGGTTGGCCGCCGATGCCTTCGATCTGGACAACAACTTCGCTGGCTGGTCGAGGTCGGCAACCATCGACTGGCCTGATGAACACCGCAGCGTGACGCTCACCGCCGATGCGCCGTTCGATCACATGGTCCTGTTCGCGCCCTCGGCGCATCCCGACCTGCTGTGCGTGGAACCTGTGACGAACACGGTGGATTTCCTGAATCTCGACGCGCCGCGAGAGGACATCGGCGGTGGCGTGTTAATGCCGGGAGAAATAATCGAGGCGCGCTTCGGCTGGATGCCGCGCGATCTCGCTCGATCTGCCTGACGGGGCGCATGCACTTTCCCGGTATCATCCTGAAATTATCCGTACGCCTGTAGCACTAAGCGTGCGAGCACCTTCAGCATTCTCAAAATTGCAGGAAAATACCATGACGATAATCGACAGCGCGCCAGGCGGATCGACCCAACCGCGCCGGGTTTTACTCGTCGATGACAGCGTCGATGCAGCCGAAGCCATGTCGATGCTGCTCGAAACGCTCGGCCACGAAGTTCGCGTCATGAACGATGGCCCGAGCGCGCTTTCCATGGTCGATGACTTCGCCCCCGATGTCGTGATCCTGGATATTGGTTTGCCGGGCATGGACGGCTTTGAAGTCGCGCGGGAAATGCGCGCGCGGGCGGTGACAAAAACCGCATTGCTGATTGCGCTGACGGGTTACGGCGCGGACAGCGACAAGCAGAAAGCACGCGATGCCGGCTTCGACCACCACCTGGTCAAGCCCGTCTCTTTCACCGCGATAGAAACCGTGATCGCCGCGTCATTTGCCAGCGGCGCGAAATAGAAAGAGAGAAATAGAAAGAGAGAAAGGGAAAGCTGCTTCATTCCACCCGCAGCTTCGCCATATACGGCAGATGATCGGATAGCCATGCGGTGTCCTGCGTCGGCGTGATCCATTCAACCGGTTTCATTCCACGCACGAACATCTTGTCGAGCGCGAGCGCGGGTGAAAACGCCGGATAGGTCCGCCCGGATTCACCGAGCATGGTTGCCACTTCGCTCATCCCCAGCTCGCCGAAGACGCCCACCGAATCATTACGCCAGTCGTTGAAGTCGCCCGCCAAAACGAGCGGCCCTTCAGGCGCTTCCTTCGAAATCCACAACGCGATCCAGTTCATTTGCCGCAGCCGCGCCGCCCGCGTCAACGCGAGATGCGCGCACAGCAACGTCACCGAACGCCCGGCAAACGTGGCGCGCGCGACCAGCAAGCCACGCCGCTCGAACCGATGCGCCGAGATATCCCAACGTCCACCGAGATCCAGCGGATGTGGTGAAAGAATCGCATTGCCATGCCGCCACGATGGTTTGAAGACGTTCTGCCCAAGCGCGATCTGCAAATCGAGCGATGTCGCGATTTCCGTCGCCTGACAATGCCAGATGTCATCGACGGGGGCATCGAGCGGATCGCCGAAGCTCGCCGCCAGCACCGGTTGCGGCATCCGGCGCGCCATGGCTTCCTGCAGGAAATAAGCATCGGCTTTGGTCGACTGAACCCAGCGCTGCATCGCGCTCCACGCCTGGAGGCCAAGCGGTGAGCGCCCCTTGTGCAGGTTCCAGCTCACGGCCACGAAGTCGGGTGTGTCGCGAACGGAGGGAATGCCGGAGGTGAAATGTTCTGGATTTCGCATGCGATGAATGAGTTGTAGCACGCTGCGCGTCGAGTGTGATCGACGCGCAGCGTGCTATTGCGCAGCCGTTGCCAGCGTCGCACGAACCTTATAGGTGATCGACGGGTTTTTATCGACGATCTGCCATGTCGACCATTCGCCCGGCTTCAGGACCAGCCCGGGATGCGTGGCGCTGACCTGACGCGGTTGCGGCGGCAGCTTGCAACCCGCCACCGTCACCGGCGCGTCATTGCTTTGCAAGGTTTCCTGCGCGTCGATCTGCAACGTGATGTCGTCGCTGTTGGCGTGGATGGGGGAAATGGTGAGCGTGCGTTGAAGGTCGATATCGCCGGCGGGTTTGTCTGCGCAACCTACGTTGTTTTTTACCACGTGATGGTGGGTATCGGTTCGGGCCTGGCCGACGCTGGTCGTGCCGGTGAAACTGTCGGTCTGCTGACCATCCTGCAAAACCTGCAGTTCCCATTTGACCGGCTGCGGTGGCGTGCTTTGCGCAAGGGCGCTGAAAGGCGCGGCGATCGCGGCGCAGAACAGCAACGCTGCCGTGTGGTGTTTCAACATAGGTGCTTTTCTCCTGATCCCTTATTGCGTCTGGGCCATGGCCCGTTCGATCCGGGTAGCTTGCTCTGAGACTGATTTCTGACATTGATCCGCTGCGGGCGTTCAGCACGGAAATGTTTCCAAAAGCTACCCGCGCGAACGCAAAAACGGCGGCAATCTCGCGCGCCCCGCTCAAGCCGGTGATCACGGACAAGCACTTTCTACCGCACTTTCCGCACCCGGCGCGCAGCCGCTTTTTCGCGAGCGCAGCCTGACGATCATACAAGCGCTTGGCCTTGCCTGCCGACGCCATCGTATTTTTATGCGATTAGCAGCAGACGCCCGGGACTGCTCGCTTGCGTGCAGCTTTATGGCCGATAAACTGAATTTGCCGATCAACAAAACCGGGGAAAGCGATGACCACCGCCGTAGTCAAACAAGAACTGGCCGTGGCGTCGTTCAGCAAGGTCTACGACCTGGACGAGGTCGAAACCGCATTGAACGACCTTAGCGAAGGGGGCAGCGAGGCGCTGCGCGCGACGTACGAAAAGATGCTGAAAGCGGGTAATTTGCGCTTTTGCGTGAAGCCGAACCGGATGCCGTCCATAGACGATCTGGTGGCGGACCTGCCCAATTTTCAGGAGCCGCTCAACGATATTCGCAAGCAGATCGCGCTGTGCCTTGAAACCGAGGACCGGCTCGAATTGATGCCCATGCTGTTGCTCGGCGATCCGGGCATCGGCAAGACGCATTTCGCGAAACAGCTCGCGCGTTTGCTTGGCACGTCCTGCCATTACCTCGCCATGAGTTCGCTGACGGCCGGGTGGATCTTGTCGGGCGCGTCATCGCAATGGCGTAACGCAAAGCCGGGCAAAGTGTTCGATGCGCTCGTGAACGGCAGTTACGCCAATCCGGTGATGACAGTCGATGAAATCGACAAAGCCACCGGCGACGCGCAATACGACCCGCTCGGCGCGTTGTACGCGTTGCTGGAACACGATACGGCGCAAAGTTTTATCGATGAATTCGCTGAAATACCGATCAACGCGGGCAATGTCGT
>DASYLW010000020.1:0-2159 GCA_036009385.1 Caballeronia sp.
ATCTTTGTGGCTGCGAACCGACAGGCTCTATACGCTGACCTTTGCGCTCGGCGCCGGGCTTGCGGGGCTCACGGGCGCTCTGTACGCGCCGACCATGACCGCCGTCCCGACGAACCCAATGCCCGACCCTACCTGGGCGGCGACCCGGAAGGATCCGGCACGACGTTTTTCGCTCCCGGCACATCGGCAAACCTGAACGCAGAGACAAGCATCATCAACGCCCTTGAAAGGCGCACTGCGATTTGCTGTGTGACATACGACGCAATCGCCGATCGTTACCAGTTTTGCGCCGTGTTTAAGCAGGGCGGTATCGGTGAGTAAGAGGGTGGGTGTTTCTGCTGCGTTGGCCGTCGATGTGAAGTGGGGATGCGCTAGCGAGTCAAGCGTCACCGCGAAAAACGCTGCGCACGACAATGCACACAGCGTTGCGTGCGCTTGTTTCTTGCGATTTTTCCGATTGTTGCGCCTATCCCATCGGGATTTTCGTCCATGGTAGGACGTAGGCGCGGCCCAATAGACGGACGCGAGGGTCCGAAGCTAACACGGCTGCGCATGAAAGAGACCAAGTGCAAAGACACGAAGTATCGAGGTTTAAATACATCCGCACACGGGGTGAACGCCGCACAAAGGAGATAACGTCAAGTCTGGTGTATGGGCGGTTGATGGCCGGCGACGTCAAGCGGCGAGTTTCTGCTGAACCGGTTGATCGCCTTGCACCGGTTCACCGTCCCTGAAGGCAACGCCCTCCAGTAACAGCTTGATCTGTTCGGGGCCGTTGATGCGGCGCCAGGTTTTCTCGGCTTCCTCGATCAGCTTGAATGCCAGACCCAGGAAGGTTGGTCGCGACACGCAGTTGCGCGTGCGCGTAGTGCGGTGACGCACGGTTGCGAACGTCGACTCGATCGCATTCGTCGTCCGCAAATGCTGCCAGTGCTCGGCCGGGAAGTCGTAGAAGGCCAGCAGGCTCTCCCGATCCTTCTTCAACGTCTCAGTCGCCTTCGGATATTTCGCCGCATAGACCGTCACGAAACGATCGAACGCGGCGTACGCGTCGGCGCGCGTCGCGGCCATCCAGATCGCCTGCAGATCCGCCTTTGCACGGCCCTGTTGCGATTTCGGTAGCGCATTGAGCACGTTGCCCATCTTGTGAAACCAGCAGCGCTGGCCGCGTGTCACAGGAAACACTTCCTCCAGTGCGGCCCAGAAGCCCATTGCGCCATCGCCGACGGCCAGCAGCGGACCCGCCTGCAAGCCACGCGATTTCAGATCGAGCAGCAACTCCTGCCAGGACGCCTTCGACTCGCGATACCCGTCGCCGATTGCTACGCGCTCCTTGCGCCCATCCGGCCTCACGCCGATGATCACCAGCAGGCACTGGCCGTCCGAGTTCTCACTGCGCAGGCCAGTATGAATGCCGTCGACCCACCAATACACGTAGCGTGACTTCGACAGATCACGCCGGCTCCAGTTGGCATGCTCATCGGCCCACTGCGCCTTCAGGCGACTTACCACGTTTGCCGACAACCCCTTGGCGTCCTCGCCCAGCAGCACGCTCAGCGCCTCGCTCATGTCGCCCGTCGAGATGCCTTTCAGATACAGCCACGGCAGTGCGGCGCTCACGCGGGGTGACTTCCGCACATACGGCGGCACAATCGATGAATTGAATTTCACGCCTGATCCTGATCGATCGCGAACCTTCGGCACCTTCACCGGGATCGGTCCGGCCGCCGTCAGCACCTCGCGCTCCGGCAGATAGCCATTGCGCACCACGGCACGCTGCCCGTGCAAGGTCTTGATGTTCTCGAATCGCTCCAGCAGCGCCGAAAGCTCCGCTTCAATTGCCTGCTGGATCACCTGCCGCGCGCCCTGGCGCACCAGATCGTCCAGGCCCAGACCGACTTCCGATAGACCGACGACTTCTTTTTCCGTAAACTTGCTCATGGTGGATGGTTTGTTGTTGGCTGGTTTCCGACTTCGACAATCAGATTCTCAGCTAAAACCTCCACCGCCTTCAATCTCCCGCCTCAACTCCCCGTACACCAGATCCGAGCATATCTCTCCCGCACGGCTCGATCCCGAAGCAGGCCCGCTCGACGTTATTCCATGACCACTTCCAGCATCAACCGGTGGACGAACTTGGTTTTGCGCTGGAGCCGCGT
>DASYLW010000021.1:0-10642 GCA_036009385.1 Caballeronia sp.
GCATCCGCGCCGCCATGCGAATGCAGCACCCAGGCCATCGCGAGCCCGGCTATGTTCGCCGTGAACGTGACGGCCAGATTGAAGCCGCCGGAGATCAACGGCATCAGCATGGCCAGCGTAAAGAGCCCGAGTTCGGGCAACTGGAACGCCACTGAAACAAACGTGCCGGTCGTCAGGAAACGATCCGAGGCAAAGCTCATGGCCACGATCACAATGACCAGGAATCCTGATAGACCGACTACGTCGGCTTGCACGAACGGAACACCGGAGCGGTGCGGCGGGGATGTTTTCATGACGAGACCTTTGCGCGTGATAGCGTGAACCGCGATCCGACCAGTTTCGCCAGACCGTCGCTCGACAAGGTGATGGCAATCAGAATAATTGCGCCGATGATCATCTTGAACGCGTAGGGAGAGATCCCAAGCAGATTCAACCCGTTCGCGGTGATCGCTGTCAGAAGGACGCCAAGGATGGCGCCAAGGATGGTGCCGCGCCCGCCGCCGAGCCGCGCGCCGCCAAGTACTACCGCTGCCAGCACGTCGAGTTCGCGGCCGTACAGCGCGTTGGGCACCACCTCCTGGACGTAGTGAGCCTGCATAAGCCCTGCAATACCGGCCATCATGCCCAGCCAGCCAAAGGCGACGTAATGCATCGCGCCAATATTGATGCCCACACGCCGGGCCGCCTCGGGGTTGTCGCCCATGGCGTAGAGTTGCCGGCCGGTAGTCGTGCGCCGGAGCAGGAACCAGGTGGCCGCAACCATGACTGCCATGACTGCGACCGGCAGCGCGAGTTCGGCGACGCCGCTTGATGTCTTGAACGAGATCAGCGAGACGCGGTGCATCCACCAGTCCGGCAGGTCGTAGATGGACACGCCTCCCGTCAGGAACATCAATCCGCCGAAGAAGACGTTGAAGGTCGCGATGGTTACGACGATCGATACGATGCGAAAGTGGTAAATGATGGTGGCATTGATCGCGCCAAGCAGGCAACCAAACCCGGCGGCCACCACGAAGCCCAACGCCCAGTCGCCGCCGCCCAGCCGCATGACGGTCAGCGCGGTCAGGTACTGGACGACGGACGCGCCGACGGCGAACGAGATGTCGATTCCACCTGCAATCAGCACGACCAGCAAGCCGGCCGCGAAGATGATGTTGACCGCGCTTTGGTTAAGCAGGTCGAACAGGTTGGGCAGGGTAAGGAACGTTGAAGTCGTGGCGCCGAGCCCGATCACCATGGCGGCGATCACGAGCATCAGCAGGGCCTCGATCGAACCGATCCCCCATTTGCGCAGATCAGGCATGGACGTCTCGCTCGATTTGGTCGATGGTCGTGGTGCCGGGCGCGTACTCGGCGACCATGCGCCCGTTGCGCATATGCAGAATACGGTCGGCGTTGAAATAGACCTCGGGAATCTCGTCGGAGATCAGCAGGATGGCCATGCCGTGCTCGGCGAGCTTATGGATGATGGCAAAGATGCCAGCTCTCGCGCCCACATCGACGCCTACCGTGGGCGAATCCAGGATCAGCAGTTTCGGATTGGTCGCCAGCCATTTCGCAAGCACGATGCGTTGCTGATTACCTCCGGATAGTGTCGATACCGCGTCGTCCGGCTTCCCTATCTTGACCGCCAGTTGTTGAATCCAGTCGCGAATCAAGACATCACGCTTGCCCGAAGCGATCAAACGGATGGCATCGAGCAAATCGTCCAGCACGGCGGCAACGGTGTTGTCGCCGATAGACTGCTGCTGCACCAGACCCAGTTGAAGACGGTCCTCGGAAACATAGGCAATGCCCGCGCGGATCGCGTCGCGGTTAGAGCCAAGCGATAACTTCTTTCCATCCAGGCTCACCGCACCGGCACCCGGCCGCGTCATGCCGAACAACGACAACGCCAGTTCTGTGCGCCCTGCTCCAAGTCGCCCGGTAAGGCCCAGGATTTCGCCCTTCTTCACGCAAAAGGAGACGGCGTCGTATTCATTGCGCCGTGACAGGTCCTCGACGTTCAGCACGACGGGCGCAGCGGACAGGTCCGTGGTCCGTACCACGTAGTCGAATGTGCGGCCGGTCATGAGTTCAGTGAGGCGAGTTTGTGTCATGCCAGCCGTGGGGAACGTGCCGACATACTGTCCGTCACGCAACACGGTCACGCGTGTACATACGTCAAGCACTTCAGCCAGGCGGTGGCTGACGAATACGACTGCAATCCCGTCAGCCGACAGGCGACGCACGATCGTTAGCAATGCTTTGGTTTCGGCGTGGCTGAGGGACGCTGTTGGTTCGTCCATGAACACCAGCCGGGCATCGGCTACGAGTGCGCGGGCGATTGCCACGATCTGCCGCTGCGCGATCGACAGCGAGCGCACGGAGCGGCCAAGGTCGATCGCAACACCCAAACGCTTCAGGATCCGGCGAGCGGCGATTTTCATCTGGCCGTAGTTGACCAGGCGCGGACGGGGACCGAGGTTGCGTTCGAAGGCAATGTTCTCCGCCACGGTCATCTCGGGAAAAAGCGCGAGGTCCTGCCAGATCACCTGAATGCCAAGGTCCCGCGCCTTGGACGGCTCCAGACCACTGATTGATTGGCCGTCCATCAGCATGACGGCTTCGGCTTCGGGCTGATAGACGCCGCTGATCACCTTGATCAGGGTGCTCTTGCCGCAGCCATTTTCACCGGCGAGGCACACCACCTCGCCCGGCATGACGTCGAACTTCACGGCCTGCAGCGCCTTCACGCCACCAAATATCTTGGTGATATTTTCAAGCTTGAGCAGCGGTGTGCCGCCAACGCCGACGGTGTCGCCGATGTCGACAGCCGCCGGCATCTCGCTCGCGTTGCCTCGCGAGGGCGCGAGGCGGTCCTTCGAAGCCGCTGGAACCATGAAAACACTCCGATGCTGCCCATACCGAATCGATACCTGACCAGACCGCCCGAGTGAAGGACCGCCTCGGCCGCCCCTAACCCGTCTCAAGAAACGATCGCGTTCACAGCCCCATCTTGGCGAGGTCGTCGACGGTTTTCGCGTTGAGATCCACGAGTTGGTCGACGATCAGGTTGTGGCCGTCGGGATGGACGACACCCAGGCCTTCGATCTTCGTACCGTCCTTGATCGGTTCGCCCTTCGCGACCATCACACCCAGGGTCACGAACACTTCGCCGGCAATCTCGGGATTCCACATATAGCCGCCAGTCAGAACGCCATCGTGCACAAGACGTTTTCCCTGCCCCGGCGAGAACGGACCGAGCACGAGGATATTTCCGGCTTGATGCTTCTCGGCAACCGCGCGAGCAGCTCCGATCGGGCCCTGGCTGCCAAATGCAAGAATGCCCTTGAGGTTGGGATGCGCACGCATCAGGTCGAGCGCAGTCTTGCGCGACGCATCGACATCTTCGGCCACGCCGTAACGATCGCCGACCAGCGTCATGCCGGGATCGTTCGCCTTGAGATAAGCGATGGCGGCATCGGCCCACGCGTTATGCAACGGCACGGTCAGCGAGCCGACAAAGACCGCATATTCGCCCTTGCCGCCCAACGCGGTCGCCATGCGCTTCCCGTACGCTTCGCCGAAGCCCTTGACCGAGGCGAGTTCGAAGTCCCAGTCAGTATTCTTTTGCTTCGGCGACTCGTGCGTGATGACCTTGATGCCCGCAGCACGCGCCCGCGCGAGGACTGGCTCCAGTACCTCCGCGTCATTCGGCACCACGCCTATGACATCCACGTGCTGTGCGATCAGGTCCTCAATTGCCCGCACCTGCAGCGCGGGGTCCGCGCTGGTCGGCCCGACCATGAAAGCCTTGACGCCAAGTTGCTCCGCTCGCTTCTTGATGCCGGCGTCCATGGCGTTGAACCACGGAATCCCGCCGATTTTTACGACTACTCCAATGACCGGCTTGTCGGGCGAGGCCAGTGCCAAGCCGGTTGCCAGCGCAAATGCAGCGACGCCTACGCATAGAGCGCGTACGAAGTACCTTGACATGTCTCCTCCGCGTGGACTTCCGCGAGCTCTCGCTTGCGGCGAAGTCCGTTGGTTTTAATGTGCACAACCTGCCGTCGCAGAATTATTTAGCAGTTTGCTAAATCCATTCAGCTAGCGACGGAACCGATGCTGAATCCATTTAGCATGATGGTCAACTCTCGGATACCCTAGTATGGTTTGCGGCCGAAGCAGGTCAGCCTCCGGGTCACGGTGCAGCGCAATTGAAAGGGGAAATTCAGATGGTCCGCAGTAGCAAGGGGCGTAAATCCACGATCTACGATATTTCCGAGGCGACCGGCACGTCGGTGACTGCGGTGAGCATGGTGCTGAACGGCAGCTGGATGAGGTATCGCATCAAGGAAGAAACCGCTAACCGCATTCTGGAGAGCGCGCAGCAGCTCGGGTACAACGTCAACATGCGGGCTCGCGGCTTGAGGCTATCGCGCTCCGGGCTCGCCGGGATGATTCTTCCGCACTATCGCAATCGTTTTTTTGCAGGGCTGGCGGAGACCTTTGAAGAACAGGCGCGAAGCCGGGGCCTGTGCCCTATCGTCGTCAGTACACAGCGGGACCCGGCAGTCGAGACAAGCGTCACCGAGACGCTGCTGTCGCAACGGGTCGAAGTGCTTTTTATAGCGGGCGTGCGCAACCCCACGCCGCTCAACGCGCTGTGTGCGGCGGCGGGCGTGATCTGCATCAATGTCGACTTGCCTGGCTCCGGCGCGCCGTCAGTCGTCTCGGATAACCGCGGCGGCGCACGCGCGCTGACCGAGGTATTGATCGATAAAATGAGGACGCGAGGTGGTGCACTTGAAGACTTGGTTTTCCTCGGCGGAGTTGCCGGCGAGTACGCAACGGAGGAGCGCATTCTCGGATTCCGCGACGCTTTCGAGGCCAGGGGAATCAGTCCGGCGGCCGATGCGGTGGACTGCTGCGGATACAACGCGTCCGCTGCCCGGCAAGCACTTGCTCAGGGCTACGAGAGCCTGGGCAAGCTGCCCGCAGGTTTGTTCATCAACTCGATTACCGCGTTCGAAGGGCTCGTGCAGTTCACGTCGCAACTGTCCCGCGATGCGTTGCAATCGACGGTTGTCGGGTGCTTCGACTGGGACCCGTTCGCGGCGCACTTACCGTTTGAGGTAACGATGATGCGCCAGGACGTAGACAAGATTATTTCGGAGGCCTTCGCACTTGCAGACAACCATGACACGGTGGCTACCCACCCGCTGGTCGTCGTGCCGACCGGCTTCGGAGACGTGATGGACGAGGACGATCAGGCGATTACGCACCAATACGATCGTTGAAGATTGCGCTGGCGTGTTGCGTTTTTGCAGCACGATGCCTCCCCGGCATTGACGAATCAACTCTCCCAATCCGCGACCATCCGCGCATCGACACTGACTCCGCCGCATACAACGATCACTACATCGCGCGCGGTAGCAATCGCCGGATGATCAAGGTAACCGACAGCAAGAGACACCCCGCAAGCCGGTTCCACAAGCTGCCGATGGTCATCGGCGAAACGCGTCACGCCCATGATCGCATCGGCGTCGGACAACACAACCGACTCGTGCGGGAACTGCTTGATCGCATCGACCGGCCAGCTCGCCACCTGAAGCGCGGCAAGGGACTTTGCGATGCTGTCGATGCGATCCAGCTTCACCGGATGCCCAGCATCGAGCGCCGCGCGAAAGGAAGCCGCGCCCGTTGTCTCGCACGCGATCACACGGCAATCCGTGCGGCCGTGGCGCATCAAACCCGTCAAGATGCCTGCGAGCAGACCGCCCCCGCCCACGCTGCTCACAACGGCATCCACTTGCGGCAGGACAGTGATAATTTCGTCGATCATCGTGCTATGACCTTCCCACAACACGGGGTGATCGAAGGCCGGAACGTACTCCACTTCATCCGATACTGACAGTGCCAGCGCATGCTCGTTCGCTTCGTCCCAGACATCGCCATGAATGATTACTGTCGCGCCGAGCGCGGCGATGCGCTTGCGGGTGCTTTCCGGCGTCGTGGAAGGCACCACGATCTCAGCCTGCATATCGAGCAAGCGCGCCACGAACGCGGTTGCAAAACCCGCGTTGCCACCGGACGGGCAAACCACGCGGAGTTTGCCAGCCGCTTTCGCCCGCGAACACAGCAAGCCCATGCCACGCATCTTGAATGAACCGCTAGGCTGCAGGTTTTCGAGCTTCAGCCAGATGCGCCGCGTGGATGTAGACAGTCCGGGATGCAGGATCAACGGGGTTTCGATGTGCAACAAAATCAGTCCTTTGCAAACGGGAATTCCGGGACCAGACGGTTGTCATGACGGCCGCGACTGGATTCGAGTTTGATAGTTTATTGCAGTTGTCGGCGTGCGCGAAGATTGCGTCAGTCAGCAAGTCAGGGACAAAACCGTCGGCAAGTAACCAGCGGAACGTCTCAGCCGCCTCGTCTCGCTTGACGGTAAGCACCACTTCCTCCGGACAATTCAGCCGCGTGTAACGCCCGAGCTTCGCCAGCGCCTCGCCGGAATTGGCCGAATGCAGCGCCGCGAGCGGCATGACGTCCAGCTGCCCGTGCGAGGTTTCAGCACCAATGCGCAAGCCGATGGCAGGATCCCCGCTCACCTGCGCGATAGCCTCCCTCAGCGAAGTATTTCCGCGTCGTCAGCCGCAGCCGGCCCGGCTCGGCGTTCGCCATCGCCGGCGCGGGCAATCCAGCCGCGCGCAACGTGCGCGGCACACCCACGCCCAGCGTCTCAAGCCGTGCGAACAGTGCGGGACTGACCGGAACGCCATCGGTTTTCATTCGCTTTTCAGTCCCTCGCCGGCTGCTTCACCGTCCCGAGTTTATCGATCAACCCGCGCCATTCGGCGGCATCGCCGGCGTCGGTCGAGAGGCTTACGTGACGCCACTTGACATCCATCGCGCCGCGCGCTTCATGCACCTGCTCCGCGATATGCACGACGTCGCTGCCGAGCAGCAATCGCAGCGGCGGTTCGTCCAGTTCCGCTATGCCGAGGATGGCTTGCGCCGCCTTCGCCGGATCGCCGACTGGACGATGCGACGCTCGGTAATCGAGCAAGAGCGCAATGCTCGCGGTGTAGCCGGGACCCGGCGTGTGAATGGTCCAGACGGCCGAACGCCTCCACGGCCTGCTTCACGGCGGCCCGCGCGGAAAGCCGGATCGGTTACGTCCAGTGCGACGGCGCGCACGCGCTCGCGATACTGTGTGTAATGAGCGCGGCGAGGTCATCGGGACGGCGCGCAGTCGCGACCAGACGATGACCGACGGCCAGCACGGCCTTCGCCAATTCAAGGCCGATGCCGCGGGAACGGCCCGTAATAAACCAGACTGAAGGCATGAGTGCTTCCTTTAACGGTGAACGAAAAGTACTGCGTTCACCGGATTCCAGGAGCGCGCTTTCCGCGGCACTAATCCGATCGCGCCAACTTGCAACCGGATCGCGCCAACGCCCTGCATCTGACTCGAGCCGTTAGCCGTGGCGTGTCTCGCTGTCGAGATGGGCCATTTGCGCGGCTGCGTAACGGTCTCCGGCTGCCGCGCCCTTCGGCACGGCGTGTTCGATTGCACTGAGATCGTCCGGCGTCAGCACGACATCCAGCGCGCCCAGCGCTTCCGTCAACCGGTCCCGCCGCCGTGCGCCGACCAGCGGCACGATATCGTCGCCTTGCGCCGCAACCCACGCAATCGCGATCTGCGCCACCGACACGCCCTTCGCTTGCGCAATCCGCCGCAACGCTTCGACCAGTTGCAGGTTCCGTTCAGCGTTTTCTCCCTGAAAACGTGGACTATGCGCACGGAAATCGTTGCCAGCCAGATTTTGCGCCGCCTGCCAATGGCCGCTGATCAGACCACGCGACAACACGCCGTAAGCCGTCACGCCAATGCCGAGTTCGCGGCACTTTGAGAGAATGTCGCCTTCGATACCCCGTGAAATCAACGAGTATTCGATCTGCAGATCCGCGATCGGGTGCACCGCTGCCGCGCGCCGGATTGTCTCGGCGCCTACTTCGGACAGCCCGACGTGACGCACGTAACCTGCCTTGACCATTTCCGCTATCGCGCCCACGGTGTCTTCAATCGGCACGTTGGGATCCAGCCGCGCCGGCCGGTAGATATCGATGTAATCCACCCCGAGGCGCTGCATCGAATACGTCAGGAAGTTCTTCACTGCAGCCGGACGCGCGTCATAACCGACCCAGCCGCCGGCCGGATCGCGCAAGGCGCCGAATTTCACGCTGATGATGGCGGCATCGCGTTTGGTTTTCGCACCCTTCAGCGCTTCGCCGATCAACGCTTCGTTGTGGCCGCTGCCGTAGAAATCGCCGGTGTCGAGCAACGTGATGCCGGCGTCGAGCGCGGCGTGAATCGTGGCAATGCTTTCGGTCCGGTCGGCCGGTCCGTACATGCCGGACATGCCCATGCAGCCGAGTCCAAGTGCCGATACGCGCGGTCCGGCCGCACCAAGTTGCAGATGCTTCATGTCAAGTCTCCTGGGGTCTGGCGTCGCGTCATTGCGAGCGTTGGAGAGAGTATGCGAGGCGTTTTGTCGTGCGACAATCCGGCCTTCACAGAACGGGTTGTACGAAAAAACGCACAATGAATGATCCCGATCTCTCCGATCTCAGCGCCTTTGTAGCTATCACGAAGGTGCGCAGTTTCAGGGAAGCAGCGCGTTTGCGCGGCGTCTCGGCCTCCGCGCTGAGCGAGGCGATTCGCCGGCTTGAAGCGCGCCTCGGCGTGCGTTTGCTTAATCGCACCACCCGCAGCGTCACGGTCACGGAAGCCGGCCAGCGTTTGCTGGAACGGCTAGGGCCGGCGCTCGGCGAGATTGCCGGCGCGCTCGACGCAATCAACAGTTTCCGCGACAGCCCGACCGGCACCTTGCGCCTGAACGTGCCGACCATCGTGGCTATGCACGTGCTGCCGCCCATCGTCGCGCGTTTTCTCGCGGCGCATCCGGGGATCACGCTGGAGGTGGTATCGAACGATACGTTTATCGACGTGCTGGCAGCAGGTTTCGACGCCGGTATCCGCTACGACGAACGGCTCGAGCGCGACATGATCGCGGTGCCCATCGGCCCGCGCACGCAGCATTTCGTGGCGGCGGGCGCGCCGGCTTATTTTGCGGCGCACGGATGGCCGGAGCACCCTGGCGATTTGCTGGAACACGCGTGCATCGGCCATCGGTTCGCAAGCGGCGTGTTGGCGGCGTGGCGCTTCGAGCGCGGTGGCGAACAGGTTCGATTCACGCCGGACGGGCCATTGGTGGCTTCAGTGATGGAGCTTGAGGTGGGCGCCGCGGCCGCAGGCCTGGGCATGATCTATACGTTCGAGGAGTTCCTGCGGCCGGCGATACAAAGCGGCGCACTCGTGCCCGTGCTGCACGAGTGGTGGGAGAGTTTTTCCGGGCCGTTTCTGTACTACCAGAGCCGCACGCACATGCCCGCGCCGTTGCGCGCGTTCATCGACTTCATCAAGGAGAATTGACCCGAGGATTAATCCGGAGGATTGACCCGAAGAGTGAACACCCGCGTGGCAATTACCGCTCTGAGAAAAACGCCCGGACCGCGGCCAATGCGTTTTCCACCGCCGCGCTGTCCACGTCCAGATGCGTGACCCAGCGCTGTTTCGTCGCGCTATACGCCGACGTAACGCCAATTCCGCGCGCGGCCAGATGCGTCTTGAAGTCGGCGGCAATCGTGCTGTCCACTTCCACGAACACGATGTTCGTGTCGGGCATCGTGACCTTCAATTGTCCGTACGATGCCAGCCCCTTAGCCAGCGTTGCCGCGTTGGCGTGATCGTCGGCGAGACGCGCTACGTTGTGCTCCAGCGCATAAAGCCCGGCCGCGGAGAGAATGCCCACCTGCCGCAAGCCGCCGCCCACCATCTTGCGCGTGCGTCGCGCCTTCTCGATCAATGGAGCGCTGCCGACCAGCACCGAGCCGACCGGCGCACCCAATCCCTTCGATAGACAGACGGACACCGTATCGAAGGAACGCGTCAGCGTGTCAACGGGCGTGTTCAACGCCGTTGCCGCATTGAAGATCCGGGCGCCGTCCAGATGCGTGGCAAGACCGTGCCGGCGCGCCAGCGCCGTCGCCGCTTCCATGTACTTCTGCGACAAAACCTTCCCGCCGATCGTGTTCTCCAGCGCCAGCAGTCGCGTGCGTGCGTAATGCGAATCGTCGGGCTTGATCGAATCTTCGATCTCCGCCAGCAAGAGCGAACCGTCGGGCTGATTGTTCAGCGGTTGCGGCTGGATGCTTCCCAACACCGCCGCGCCGCCTGCTTCCCAGCGATAGCAATGCGCCTGCTGCCCGACGATGTACTCGTCGCCGCGCTCGCAATGCGCCATCAGCGCGACCAGATTCGATTGCGTACCCGACGTCAGGAAAACAGCCGCTTCCTTGCCAAAGCGCTCGGCCATCACGGCTTCCAGTTGCGTCACGGTGGGGTCGTCGCGGAATACGTCGTCACCGACCTCCGCCGATGCCATCGCGGCGCGCATGGCCGGGCTAGGTCGCGTGACGGTGTCGGAACGGAAATCGTGCTGGATCGGGGTGCTCATTGCGGCTCCTGGTAGGTGGAGCGGGTATTTTGCCATCGTGACGAGGAAGGCGTGATAGCGCCTGCTGGTGAACC
>DASYLW010000022.1:0-8785 GCA_036009385.1 Caballeronia sp.
GCGGTAATACGTGGTGCCCGTCTTGGTGTCCTGCCAGCTTTCCATGCCTTTCGCGTGCTTCGTCCAGAAGTCCGAAGGCAACGCGCGCACGCCGGAATAGAGCAGGTCCTTGTCTTCCAGCACCTGATCGTTGAAATAATCTTCAGCGGGCAGGCCGAGCGCGTGGGCCTTGATGCGCATGTTGATGTCTTTCGACACCAGCACAACCTGGCGGTCCGTCCGCTCCTTCTGCAACGCGCGAACCACGCCCAGAATCTGGTTGTCCGCCTTGCCGACCGGCAGTCCTTCGACGGGTTCGATATCCGTCAGCGTGGTCTGGAAGTACAGACGGCCGGTTGCATCGCGATTGCCAAGTGCGGACAACGGCAAGCCTGCTGACATCTCGCCAACATGCGCCACTAGCGCATCCAGCGTACGGCTTACCTGACGCGCATTGCGCGCCACTTCCGACATGCCCTTCTTGTGGTTATCGAGTTCCTCGAGCGTCATCATTGGCAGATAGACGTCGTGTTCCTCGAACCGGAACAGCGATGACGGATCGTGCATCAGCACGTTCGTGTCGAGCACGAACAGCTTGCCGATCTCGTTGTCCGGCTGGCCGCGCTGACGGCGCTTTTGCTGGCCACGCGCTTGAGCTGCTGCAGCCCCGGACGCGGCAGGCGCTTCGGAGCGTGACGGCGTGCGCGCTTCGACCGGCGTGCGAGCGACAGCCGGCTGCGCGGTTTCGACCTGTTCGGCCGGTGCGGCAGCGGGCTGCAGCAATGCCGCAGTTTGTTTCGCGCGGCGCGTGCGCGCGGCGGGAGCTGCGTCGGAGGCTTCTACCGCTGAGCCTTTGGCCGCGTTCGCAAGCGTCTCGCTTGCTATGGCGCGCAACGTGTTGGCGGTATTCGCGGCCGCAGGCCGCGAAGCACCGACGCTCGCGCCAAAGTCGGTTTCGGTTTCAACCAGGTCGCCATCGCTTGCCTGCTTTTTCGATGATCGGGCAGGCCGGGCTTTGGCTTTGTATTCTTCAGACGGCAGGAGGTTGCCGAGCTTGACGGGTGCGGTAGGCAAAGGCATGGTTTTCCTCGATAGGATTCGGATCGTATGTCGTGCGTCGCCTGTCGCATCCTGCGTGGGTCTTTCAGGCCTCGGGCTTTCATCCAGAAGGCCGGACGTCGATGCAGTTTGCGCCCGGAGACGCGCTTCGGTTTCGAAAACGCCGGTTCGCCTAGATTTCGATCGGCTCCTTGGAAGCGTCCTGAAGAAAGCGGGCATGAAACACACGGACGGCGCGGGACGCCCAGAGGGCGCACGCTGCGGGAGAGGAAGCGTCCGCAAACAAAAAAGCCGCCGTCCCGGACGATGGGACCAGCGGCTTGACAGCGCCTGCTTCAAAGCGCCTTTCAACTTCCGCCACGCCCCGGGATTGCAGGCGTGGCGTGTAGCGGAACCCCGTGCCGGTCGCGGGGAAAACCGCGAAACACCGGACGCTACGCAAAGAGAAATGGAGGGAAGGGCAAGCGCTCATTGCGAATCAATATATCGTGCCTCAAAGCGCTTGTACAGCTTCCACAATCTGCTCAACGTGACCTGGAACCTTTACGCCACGGAACTCGCGGCGAAGCACGCCGTTCGCGTCCACCAGGAAGGTTGAACGCTCGATTCCACGCACTTCCTTGCCATACATTTTCTTCATTTTGATGACACCGAAGAGGGTGCAAATGGCTTCGTCGGCATCGGATACCAGGGTGTACGGCAGTTCCAGCTTCGCCTTGAAGTTGTCGTGCGACTTCACGCTGTCGCGCGAGATGCCGACCACTTCGGCGCCTGCCTTTTTGAACTGGGTATAAAGATCGCGGAACTGCAGGCTTTCCGTTGTACAGCCTGGCGTATTGTCTTTCGGATAAAAAAACAGCACGACTTTCTTGCCTCGCAGCGAGGACAGTGAAAAGTCGCCGCCGGTTGCGGGCGCGGTGAAATCGGGAACGGGTTGATCGACTGCGATCGGCACGAAGTTTCTCCTGTGTCGGCCGGAGTTGGCGCTTTAGCGCTTACTCCGGCCCCATGCAAGTTTGTTGGCGGTCGGCCGGAGTTGGCGCTTTAGCGCTTACTGCGGCCCCATGCAGTTTGTTGGCGGTCGGCCGGAGTTGGCGCTTTAGCGCTTACTGCGGCCCCATGCAAGTTTGTTGGCGGTCGGCCGGAGTTGGCGCTTTAGCGCTTACTGCGGCCCCATGCAAGTTTTGTTTGCGGTCGGCCGGACTTGACGTGTCGACCAGAGTTAGCACTTTAGTGCTTGCTCTGGTCCCATAGCGCTCACTCCGGTCCCACGATAGGTGGTTGCTGTTATCAGCAGACGCGTGCCCGTGCGCCAGTTCCTGAACAGCGAGCACGTTGGAACGGTAGTGCGGGTCCTGGAAAAGCTTGAGGCGTTGGGCAAAAGTGTGGTCCGGCTGAGTCTGATCTGGCTGGGCATCCGCTTGCCCGGTTCGGCGGCGCCGGATCCCGTCCGGCCGCACGAGTGTGAAAATAACCTGCTCGGCAAAGCCTTAAATACACATCAGGCTACACATCAGGCGTTCAGATGCTTCAATCCGCCTGATGTGTATTAATCCGGCTGAAGGATCAACTCGCCCGCGCGACCTGGAATCTCGCCCCAGGCGACAGGGTACGTGGGCAGCGTCGCGCGGTCCAGCGTCGCATGATAGTCGCCCATCGTGCAGAAGCTGTGACCTTGTGCGCTCCAGCCAGCCAGCAATTGCTCGAATACCGTGGCCAGCTTTTGTCCCTCCAGTTCGGCGTGCAGCGTGTAGACCTGATCGTGCGCCTGCTTCGACGTGAGACCCAGCAAATGCGCCGCCACATTGCTCACGTCCACGCCATCCACGCCCAGGATTTCATCCAGGGTAGGCAGCGTGGTGGGCATCTGGATGTGATTCAGCGTTCGGCCGTCGAGTACCGGAATGTAGGGCGTATGGCCACGGCCGTCGGACGCGTATTTCATGCCCCAGGCATCGATTTGTTCGAACGCGTAGCCGTTCATCTGCCAGCCCGCTGCACCGTGCGTAACGGGCGGCGTGCCGAAGATCTCGGCGAACCGTGCGTGGCTGCGCTGCATCTGGCCGGCGGTCCACTCACGGTCCCCGGCACGGACATTGTCCTGCCAGTACACGTGATCCCACGTGTGGATGCCGCACTCGAAACCTGCTTCATGAATTGCGCGCATTTCGGCAACCCCGCGGCGGCCGATATCCGGCCCCGGCAGAAGCACGCCGTACATGAGCGTCTTGATGCCGTAATGCTCGACCACGGACGTCCGCGACACCTTCTTGAGAAACCCCGGGCGAAACACGCGGCGCAACGCCCAACCGGTGTGATCGGGTCCGAGGCTAAACAGGAACGTGGCGCGAGCGTGGTATTTGTCCAGCAGGCGCGCGAGATTGGGCACGCCTTCGCGCGTGCCACGGAGGGTATCGACGTCGATTTTCAGAACAATGCGAGCCACGCGCCGTCCTTAAGACTGATCTTCGACAAGGCGCCGCGCCGTGCCTACATCGCCGCGATAGGCTTCGAAAATCTTGCGCAACGCGTCGTCCATGGTCGCGACCGGTTTCCAGTCGAGTTCCTGGATCGTGTTGTCGATCTTCGGCACGCGGTTCTGCACGTCCTGATAGCCCGCGCCGTAGTAGTCGCCCGACGACGTTTCCACGAGTTGAACCGTCTTCGCGCTCTCAGCGTACTCGCTGATCTCGTTCGCAAGCTTCAGCATTTTGTGCGCGAGTTCGCGAACCGAGAAGTTGTTGCTCGGATTGCCGATGTTATAGATCTTGCCCGTCGCCACGCCGTTCTTGTTCTCAATGATCTTCATCAACGCGCCGATGCCGTCATCAATATCCGTGAACGCACGCTTTTGCGCGCCGCCATCGACCAGGCTGATGTTTTCACCACGCACGATGTGACCGAGGAATTGCGTGACCACGCGCGAGCTGCCTTCCTTCGGCGTGTAGATTGAGTCGAGGCCCGGGCCGATCCAGTTGAACGGACGGAACAGCGTGAAGTTCAGGCCTTCCATGCCGTAACCCCAGATCACGCGGTCCATCAACTGCTTCGAGCACGCGTAGATCCAGCGCGGCTTGTTGATCGGGCCGTAGCTCAGCAGCGATTCTTCGGGATCGAATTGCTCGTCGGTGCACATGCCGTACACCTCGGACGTGGACGGAAACACGAGATGCTTGCCGTATTTCACGGCTGAACGAACGATGGGCAGGTTCGCTTCGAAGTCAAGTTCGAACACGCGCAGCGGCTGCTTCACGTAGGTGGCCGGCGTGGCAATGGCAACCAGCGGCAGGATTACATCGCACTTCTTGATGTGGTATTCGACCCACTCCTTGTTGATCGTGATGTCGCCTTCAAAGAAATGCATGCGCTCATGATTGGCGAGGTCGCCCAGACGGTCGCGCTGCATGTCCATACCGAAGACTTCCCAGTCGGTCGTCTCGAGAATGCGCTTGGAGAGGTGGTGGCCAATGAAGCCGTTGACACCCAGGATCAGGACTTTTTTCATGAATGAGGAATTGATTGAGTGAGTCGGCCGAATTCGGCGGGACTGACGACGCGTTCGCCGCCGGCTGGAGTCTGGCTGTCGTCCACGAATGGTTGCCGTAGTTCACGGATGGCGACGACGCGGCTGTCGCCGCATACGCCAAACAGCGCATTATCCTTCACGTGCAGGCCAGGGGGCAAATTCGACACCTCACGCAGGCTCTCGGCAGCGATGCCCGGCATGCCGTTTTCGGGTACGAGACGAGCCCGCGCGACAATAAACCGCCGCTGGCCGATGTCCGTAAAAGCTCCTGGATACGGCGGCGCGACGGCGCGAATCAGGTTGTAGACCTGTTGCGCCGTTTGCGACCAGTCGATACGGCCATCCTCCGGCTTCCGGCCGCCGAAATAGCTGCCTTTCGTTAGATCGTTCGGCAAATGCGGCGCTTCTCCCGCGATCAAGGCCGGCAACACACGCCACAAGGTTTGTTCTGCTGCAACCGTGGTTTTATCGAACACTTGCGAGGCGGTGTCGTCCGGGAGAATGGGAACGGGGGTCTGGGCGAGGATTGCTCCCGCGTCGGGCTTTGCGGCCATCTCATGCAGCGTCGCGCCCGTTTCTGTTTCTCCGTTCAGCACGGCCCAATTGGTGGGCACGCGTCCTCGATACTTCGGCAACAACGAACCGTGCATGTTGTACGCGCCGCGAGCGGCGAGCGTGAGCAGGCCGACTGGCAGCATGTGCCGGTAGTAGAAGGAGAAAATGAAGTCCGGCGCGAGTTCGCTGATTGCGTGATGCAGTTCGGGCGACTTGGGGTCGGCCGGCGTGATCACTGTGATGCCATGATCCTCTGCGACTGACTTCACACTGCCGAACCAGATGTTCTCGTCCGGATTGTCTTCGTGCGTGACGACGAGCGCGACTTCCACGCCGCGCGCGAGCAGCACTTGCAAGCAGCGCACGCCGACGTTGTGATACGCGAATACGACCGCACGAGGCTTCGCGCGCGGGGCGCTTGTAGTCATAACCGCCGCCGGGTTCATAGCGACCTCATAGCGGATCGACCTCGCGACTGATCGCTGCTACCGCTTCCTGGCGTGGCATGGTTCGCGCAACCTTGCCGTCCCGCTCTTCCAGAATGGTCTGGACCAGATAGCGCGGCCGTGCGCGCACCTGCTGATAGATCCGGCCGATATATTCGCCGAGCAGTCCAAGCGCGAAGATGATGACGCCAAGCATGAAGAACGTGATAGCGAACAGTGTGAATACACCTTCGACTTCCGCGCCGAACATGAAGCGTCGAACCAACAACAGAAGGAACAGGCCCGCGGACCCCACGGACAGGATCACGCCGATGAACGACAACCACTGCAGCGGCACGACCGAGAAGCCGGTCACCAGGTCGAAATTGAGGCGGATCAGGCTGTAAAGCGAGTACTTCGATTCCCCGGCGAAACGCTCTTCGTGCGCGACATCGATTTCGATCGGGTTCTGAGCGAAGGTATAGGCCAGCGCCGGAATGAAGGTGTTGATTTCACCGCACCGGTTGATGGTGTCAATGATGTGCCGGCTGTAACCGCGCAGCATGCAGCCCTGGTCGGTCATCCGGATGCGTGTGATGCGCTCGCGCAGCCGGTTCATCAGGCGCGACGCTTTCTTGCGCCAGAAACTGTCCTGGCGTTGCTGGCGAATTGTGCCGACGTAGTCGTAGCCCTCGCGCATCTTCGCAAGCAGCTTGGCAATTTCTTCGGGGGGATTCTGCAAATCGGCGTCGAGCGTAATGACGCTTTCCCCGCGCGATTGCTCGAAGCCCGCAAGAATGGCCATGTGCTGGCCATAGTTGCCGTTCAGCAGGATCACGCGAGTCGTGTCCGGCCGTGCGCGAAACTGCTGGGCGAGCAATGCCGCTGACTTGTCGCGGCTGCCGTCATTGATGAAGATCACTTCATACGTTGCGCCGAGCGCGTCGAGCGCGGGATACAGGCGGGAGAAGAGGGCAGCGAGGCCTTCTTCTTCGTTGTACACCGGGACCACGACCGTTAATTCCGGGCCGGTCGGCAGAAAATCCGTTTGACTCATGTTGACGATGGTTCCGCTAGATGTCCGTGGTGATAAATGGGGTTCTTGTTTTGCTGTGCCACAGCATGGCGTGCGTGCCTGCGGGGCCTTCGGTGCACTAAATGGCGTGCGCCTCGCAGATTTCGTTGACTGCGTGCACGACGCGTGTGACGTCGTCCTGGGTCATCTGCGTGAAAAGCGGCAGCGTGACCGTTGATGCGCCGTATTTTTCGGCGTGCGGGAACATGCCTTCGTGAAACCCGCGTCCGCGATACAGCGTGAACAGGTGCAGCGCCGGGTAATGCACGCCCGTGCCAATGCCGCGTTCCTTCATCAGGCCCATGAACGCCGAGCGCGTAAGCGACAGGCGCTCGAGCGGCAGCGCGATCTGGAACATGTGCCAGTTGCTGTCGGCGAAATTCGGGACCGGTAATTGCACGCCCATTCGCACGGCCGCGCCGTTCGCGAAACTCTCAAAGTATGCGCGTGCCAGCTCACGGCGTTGTTCCGTGAAGCGCTCTACATGCTTGAGCTGGCCGAGGCCGACGCGGGCGGCGACATCGGTGAGGTTGTATTTGCCGCCGAGGAGATCGCAGTCCATGCCGTCAAAGCCCGTGCGCGTGATGCCTTGCAGCCGGTACTTTTGTGCGAGCACGGCTTCTTCCTCGTTATTCAGGACGAGCGCGCCGCCTTCGATCGACGTGACGTTCTTGTTTGCATGAAAGCTAAACGAAATAATATCGCCGAAAGCACCGATCTTCTGGCCGCGCCAGGACGATCCAAACGCCTGGGCCGCGTCTTCGATCACGCGCAGCCCATGCTCGCGCGCAATGCCGTACAGCCGGTCCATATCGACGGGCAGACCGGACAGGTACACCGGCAAGATTGCCTTCGTACGTGGCGTAATGGCTTTTTCGAGCAGGTTCAGGTCGATATTGCGCGTGACCGGGTCAATATCCGCGAACACCGGCGTAGCGCCTGTTTCAATGATCACATTGCTGGTCGAGACCCAGGTCATGGGCGTGGTGATCACTTCGTCGCCTTCGCCCACACCCGCTATACGCAAGCCAATCTCCATGGTCGCCGTGCCGGAATTGAAGGTGCGCACCGGGCGGCCGCCGCAATACGCGGACAGTTCGGCTTCGAACTGCTGGTTTTGCGGACCGGTTGTGATCCAGCCTGAACGCAGCACGTCGACGACGCCCTGAATCGTCTCTTCGTCGATCTCGGCGCGCACGAAAGGCAGAAAGGGAAGCGTATTGGAAGCCACGTTCTGGGTCATGGAAGCTCTGTGAAGAAAAGGAACGGTGAGATCTTTGAAGCACAGCCTTTGAAGCCCAGTCTCTGACGCATAGTGTCAGCCGGGTGCGGGTTCGCTTAAGGCATTGTCCGCCTGAGCCCCTCAACCGCGCGTCAGGACCACGACGCCGACCAGGATAATGCCGATGCCGACCAGTCGTTGCAATGACAGGATTTCGCCAAATAAATACCACGCCGCGAATGCGTTCACCACGTAACCGAGCGAGAGCATGGGATAAGCGATGGAAACATCGACCCGCGACAATCCCACGATCCATACCACCACGCTGAACACGTAACACGCCAGTCCGCCGATGATCGGCCATTGCGTCGCGATCTTGAAACCGATCGGCACGATGTTCGCCGGGGTGAATTCGAAATGACCCACGGCGTTTACACCCGCTTTGAGCAGCAACTGCGCGCCGGCGTTCAGCATGACGCCGGTGATGATGCAAATGAAGGATATCGGGTTCATCGTAGGCCGTAATAGGGATTTTTTTAGCTGAGTGCGGCACAGCGGTGAGGCTTGGCGGCGTCTCCGGCTTCGTATTCGCTGGCCGGCCGTTGCTCAGGCCAACGCGCGGCGCCATTGTTTCAAGGTTGAGGTTTCTCGACAATCACCCGTCGGTCGTCCCGCGCAATGACCTGCATAGGCACGTGCTTTGCCAGCAACTCGTCGTAGCGGCCGGGCGGGATCAGCGCAAGACCGTAGCGTTGCGCGTCCCAGCGCTGAATCCATTCGTCGATGGTCGGCACCCACTTCTCAGGCTCCGTCGTGACGCCGAACTGCAATTCGTCGGGTTCCTGGACCATGATCATGGTGTGGCCGAGGTAGAACGGCATGGTGTGATCGAGCTTGGCGACCGAGTAGAACGGCGTGTCGGCGGGCAGTCGGGCCATGACGGC
>DASYLW010000023.1:0-4213 GCA_036009385.1 Caballeronia sp.
TCCTGCTCAGCGCTTCGGCGAGCGGATTCGACAGCGTGATGGCCTGGCCATTTCGACTCAGCACCATCAGCACGGCCATGTCGCCTTGCGGTCCGCCAATACCGAGTTGGACGCCGTACACGAGCCCGTAAAGCGCGTGCGCCGCATCGATTTCGCCGGACAACAGCTTGTCGCGCACGGCCGCCCAGGAGGGTTGCCGGCACAGTTCGAGCGTCAAGCCGTGGCTGTGGCCAAACTCGAGGATCTTCGCAACGGCGAGCGGGGCGACATCGCTCAGCGCCACGAAACCCAGGCGGATGTGGGTCTTCTCGGGTCGCTCGGACGCGTGGTTCAAAGCGGCTTTGGGCGTGTTCATGTTCTGGGGCTACCCTAATAAATCGGCCATCGACACCAACTGGCGCGCAACCTCGGCAAGCTTCATTCCCTCGTCCATTGCGCGTTTGCGCAGCATGGCGTATGCCTCCGGTTCTGACATCTTGCGCCGGTCCATCAACAGGCGCTTGGCCCGGTCGATCAGCTTGCGGTCCGCGAGTTCGTTTTCGGCTTCGGCGAGCCGCTTGCGCAATTGCTCCTCGCGTGCGAAACGCGCGAGAGCGACTTCGAGGATGGGTGCAAGCCGCGCGGCCTCCAGCCCTTCGACAAGATAAGCGCTCACGCCCGCGCCGACCGCCGCGTGAATCAGTTTCTGGTCGGCATCGTTGCTGAACATCAGGACCGGGCGAGGCGCGGTTTCGTTCATCACGGCGAGCTGTTCGAGCGTATCGCGTGAAGGTGATTCGGTGTCGATGATGACCACATCCGGGCGCTGTTCTTCCACCACCTTGGGCAAGGCGGCAGGGGTCGCCACCTCGGCCAGCATGTCGTAGCCCAGGCGTGCGAGTGCTTGGCGAAGATCGCCAATGGGTTTGTCGGTGTCGGTGACGAGCAGCACGCGAAGCATGGGTCAGGCGCCGGGATAGCTCATGCAAGATCAGCCTGCCGCAACGCTGAGCAGCGGCCGGTCATCGCGCTCGATAAAAACCGCTTGCGCACGATGGGGATCGAAAACCGCTCAGGCTGCATGCTGGACCGCTTCAGTGATGTCTTGCCATGCGTTGAAGGCCGCTTGCTTGTCCACGGCAAAAGCGCTGGTGCCATGGTGATTGACCCAATCTGCCGCTTCGCTGATCGCATTGCCAACGAGGATCACGGCGGGGCTTTGCAGACCTGCTTTCAGGGCATCGGTAGCCATGCAATCCAGCCGCCCAAGCCAGCGTCGCTCGGATGTTGTTCCTGCCCATTGGACCACTGCGGCAGGGGTGGACGCCGGCAACGCCGAGAGCAGCGCATGGCACAGGCTTTCGATGCGCGTCATGCCCATGTAGATCGCGAGCGTCGTGCCGGTTGCCGCGAGCGCGGCCCAGTCGGGTTCGCCATGATCCTGCTTGTGCGCCGTAACGAAGGTCACACCCTGGCAATGCTCCCGATGTGTCAGCGATATCCCGAGACTCGCGGCCGCTGCAAAGCCGGATGAAATGCCGTTGATGATCTCTACCGGAATCTGCGCGTGCCGCAGTGCTGCGAGCTCTTCGCCCGCGCGTCCGAACAGCAGGGCGTCACCACCCTTCACGCGAACCACGTGCAGTCCCTTGAGTGCATAACGTTGCATCAGCCGCTGAATGAATGCTTGCGGTGTTGACTTGCAGCCGCCGCGCTTGCCCACCCGGATCACGCGCGCTTGCGGCGCAAGCGACACGATCTCGGGATTGGCGAGATCGTCCAGCAGCACGATATCCGCCAGCGCCAATGCTTTGGCAGCTTTGATCGTGAGCAGGTCCAGATCGCCGGGTCCGGCGCTAAGCAAGGTGACCTTCCCTATTGTCATCGTGATGTCCTTTGGTGGCTTGACAAGCATGCATCGGCCGCCGGGCTCCAACGAAAAACGGCGTCCGCTCGTGCTCTTGCACGAAGGGACGCCGTTGTCCTGAGTCGCCGGTGTTTACCGGCATTCACATCAATAAGACTGTGATATCCACGCGCCCGACATCGTTGCCGTGCACTGCCAGACACAGGCAATATCCAGGCCAGAAAAGGATGGGTTTAACACGCGCGCCGAGTGACCCTGTGGAAGTAAGCCGCCCGCCGCACGAAGCCCCGCTCGTCATGCGTGTGCGCCTGAACGACGCCCCTTTTATCTTGTGTAGCGGATCGGGACGCTCATGGCTGGATGGCATATGGTGGCATGCCGCTCGCACGCGCACAGTGCCGGAACGCACCGCGAGTGTGCGGCGTTGCATCAAAATGCACCGCTCGCAGGCGGCCGAAAATGCGCGACCAACCGCAAGCGCCCGCCGACTAAAGAGACACGGAACATGGCATGGCGCTTGCGTTTAGAGCGTCCATGGATCAACGGCGGTCCAGTTTCATTGCAAGGCTTCAGCAGCGGCCCGTGACGGGCTTTTTGGACAAAGGCGTCCCCTGAACTCAGTCATTGGCTGAATTCACGGGACGCCTTTTTGTTTTGCGGAAAAACAATGGCAGACCAAGCAATCCGGATTGATCTCTTCAGCCTGCGCACCGTGCCCATGCGTGCTTTCCACCTCACGTGGATGGCGTTCTTCGTCTGCTTCTTTGCTTGGTTCGCCTGTGCGCCGTTGATGCCGTTGATCAAGCGCGAGTTCGGGTTGTCCATCGACCAGGTTGCCGATATCAACATTGCTGCGGTCGCCGCGACGATCCTGGTAAGACTCGTGATTGGCCCGATGTGCGACCGCTACGGTCCGCGCAACGTCTATACGGGGTTGCTGATCCTTGGCGCATTCCCTGTGTTCGGCGCGGCGCTCTCGGGCGGTTATGAAAGCTTCCTGCTATGCCGCCTGGGCATTGGCGCCGTGGGGGCGAGCTTCGTTATTACGCAGTACCACACATCGGTGATGTTCGCGCCGAACGTGGTCGGCACGGCTAACGCGGCCAGCGCCGGCTGGGGCAATGCCGGAGCAGGCGCGGCGCAAATGCTGGTGCCGTTGCTGCTTGCGGGCATGCTCGCGCTCGGCGCCGCAGATGCATCCGCATGGCGCCTCGCGCTGGTTGTCCCAGGGCTGGCCATGCCGGTGATGGCCTGGTTCTACTGGCGCTTCACGCAGGACTGCCCGCAAGGCAACTTCACGCAATTGCGCGCTCGCGGAATCACTATCGATGGCGGCAAGAAGGGCGGCTGGGCGAGCTTTCGCACGGCTTGCGCGAACTACCGCGTGTGGATGCTTTTCGTCACCTATGCGGCTTGCTTTGGCGTCGAGGTATTCATCCATAACATTGCCGCGATCTATTACGTCGATCACTTTCACCTGTCGCTGAAAGCTGCCGGTGTCGCCGCCGGCAGCTTTGGCTTGCTCGCGCTGTTTGCCCGCGCGCTCGGTGGCTGGCTCTCGGACAAGGCCGCGGCACGTCGCGGCCTGGAGATTCGTTCGACCTTGCTGTTCGTGCTGATCGCGGGCGAAGGTCTTGGGCTTTTCTGGTTCTCGCATGCGGACAGCGTGGTGCTAGCCGTGGTCGCGATGCTGAGCTTCGGCCTGTTCACGCACATGGCCTGTGGCGCGACCTACGCACTCGTGCCGTTCATCGATCGCCGGGCGCTGGGCGGCGTGGCGGGGATTATCGGCGCGGGCGGCAACGTGGGTGCCGTGGCAGCGGGTTTCCTCATGAAGGGCTTTGGCAACGTCCAGCAAACGCTCGCCATGCTCGGCGTGCTGGTTACGTTGTCTGCGTTGTGCGCACTGGCGGTGCGCTTCAGTTCCGAGCATAAGGCACAGGAAGCTGTGCTGCGTGCAGATGCATTGGGTGCCAACAACAGCATTGCAAATTGAGAGTGTCCTGATCATGAAAATTGTCGTCATCGGCCATGGCATGGTCGGCCATAAGTTCCTCGAATGCCTCGCTGAGAATGCAGCGCATGGGCTCGACATCACCGTGCTATGCGAAGAACCGAGGCCGGCTTACGACCGCGTGCATCTGTCGGAATTCTTCTCCGGCAAATCGGCGCAGGACCTGTCGCTGGTCGAGCCGGGATTCTTCGAACGCGCGAACGTCCGGCTCGAACTGAATGCGAAGGCCGTGTCGATTGATCGCGCGGCGCGGACCGTGACGGCGTCGACCGGCGAGGTACTGGACTACGACAAACTCGTGCTCGCTACCGGTTCGTATCCGTTCGTGCCGCCGGTTGCGGGCAATGAGCGCC
>DASYLW010000024.1:0-2855 GCA_036009385.1 Caballeronia sp.
ACTTCTTCAGAGTAAAGGCCGACATGGTTGGCATAGGCCAGCATTTTCTCGAATATAAGCCGTCCTTCGTCCACTCGCCCCGCTCGCACGAGTGCTTCCGCGTACCAGAACGAACACGCGCTAAAGCCACCTTCTTCGCCGGGAAGTCCGTCGAGCGTATCGCCGCGCGTGTAGCGAAAAATCAGCGGATCGACGCCCAGTCCGCTGCCGATTGCATCGAGCGTCGAAAGCCAGCGCGGATCTTTCGGGCCGATGAAACGTACGAGCGGCATCATCAGCGTCGATGCATCGAGGGTCTTCGAATCGGGCGTCTGGACGAAGCTCTGTATCTCGTCATTCCAGAAGTGCGTGTAAATATCTTCGTGAATGGCGTCACGGACCTCGTTCCACTCGGCGAACGGCGCGGGCAGCGAACGTTTTTGAGCGAGACGTATGGCGCGGTCCATCGCGACCCAGCACATCAGTCGCGAATGCAGCAGGGGCCGCCCGCCGTTGCGGAATTCCCAGATGCCCTGGTCCGCCTGTTCCCAATTCTTCGCAACGAAGTTCACGGTGCGCGTAACGTGGCGCCAGCCGTCGTAGGAAATGGCTTCGCCATATTTGTTGTAGAGATAGATGGCGTCCAGCAGCGCGCCGTAGACGTCGAGCTGCGTTTGATCGCGCGCGGCATTGCCGATCAGCGGGGGCGCGGCGCCGCTGCCGTACAGTTCCGGGACGATTTCTTCCTCCGGCGACTCTTCACCGTCTACCGCGTACATCACGCTGAACGATCCATCCGAGCCGCACTGCTTGTTGCGCTCGGCGATCCAGTCCTTGAAGTTGCGCGCTTCGCCCGTATAGCCGAGCCGGAGCAACGCGTAGACGGAGAATGCAGCGTCACGAATCCAGGTGTATCGGTAATCCCAACGGCGTCCGCCGTCCGATGTCTCCGGTAACCCGAACGTGGGCGCGGCGACGATCGCGCCAGTTGCGCGCGAACTCAGCAACTTGAGCAACAGCGCCGAGCGCATCACGACTTCGCGATAGCGGCCATGGTAGGTGGATTGCCCCGACCATTCGCGCCAGAAATCGATGGTGTCGGACAGCGCTCGCTTGCAAGGAAGCGTCTTGCGCATCACTTCGGATTGCGCGCCGAAGATGAAGCACGCGATCTCGTCTTGCTTGAGATCGAAGCTGGCGACAGCGTCGTCATGATCGATCGACAATGACACGGTTGCATCAAGCGTGAGTGCTTCTGTCTGAGCGTCGGCCGCCTGGCTTGCGGGTGTGAAGCGCAGCGTATTGGCATCGACCTGAGCGGTTTCGTGACTGCTGCGGGCATAGTCGAAACGCGGCGCGCAGCGCATTTGCGCGGACATATCGCCGGAAATCGCACGCACGATCCGCACCACGCAATTGGACGTCGCCTTCGCGTCGTCCTCCACGTCTGCGACCGGCATGAAGTCGACGATCTCGCACACGGCCCGCGCCGACATGAAGCGCGTGAGCAGCACGTTCGTTTCCGGCAGGTACATCTGCTTCGTGCGCGACACTTCGAAGGCCGGCGTAATGCTGAAAGCACCCCCGCGTTCAGGGTGCAGCAGCGACCCGAACACGGTCGGCGAATCGATGCGCGGAAAACACATGAAGTCGATCACGCCTTCAGTCGACACCAGCGCGGTCGTGCGCATGTTGCCGATCAGGCCATGCGCCTCAATACCGATGGCGGAGCGGTCTTTGCGGGGGCTAACCATTGTCCGCAAAGCCCGGATACAGGGTCATGCCGCCGTCCACGAACAAGGTAGTGCCGAGGACGTAATCGCTGTCGTCCGAAGCCAGCCAGACCGCTGCCCGGCCGATATCCTCGCTCTCGCCAATCCGCCCGTAGGGCACGAGTTCGAGCAGCGCCTTCAACGCTTCGGGGTTATCCCACGCCGCCTTGTTGATCGGCGTGCGGATTGCGCCTGGTGCAATCGAGTTCACGCGGATCCTGTGCGGCGCGACTTCCTGCGCGAGCGATTTCATCATCATCTGAATGCCGCCCTTCGACGACGCGTAGTTGACATGTCCCGCCCAGGGAATGACTTCATGCACCGAGCTCATGCAGATGATCTTGCCGAGCGCTTTGGACACCGGACGCGGGCCGCGCCGGAGAAATTCGCGCACGGCGCGTTGTGCGGTGAGGAACTGGCCTGTGAGATTCACGGTCATTACCGCGTTCCAGTCGGCGAGGGTCATGTCGACGAACTTCGCGTCTTTCTGCAGGCCGGAATTCGCGACCACGATGTCCACCGTGCCGAAACGCTTGATCAGCGTATCGAACATGGCGTCGATCTCGGCTTCGCGGGAGACGTCGGCCTGGATTGCGATGGCCTGGCCGCCGGCTTTTTCAATCGATGCCGCGAGCGCTTCAGCGGCTTCGCCATGCGAGTGGTAGTTGATCGCGACGCTCGCGCCGGCATTGGCGAGCGCCTGCGCCACGCCGTAGCCTATGCCCGAACTGCCGCCGGTGACGAGCGCGATCTGACCTTCGAGTACTGGATTCATGAGGTTCCCTGGTTCGACGCGAAGCGCGCGGCTCGCGCGCCGCTTCAACTGCATAGCGCCTGTTCGCGACGCACCTGCTGGGGGCCGGCCTGGACCGGAGACGTCAGGGGATGAAGCAAGTGCCGGTCCCGCTCGCGGAAGCGTTCGTGGTCCGGGCCAGGTGTCCCGCTCGCTACTCGGGGTCCACCCCAAGCGCGGGAAAGCGTTCCGTGGGATAGGCGATTTCATCTTGCGAGGCGACGATCTCAAGCTCATAGCGCCCGGCCTGGAATGTATTCCTGACCACGGCGTTCACCGCGGCGAGCGTGTGTTCCAGCGCGGCACGCACC
>DASYLW010000025.1:0-3067 GCA_036009385.1 Caballeronia sp.
ATGTCTGGAGGGTTTATGGTTTTCGAACATCGTGGCTTCTGTGTGACCGCGGATGCTGTGGCGGATGAGCTCGGCGTCCAGTGGGTATGCCATGCAGTGATTGAACGTACCGACAGGGATAAGAGTAAAGGCGCGCCCCCGGCCCTTGAAATGGTCATTCCAAGGGCGAAGATCGACCCATTGATGGCACTCAGTGCGCTTGAGTATCGCGCGCGAACCGAGATAGATGATTGGCATGAACGAGGGCAAGCGTAGGTCCATTCATTCGCTTGACGGGGCCTTCCTTAACCGAATAACGCTACCCCTTCGGTCCAAGCTCATTACAAGGGCTTCAGCACAACTACGGGCCGCTCTGCCCCTCGAACAGAATCCGCCGGCCCTGTGCTTGGCGTGACAGCTCAGGCGGTGCGCAACTTTAGTTAAGCCAAAGCATCGCGAGCAGCGGAACGATGCACGCGGTAACGATGCCGTTCATCCCGATGCCGATCGCCGAGAAGGCGGCGGCAATACCGCAGAGCGGTGCGATCTGGGAGGCCGCCACCCCGCTGCCCGCCACGCCGGCGGCGAGGCCATGGGAGCGCCAATCGTCCACGCGGAACCAACGCAGGATCATTTGACCGATCACAGCCGCTACACTGATATCTGCATTCCGGCTGCGACTATGATGGAGATAGTCAGGACCCACAACTCGATGGCGGTGAAGCGGGGGTATCTAATCTTCATCATCATGATCTTCCTTATGTGCCACGATGAAAACTTCATCAGTACTCCTTCTTCTGAGTTCCATCACGGTACGGTCTGCCGCGTTGATGTACGTTGCAACCGATAAAAATCCAGTTATGTAGAACGTCTGACATGTCGCGCCTCACAAAACGATCGTACCGTCCAAGGAAGCAAGATATGCGGGCGATCCAAAGAAAACCATTGTACGAATGGTCACCGCAGTCCTCCGTGAGTGTAGAGCCCAGATACCTTTGTATAGTCGACGGCGTCAGTACTTGCGGCTATGTTCCGGGAGCCGGTACCTGTCAGCCGGTGATACACAGGTATAAGACATCCATTCCGAAGCAGAAGCAATCGAATTAGTTCATGGAATGGTCCTGTTCCGGAACAAACGCGCTCATCGGATCAGCGTGTCGGATAACAAAACGGTAATGTCGCTGACGGTGTGACGCAATGTGTAGATCGCATACTGAACGCAGCTTCCTCTTTAGGAATCAATTGATGAAACCGGCAAAGAATTCGCTTTGGTCCCGATACGGGCGCTACGCGGCGCTCACGGTGACCGCCACGGCCTTCGCCGGACTCGTCATGTTGCTGCTCTGGCGCCACGAGCAACACATACAGCTTTCGCCGGCGCTTGGCGGAGTCGCAAACCAGATGCGCATCGATGCATCGGCGTGGACGCATCAGGAGAAAGACGCTTCTGAACTGCTGCGCGATATTCGCGAGCAGGACGTGACGGCGATCGGCGTGAGCCCAAATGCGATTCTGGTGTCGACACGCGACGGCGTGAAGTACTTCGTTACCGACCGCAACGCGACTTTATCCAGTGCACTGCTGCTTCCCGAACTAAAGCACGACGCGCGCGCGGCGTATCAGTTGGCGTGGTTGCCGGATGCGAACATTCGCACGGGCATGTATCGCTGGATCGATGCATTCGGGAAGATGCACGATGTGCTTAGTCCGATGCTGCCGCTGTTGCTGATCGGTGGCTTGATCTGGTTCATGCGCCGTGAAATGACGGCCGGCGCGAAGCTGCTCGAGCGTGCACCGGCGCTTTGCTTCGACGACGTGATCGGCGCGGGAGAAGCAAAGGCCGCGCTCTTGGACATTCAGACCTATCTGACCAACCCTGAGCCGTTCATCAAAATGGGTGTGCGCGCGCCTTGCGGAATCTTGATGGTCGGCGGCCCGGGCGTCGGCAAGACGCGTCTCGCGCAGGCGCTCGCAGGCGAATGCGGCGCAAACTTCATTTCGATTACCGGCAGCTATTTCAGCGCGAAGTACTACGGCGTCGGCATTCAGAAGGTCAAGCGGCTTTTCGAACTCGCGCGCAAGAATGCGCCGACCGTGATTTTCATCGACGAAGCCGACGGCCTCGCGAAACGCACGGACACGGGCGGCGGTCCTGTTGAAGCGGAGAGCAACAGGATCATCAATCAGTTGCTTGCGGAAATGGATGGTTTTGCGTCGAACCAAGGCGTGATCATCGTTGCGGCGACCAATCATCCAGACAATCTCGACGAAGCGTTGCGCCGTCCGGGTCGTTTCGATCGCACCGTGCAGGTTCGTCTGCCCGATCTCGAAGACCGCACGAAGATATTTAGTTTCTACGCCGCGAAGCTGACATCGAAATCCGATGACATCGACTTCAATCAACTGGCGCGTTTGACAACAGGGCTTTCGCCGGCCACGCTCGCGATGATCGTCAATCAGGCTGGACTGGTCGCGCACAAAGCGGGCGATGACGAGGTGGCGTCGAAACATTTCGTCGAGGCGATCAAGATTGCGCGCATAGGCGACGTAAGCGGCGCTGAACGCGCGCTCAACGACGACGAACGCAAGCGGATCGCGGTTCACGAAGCGGGCCACGGACTCGTCGCCGCATTGCTCGGCACCGGCGTGCTTGAAGAGGTCACGATTCTGCCGCGTGGCGGCGCATTGGGCGCCGCGCTGATCACGAAGGCGCAGGACAAGCACTTGTACCTGGAGACCGAAATACGCAACGAGATTCAGGTGCTGCTGGGCGGACGGAATGCGGAATTGCTCATGTTTTCGGAAGCATCGAGCGGTGCCGCGCAGGACTTGCAGGAAGCGTCGCGGATCGGCCTTGATATGGTGTCGAAGTTCGGCTTCAACGCGGATGGCCATCTGTTCAGCCTTGCGGCATTGCCGGCGCAGTACGCCGGCTTGCAGATGAAAACCTCGATCGGGCACGCGAACATTCTGCTGAAAGACTTGAATGAAGCATGCTACGCGCTGCTGCACGACAACGAGCCGGTGCTGCGCGCGATTGCCGAAGAGCTGCTCGAATCCGAGACGATGCGGGGCGCGACAGTCGATC
>DASYLW010000026.1:0-10359 GCA_036009385.1 Caballeronia sp.
AGTTTTGTCGGTGCAGTGGTCGACTGGTATGACTTCCTGCTCTACGGCATCATCGCCGCGATCGTTTTCAACACCGAGTTCTTCCCGAAAGTCAGTCCTGCAATGGGCACGCTCGCAGCGTTTGGGACCTTCGGCGTAGGGTTTTTGTTTCGTCCGCTGGGTGGCTTTGTGTTCGGCCACTATGGCGACCGGTTAGGCCGCAAGCGCATGCTTGTGCTGACCGTGATGATGATGGGTCTCTCAACCGCGATGATCGGCTTGCTGCCCACGTTCGCCGCCATCGGCTGGTGGGCGCCGGTCCTGCTCATTGCGTTGCGTGCGATCCAGGGCTTCGCGGTCGGCGGCGAGTGGGGCGGCGCGGCGCTGATGGCAGTGGAAAGCGCGCCCGGCAAAAAGAAGGCGTTCTACAGCAGCGGTGTACAGGTCGGTTACGGCGTGGGCCTGGTGCTCGCAACCGGCATTGTCTCGATCCTCAGCCAGACCATGGACGACGCAACCTTCAAGACCTGGGGCTGGCGCATCCCGTTCGTGTTCAGCGTCGTGCTGGTCCTGATCGGGCTGTGGGTGCGATCGAGCATGGAGGAGTCGCAGGAGTTCGTTAAGAAGGTCATCGAGAAGGGCCAGCGAACCGGGCGCCTGCCGATCTTCGAAGCGTTACGCCGGCATCCGAAAGCATTCTTGCTGATCATCGCGCTGCGCCTCGCTGAACTCTTCACGATGTACATCGTCACCGCGTTTGCCCTCAGCTATTCAACGACCAATCTCGGCATGCCGCGCCAGTTCTTCCTGAACATCGGCTTGCTCGTGGGGGCGGTCAGCATCCTGACCATTCCGTGCTTCGCGATTCTCGCCGACCGTTTTGGACGCCGCCGTATTTACATGATCGGGGCGGTCGTCGGCATGCTCAGCGCCATTCCGTTCTTCCTCGCACTCGACGCCCGCTCGACCGTCTGGATCGTGATCTTTTCGGTGATGCTGGCGAACATCGCGCACGACATGGTGGTGAGCGTCCAGCAGCCGATGTTCACCGAACTGTTCGGCACCGAGTATCGATACAGCGGCGCGGGCGTGGGTTATCAGGTGGCGAGTGTGGTCGGCGGCGGCTTCACGCCGTTCATCGCCGTGGCGCTGGTGAGCTTCGCGGGCGGTTCGTGGCATCCGGTAGCGGCTTACCTGGCTATTGGCTGCCTGATTTCCGTACTGGTCGCCGGTGGCATGAAGCGGACCTGAGCACAAGGCGCCGGGTTCCCGGCTTGAATCCCGGCTTGAATCCCGCCTTGAATCGCGGCATGGACGCACCCCTCATTCAATGGAAAGTACATCATGACTGATCCCTGCATCATCTCGGTTGCAATCACGGGCTCCGTGCCGCGCAAGAAGGACAATCCGGCGGTGCCTATTTCGATCACCGAGCAGGTCGAGAGCACTCATGCGGCGTACGAGGCGGGTGCGTCGCTCGTGCATCTGCATGTGCGCGACGAGCAGGAGAATTCGAGCTCGGACCGCTCGCGTTTCGAAGCGCTTCAGGACGGCATCCGGCAACATTGCCCGGACATCATCATCCAGTTTTCGACGGGCGGCCGCGGGCGCTCTTTCGAGCAGCGCGGCGCGATGCTCGACTTGGCGCCGGACATGGCTTCGCTCGCTACGGGATCGGTCAACTTTCCGACTACGGTCTACGAGAACCCGCCTGACTTCGTACGCTCGCTTGCGAAATCGATGCTCGATCACGGCGTCAAACCCGAAATAGAAATCTTCGATCTGGCCATGCTCTACAGCACCGTCGATCTGGTCGCGCAGGGATTGCTGGCGTCTCCGGTCCATGTCCAGTTCGTGATGGGTGTGAAGAACGCGTTGCCGGCCAAGCGCGAAATCCTCGCGTTTGAAGTGGAGCGGCTGCGTGCCGAGCTACCCGATGCAACCTGGACAGCCGCGGGCATCGGCCGGCACCAGCTTGAAGTGAACCACTGGACGCTTGAACTGGGCGGTCACTGCCGCACCGGTCTTGAAGACAACATTCGCTGGGACAAGGACACGCTTGCCACGAGCAACGCGCAACTGGTGAGCCGCGTGGCTGCGCTGTGCAGCGATTATGGCCGTCCGGTTGCAACTGCGGCGCAGGCCCGGGAAATGCTGCATTTACCGGCACTTTAGCCTCGCGCCGGCAACCGATATAGCTACAGGAATACGGCGGTGCCTCGCATGTCAGCGGCGGCCTGCCCGTTGAAAGAGAACTTACGATGCTACGTTCAATTGCCACCGTCTCGATCAGCGGTACGCTGGTCGAGAAGCTCAAGGCCATCAGCCGCGCCGGGTTCGACGGCGTGGAGATTTTCGAAAACGACTTGCTGTACTTCGATGGCTCACCCGCCGACGTCAGGCGCATCTGTGCTGACCTCGGCCTGCGGATCATGCTGTTCCAGCCCTTCCGCGACTTCGAGGGAGTAGCGCCTGCGCGACTGGTCCGCAATCTTGAACGCGCGCGGCGCAAGTTCGAATTGATGCATGAGCTCGGCACGGATCGCGTGCTGGTGTGCAGCAATGCATCGGCAGATTCGATGGGCGACGATGCCTTGATCGTCGATCAGCTCGGTCAGTTCGCCGACCTCGCGCGCTCGGAAGGCGTGATGGCAGGTTACGAGGCGCTCGCCTGGGGGCGGCATGTCAATTCGTACAAGCATGCGTGGCGGCTGGTCGACACGCTCGACCATTCGAACCTCGGTTTGATTCTTGACAGCTTTCATACGCTTTCCATCGGCGATTCAGTCGAGGAGATCGCTCGCATTCCGGCAGACCGGATCGCGTTCGTGCAGATCGCGGATGCGCCGAAGATGGCAATGGATGTGCTCGAATGGAGCCGGCATTACCGTTGTTTCCCGGGGCAAGGTGATCTCGACGTAGCAGGCTTTGCGCGCCAGGTACTGGCGTCGGGATACGCGGGACCGCTCTCATTGGAGATTTTCAACGACGGCTTTCGTGCGGCGCCGAACGCGGCTACTGCGGTCGATGGTTATCGCTCGTTGCTATTTTTGGAAGAACAATGCGCGGGCGCTTTGAAGGCTGCGTCTGATGAGACCTTGTTCCATCCGCCCGCCGCGCCGGCGCACACCGGCTTTCAGTTCCTTGAATTTGCCGTCGATCCGGCTGGCGGTCCAACGCTTGCCCAATGGCTCGAACGCCTGGGATTTCGCGCGGCTGGCCGGCATCGTTCAAAGGATGTCACGCTGTACGCCCAGGGCGACGCGTGCATTCTCCTGAACGGTGAAACCGATTCCTTCGCGAGCGCGTTTCACCAGGCGCATGGTTTGTCGGTGTGCGCGTCGGCATATCGCGTCGATAACGCCGCGCAAGCCTTCGAGCGCGCGGCCGCTTTTGGCTACGCGCCTTTTTCGGGCAAGGTGGGTCCCAACGAGCGCGTGGTGCCGAGCGTGCAGGCACCCGATAACAGCTTGCAGTACTTCGTCGACGAGGCGCCGGGCGAGCCCACGCTCTACGAAACCGATTTCAACCTGACCGTTACCGGCAAGCCGGACCGGGCCGATACCCTTCGCCGTATTGACCATGTGTGCCTGAACCTGCCGGCCGACACGTTGGATACGTGGGTGCTTTTCTTCAAGGCGACGTTCGGTTTCGATGCCGAGCCGTCGGTCCTGTTACCAGACCCCTACGGGCTCGTGAGAAGCCGCGCAGTGCGCAGCCGGGACGGTTCCGTGCGGATTGTGCTCAACGCGTCGGCGGGCCGGCATACGGCGGTCGTGGAGTCGCTGTCGACGTACCGCGGCTCCGGGCTGAATCACGTTGCATTTGCGACTGACGACATTTTCGCGGCCGTTGCGGAACTGCGCGAGCGGGGCGTGCCGCTCCTGCACATTCCGCGCAACTATTACGACGATCTCGAGGCGCGCTACGATTTCGATCCGGCCCAGCTCGCGCAAATGCGTGAAGGCGGCATCCTGTATGACCGCGATAACGCGGATGGCGAGTTTTTCCAGGTCTATACGGAGCAATTCGCGGAGCGGTTTTTTCTTGAGGTCGTGCAACGCAAGGGCGGCTACGACGGTTATGGTGCGGTGAACGCGCCGGTTCGTCTCGCGGCCCATGCCCAGCGACGCCATCAGGAGCAGTGAGGCGGCGATCTGACGGAGCCGGTCGTCTGCTGGCACGAGAAAAGTGATCGACAGTTTGACGCTTTGATACCAGAGACGATAATCTGTCTCGGCGTCAGCGCGGATGGTCCGCCTGGCGGGCCGTGAAGGCTGACGCACGGGTGCACGGACAGTGACGGACCGGACTTTCTCAGAGGTGATTTTCGATGACCAACGATGCTTCCCTGCCTGGCGCTGCCTCGGCGCAATCCCTGCAGGACAGCGACAATCCGCTGGGCGTCGCCGGGCTAGAATTCGTGGAATTTTCGAGCCCGGACCCAGCGCGGTTACGGACGCTTTTCGAACAACTCGGCTTTACGCAAGTGGCGCGCCACGTCAGCAAGGACGTCACCCTGTTTCGTCAGGGCAGCATGAATTTCATCATCAACGCTGACGACGATTCGTTTGCGGCGCGGTTTGCGGTGAACCATGGGGTGGGCATTTGCGCGATCGGGCTAAGGGTGTTCGATGCAGAGACCTCGCACGAGCGTGCCGTCGAATTCGGGGCGTGGGATTTCGAGGGCGAGCGCATCGGGCCGAACGAATTGTTGATACCCGCGATCCAGGGTATTGGCGATTCGCATATTTACTTCGTGGACCATTGGGAAGGCCGGAAGGCGCCAAGCGACAAGGCCCGGTCCATCTACGATATTGATTTCGCCTGGTTCGACCCACAGGAAACGCGCGCGGCGCTGCATTCCAACGACGCGGGTTTGAGCAAGGTCGATCACTTCACCCAGACGGTGGGTGCGGGGCGGCTGGCGGACTGGCTCGAGTTTTATCTGCAGGTCCTTCATTTCAAGGAGATCCATGCAGTGCATCCGGACTGGAAGGTGGCGCAGGATCTGCCTGTGATCGTGTCTCCTTGCCAGACGTTGAGCATTCCTGTCTATGAGGAAGGCACCTACCGCACGAGCCTGATGCAGGACTATCTGCCCGATCACACGGGTGAGGGGGTCCAGCATATAGCGCTGGTTGCGAAGGATATTTTCTCGTCGGTGGATATCCTGCGGTCGCGAGGCATTCGTTTCGTGCAGCCGCCGGCACGGTATTACGAGCAACTTGATGAACGTTTACCCGGGCATGGGCTGGACGTTGAAGCGCTTCGTTCGAGGGGTATTCTGGTCGATGGGACGATTGCCGCTGATGGGACCGCGCGACTCTTCCTGCAGACCTTTATTCAACGCGATCGCGGCGATATGTTTTTCGAAATCGTCGAGAGGCGTGGCGATCACGGGTTCGGGGAAGGGAATTTGATTGCACTTGGCAAGGCGCGGGAGGCTTGAGTATCCGCTCCGCTGGCGGCATCGCCACTCGTAACCACTCGTAACCACTCGTAACCACTCGGACGCGCGAGCGACAAACAATAGCGTCATCGGGCGGGTACGTCCAACGTAACGCGCCCGACCGCCGTCCGCCCGGCGAGACATCGTTCCCGGGCTTCGCATGAGCAATTCCCAGCCTCAGTGCAAACCCCAGTAGTGCGCGATTATCGAACGTTTGCGTTCGATAATCGATTTCTTTCAGGCACAAGACATTGTCCGCGGTCGCGCATCACTTTATTGTGGCGGCGTGCCGATTCAGCGCCTCACGCGCGGCACATTCAGGTAATACTCAGCCTTATTTTTTGCTGAACACATTCCTTGAGTACGAGAATTCTCCAACCGCCATCGCCAAGTAGCGATATAGGTTAGGAAAGCTTAATAAAAAATCCTGCAGCATTGATCCCAACCAGAAGTCCACGGAGGAGACGTAGATGAATCAATCCAGACAAGCGGGAGCCGCAGTCGCCATCACGGTCGCGATGGCTACTTCCGCGCATCCGCAAACCAGCGTGACGCTGTACGGTATTGTCGATAACTCGATGACTTACCAAACCAGCCAGACGACACTAGGTTCAACCAAGGGCGGACGTTCCAACATCAAGATGTCGTCGGGCGTATGGGCGGGCAGCCGCTTCGGCCTGAAGGGTGCAGAGGATCTCGGTGGCGGCACCAAGGCCATCTTCCAGCTCGAGTCGGGTTTTAACAGCGCGACCGGCGGACAGCAGTACACCAACGCCGAATTCGGCCGGCAGGCCTGGGTGGGTGCAACGAACGCCACGTACGGCACGTTCACGGCCGGACGCCAGTACACGTCCTATTACACGCTCCTCTCGCCGTATAGTCCGACCAACTGGCTCACCGGTTTCTACGGCGCTCACCCCGGCGACCTCGATGAGCTGGACACCATCTACCGCGCGAATAACTCGCTGGTCTATACGTCACCCAAGCTTTACGGATTCACGTTCAGCGGCTCATATTCGTTCGCGGGCGTGCCGGGCAGCGTGAATCAGGGTTCGACATGGAGCGGCGCGGTCCAGTACGTCAACGGCCCATTCGGAATCGCGGCGGGCATCACGCGCATCAATAACTCAACGTCGGGCGGCGGCGCGTTCGGCACGGATTCCACCACGAATTCTGCCGGGCAGTCGGGCGTGTCGGCGGTGACCAACGGGTACCAGACGGCGCAGGCGCAACAGCGGATCGCGGTCGGCACGGGCTATACGTTCAATAGCGCGTGGGACGTATCGGCAACCTATTCGAATGTGCAGTACATCCCCGGTATTCACTCGCTGTTTCGCGACACCGCAATCTTCAACACGGCCGGCGCCGTGCTTCACTGGCACGCGGCGCCTTCGCTCGATCTGGCGACCGGATACAGCTACACGCGTGCGACGAAAGCAAACGGCATAGACAGCGTCGCTCAATATCACCAGTTCAATTTGTCCGAGTATTACTCGCTGTCAAAACGAACCGGCCTGTATGCATTGCAGGCGTACCAGCGCGCGAAGGGCAGGACGCTGGGGACACCAGGCGCATCCAGCATCATCAATGCAACGGCTACGTTGGGCGATGGATTCCAGTCGGCGCCTTCTTCGTCGCAAAGCCAGTTCGCGGCGGGGGTGGGTATCATCCATCGCTTCTGATACGGGGCTCGCTACGCGCACCGGCGGTCTCGGTGAATACCCGGGGCAGCCGCGGCGCAATTCAATGTTGTGCCGGGTTATCCGCCAGGATCGCCACATCAATAACATCGCTCGCGAACCACACTCGCAGGGTGGGAATATCATTACTTTGAGTCAGGAGACGCCTCATGCAAGACATACATAATTCCCCGGCAATGCACGCCGGCGTTGCGGTTCTCACACGCTCGCGCACGCGCTTCGTGATCCTCGCGCTGCTCGCGGTGGGCACCATGATCAATTACCTGGACCGTACGGTACTGGGCATTGCGGCACCCACCATGACCAAGGAACTCGGCATTGACGCCGCCGTGATGGGGATTGTCTTCTCCGCGTTTTCATGGACCTACGCGCTTGCACAGATACCGGGCGGCGTCTTCCTCGATCGCTTCGGCAGCAAGGTCACGTACTTCCTTGCATTGACTTTCTGGTCGCTCTTTACGCTGTTTCAAGGGTTCGCCGTTGGCCTCAAGTCATTACTGCTGTTTCGTTTTGGCCTGGGCATTAGCGAAGCGCCCTGTTTTCCGGTCAACAGCCGCGTAGTCGCCACGTGGTTTCCGCAACACGAGCGTGCCCGTGCGACCGGGATCTACACGGTGGGCGAATACCTCGGCCTTGCATGTTTCGCGCCGGCGCTGTTCTGGATCATGGGGAACTTCGGCTGGCGTGCATTGTTTATCGTGGTCGGCGTTATCGGCATTACCTTCGGGATCGTGTGGTGGCTCTTTTATCGCGAGCCGCACGATTCAAAGACCGTCAATCAAGCCGAGCTCGACTACATTGCTGCCGGGGGCGGACTTGAGCCGCCCGGCGGCCAGCAGACGCTCGCGTTCTCATGGAGCAACGTCGGCCAGTTGCTCAAGCGCCGCCAGATCGCGGGTGCATGCCTCGGCCAGTTCGCGGGCAATACCACGCTGGTCTTTTTTCTGACCTGGTTCCCGACCTACCTTGCAACAGAGCGCCACATGGGCTGGCTCAAGGTGGGTTTCTTCGCCGTCATGCCGTTCCTCGCGGCAGCGGTCGGCGTGATGTTCGGTGGCTGGGTGTCCGACCTTCTGCTCAAGCGAACCGGCTCTGCCAACGTTGCCCGCAAGCTGCCGATCATCGTAGGCTTGCTGGGGGCATCCACCATCATCTCGGCGAACTTCGTCAACAGCGACGCGATGGTCATCACCATCCTCTCGATCGCGTTCTTCGGGCAAGGCATGGTTGGACTCGGCTGGACGCTGATCTCGGACATCGCGCCGAAGAACCTGATGGGCCTGACCGGCGGCATCTTCAACTTCTGCGCGAACCTCGCGGGCATTGTCACGCCGCTGGTGATCGGCTTGATCGTGGCGAAGACCGGCTCGTTTTTCTATGCACTGGCTTACGTCGGGGCGGCCGCGCTGATCGGTGCGCTGTCATATGTGTTTATCGTCGGCGATGTACGTCGGGTTGATCTGGCCGGTCAACTGACGGACTGAGCGGCGAACTTCTTGAGACATGCAACCATGATTAGCGGAAAAACCACCTTGATTGCCCACCTCGGTTACCCGACGGAGGGATTCAAGGCGCCCATGATCTATAACCCCTGGTTCGAGCAGAACGGTATCGACGCAGTGGTGATGCCGATGGGCGTGAAGGAGGAAGACTATGTGAGCGTGCTGCAAGCGCTGTTCCGGCTGACCAACATTCGCGGCGCGCTGGTGACCATGCCGCATAAGGTCACGACTACCAGTCTTGTCGATGAGCTGACTCCTACGGCTCGCGTCGCCGGCGCGTGCAACGCCATTGTTCGACGCCCCGACGGCACGCTGCTCGGCGATCAGTTCGACGGCGCGGGGTTCACGCGAGGCGTTGAACGCAAGGGCCGGTCACTGAAAGGCGCGCGTGCGTTTGTACTTGGCAGCGGCGGCGTGGGCTCGGCTATCGCGGCATCGCTGGCGGCAGCGGGCGTGGCGGGCCTTGCCCTCTTCGATACCAACACCGCTGCGCTCGAAGCGCTCGCGGACCGCTTGCGCAAGCACTATTCGCAGCTTGTGGTCACCACAGGGTCCAAAGACCCTGCGGGTTATGACGTGGTCGTCAATGCGACGCCGCTCGGAATGAATGAGGGCGACCCGTTGCCGTTCGACATCGACCGCATTTCTCCCGGCACCTTCGTTGGCGAAGTCGTCATGAAGTCCGAATACACACCGTTGCTGCGGGCGGCCAAAGAGAAGGGTTGCGCGGTGCAGGTCGGCACCGACATGCTCTTCGAAATGATACCGGCCTACCTGGAGTTCTTTGGTTTCGGCACGGCTACGCCCGAACAACTGCGCGCGGTTTCGCAGATCAAATATTGACGAGGTGATGTCATGATGAAGGTGCTCGTTCTCAACGGACCCAACCTGAACCTGCTAGGCCAGCGTGAACCCGCGCAATATGGGTCCGACACGCTCGCCACGGTCGAGGTACTTTGCAAGGAAGCCGGCGAGCGGCTCGGCGTGGAGGTGGAGTGCCGGCAGTCGAATCACGAAGGTGTGCTGATCGACTGGATCCACGAAGCGGGCCGCGAGATCGCGGCAGGCAACATGCTGGGCGTCGTGATGAACCCGGGCGCTTTCACGCACACGTCGATCGCGTTGCACGACGCCATCAAGGGCGCGAGCGTCGCGCTGATCGAGGCGCATATCTCTAACATCCACGCGCGTGAATCGTTTCGTCACCACTCGTATATTTCGCCGGCAGCGCGCGGGATTATTGTCGGTCTGGGCATCAAGGGTTATGCCCTTGCTATTGACGCCTTAGTACAGGTGTCTCAGGCCAAATAAGCGAGCGGAGTTGTTGTGAGTTCACGCTGCACTCACACATATTCCCAGCGTTTTTCAGCGCATTCGGCTGTGTGGTTGGAGGTCAGGCGGCCTCCATGAGCCGATCCACGCCTCGGTGGAAAAGTAGAAGTGCTTATTATGTTTATGTTGACCGGAGTGCGGTCTTCTCTTATCGGCGCCCGCCGGGGGTGAGACCGGTCTTCTTGAAATTTTTACCATCACCCAAGACGCAGCTATCACATCGGGGACAGAACGCCTTCGTCCGTCGTTCACACACGTGACCATTGTGTTGCCGCGTCCTTCAACTGCGGCCAGCCGAATCGATGAGCATCGCCTGGACCGAGCAGACCGCCCCATTCAAGTTCCGCGCACGGAACATTCGCCCGATTATCCGCGACGCTAACGGCGGCGGTAA